>CAYMRZ010000105.1:0-1635 GCA_964393045.1 uncultured Bdellovibrionales bacterium | reverse complement strand
AACCTCCCCTGTTTCCCCTCCTCATCTGAGGAGGGGACTTAAGGGGTGGTTTTTTATTTTTTTATTGTTTTATGCTTGCTGCGCTTTAAACAGTTTATTCCCTCATATGGTTGGGACACACTCCAGCAAAACCGGAGGTTTTTGCTAGTAATGAAATAGAGGCCTCTATAGAGGCCTCTATTTTTTGTAAAAAACTCGAAGTTTTCTCCTAGAGTTAAACTCTAGGATTTTCTAGATTAAAATAATTTATATCCCGCTTATTTCATCCCGATCCTCATCCACCGAAACCTTCGGTGTTATTTTTTTTTCTTCTGATTATATCGCTTATTGTTTTCAATTCTTTAATCTTGAGAATTTTTCCAACCAGCAAGAATATTCCTGCCCCTACTGCCAAAGAGCCTGCTAATTGAGTAAATACGCCGATAAATTTATCCATATCCACTACAAAACTGATATAATACTTGGAAATCTGCATTACCACCGCCATGGCCAGGGCTGCTATTAAAACCCGCCAAACTGTGCTGACTATTTTTTCTTCGTTTAGATTTCCCAATTTTCTTTTTAAAATAAACAAAAGTAAAAACATGTTTATAATGGTTGATATGGAAAAAGCCCAAACCAAGCCGATAATTTTTGAATCCTGAAGATAATTGATAAGTATTAAAGCCAGCGTTATATTAACAGCCTCGGAAAAAAGGCCGGTAAAAAAAGGCACCTTCGTGTTTTGAATGGCATAAAAAGCCCGAGCCAATAATGGAATAAGGCACTGTGCAAAAAGGGATAAAGAAAAAATTCCCAAGGCTTGAAAAGTTAAAATGGTATCTTCCCAGTCAAACTTCCCGCTTCCCAGAACTACTCGGACTATCTGCGCTCTCAGGACAATAAAAACGACCGAGAAAGGAATGATAAAAAAAGCAATCTGGCGAAAAGTTTTGGAAAAATTAAGAATAAAGTCTTTTTGCCTGCCCCTGGACCAGTAAGCGGAAAGGGTGGGGAAGGCGGCTACTGCAAAAGAAATGCCGATCATCCCCAGCGGCACGCTTTGAATATTATTAGCTAAATTAAAAATTGCCAAACTTCCGGCAGCCAGGGTGGATGCCAGAATAGTAACCACTAAAAAATTAATTTGGGTAACCGCCAAGCCCATGCTTCGGGGAATCATTAGCTTTATTACTCTCCTGAAATCTTTGTTCTTAAGATCAAAGCTCCATTGAAATTTAAATCCACAGCGGATCACCTCTGGCAATTGAATTAATAAATGCAATAAAGCCCCCAGAACTACGCCCCAGGCCAAGCCATGAATCCACCAAATTTCGGCAAAAAAAATCGCTCCGATTATAATCCCGATATTATAGAAAATGGGCGCCAAGGAATAAAAGAAAAATTTTTTAAAAGAATTTAATATCCCGCCTAAAACGCCTGAAAAACCCAAGAGGATGGGACTCAAAAGCATTATGCGCGTGAGTTCGGCCACCAAGGCTTGTTTTTCCGGAGCAAAGCCAAAAGTTATCAACTTGACTAAATAAGGGGCAAAAATAAAAATTATTAAAGCTACTCCCCCCAAAGCCAGCAAAGCAATGGAAAAAATATTATTAACTAATTCCCATGCGCGTTTTTTCTTTTTCAGGGATATAA
>CAYMRZ010000104.1:0-1653 GCA_964393045.1 uncultured Bdellovibrionales bacterium | reverse complement strand
AAAAATTGGAAACTTCTTTTTTGGTGGATTTCTCCCCGGAGGTGGAAAATAAGATAAGGAATATTGTGGGAAAAGACCGGGTGGAAATAACAGATTAGTTGATTAGTTGAGTAGTTTAATTAGTTAAATGGTTGAGTTGATTTTTAAATTATTTATGATAAACTTTCTATGTTGTAAATTTTAACTTAAAGCCGGGGTAGCTCAGTGGTAGAGCAAAAGACTGAAAATCTTTGTGTCGAGAGTTCGATTCTCTCCCCCGGCACCCAAATTAATTTAAAATTTAAAATTATTAAAGAAGGCGGGTGTCGTATAGTGGTTATTACATCAGGTTGCCAATCTGAAAACGGCGGTTCGATTCCGCTCACCCGCTCAGAAAAAATATCCTTGGTATTGGGATATTTTTTATTATAGCTTTAAGAATTTCAACTTGACATAATCTATTTTTCAAATTAGGCTATATCATCGCACTTTATAATAACCTAATAGCTAGATCCAAACCCTAAATACCCATATAAAGGAGGAAAGTGATGGATGAGTCGATAAAAAAAATAAGAGAGCTAGCTCTTTCTAATTCCGCCTGGCTAGATTTTCAAGTCAAGGACACACCGTTAGAAACCTTGAAAACTATAAAATTTCAAATTCCAGTTGGGAGCAAGGTTTTTACTCAACAAGAAATTTGCCACCAAAATTTAATTTTAGATTCCCAGGGTTGCTTAGGAAGAGTAGCTTTAGCAGCTACAATAGTTGAGAAGCATTTCCCTTCTACTTCTCTGGCGTTCGGAGAAGTTTGGGAAGATCTCTTAAGAAGTTTAATGCTCAAAATGCTGTGGGATGATCCTTTTTTGAAAAACGATGTCTCTTTTATGGAAGAGCTGTTGCTATACGAAGAACCTCACGCAGTTCTAGTCGTAGATGGGAGACAGTTTGATCCTTTATCCCTTGCTTTTGGCCAGGATATTCAGCATCCCCGAATTCAATCCTTCCCACTTTGGGAAGCCATTGCCAGTTCAATAATGGTTTCTGAGGCTCAATTAGAAAAAAATCCGGCTGAGAGATTGAAAATTCTGGAATCAGCGGAAAAATTATGCCCCGGTTTATTGCTGGTAATCGAAAATATGGCTGAGCCGCTGGAATTACTAGAGAGGAATGAAGAGGTTATCAGGAAAGTTGAATGGATATTAGAAAAAAGGCCTAATGCTCGTGGATTTTATGTGGCCTGCCTCCTGACTTCCGATCCTTTGTATTGCGAAGAAATAAAAAGGATTTATAATTGTAATATAGGAGAAATAGCTGAATTTTTCTAAAAAAGGAGTGTGATATGGATATGGATATGTTTGAAAAAATTCGAAAGGGAGATGAAGCAGTAGCAAAAAAAATCTGTAGAAATCTCCAAAATACTGCCCTTCGCGGCGCCGTTGTAGCGATAGTTTCCCGTAACAATTCTCATGGAATAGGAGAAGTAATAAAAAATACCTCCTATTCCCAAAAATAAATCGCTATATACGACAAATAACGCTCTCGGTTTAAAACTAAACTAAGAGCGTTTTATTATCTATTAAATTGCAATTTTAATGGATATTTTTTTTGATAAAATTATCAAAAAAAACTTAAGCTATTTTTCTTTATTAAGAAATAACATTCCAACATTCTTGC
>CAYMRZ010000103.1:0-1674 GCA_964393045.1 uncultured Bdellovibrionales bacterium | reverse complement strand
AATTTGGAAAATAAAACCAAGAAAAAATTCTTTGCCAAGCTTTGGAAGCAGGAAAATAAAACCCTGAAAAAGATGGATATTAAAAATAAAAAACAAGCAGATAAAATCAAAAAAGGCCTGGAAAATTCCAGGTATCAAGTAGAGAAAATTATCAAAAAAGAAAAGGCTAAAAATCCGCCCCCTCCCTTCACTACCTCTACTCTCCAACAGGCAGCCAACAGTTTTTTTGGTTATTCCGCCAAACAAACTATGCGGCTTGCCCAGCAACTCTACGAAGGGGTTACCCTGGAAAATGGAAAATCTGTCGGCTTAATCACCTATATGCGAACTGACTCGCTTAATCTCTCCGCTCAAGCTTTAAGTTCCGCCAAAAAAGAAATCAAGAAAGAATTCGGCCAAAAATATACCCTGGAAAAACCCAGGTTTTATAAAAATAAATCCAAGGGCGCCCAAGAAGCCCATGAAGCCATTCGCCCAACCTTTTTAGAAAAAAACCCAGAATCGATTAAAAAATTCCTAGATCCCCAACAATATAAATTGTACAGTATAATTTGGAAAAGGACGGTGGCTAGCCAAATGGCCAGTGCTATTTTTGATTCTACCACCGCAGAAATTTCCGCCAAAAGTAAGCCTGCTGATTATACCTTAAAAGCCAGTGGTTCCATCATCAAATTTGATGGCTATCTGAAACTTATCGGCAAAAATAATGAGGACAACTTGCTGCCGAAATTAAAAGAAAAAGAAGCTTTAACCTTAGCAGAAATACAAAGCGAACAAAAATTCACCCAACCCCCGGCCCGCTACAGTGAAGCCGCCCTGGTGAAAGCTCTGGAAGAAAACGGCATCGGCCGGCCATCTACTTATGCCCCGACTATTTCTACTATTCAGGACCGGGGCTATGTTGAAAAGGATGAAAATCGAAAACTCTTTCCCACTGAAATTGCTTTTTTGGTTAATGATTTATTAGTAAAACATTTTAAACAAATTGTTGATTATAAATTTACCGCTGATATGGAAAATAATTTGGATGAGATTGCCGAAGGCGGAAAAAAGTGGCAAAAAGTTTTGGAAGAATTTTATAAACCCTTCAAAGAAAATTTAGTAAAAAAAGGAAAACAAGTGAAAAAAGAAGATTTTCAAAAAAAACTAGACCGCAAATGCCCGGAGTGCGGCAGCGAGCTAGTAGAAAAATTCGGGCGCTTTGGGAAATTTATTGCCTGCACCAACTATCCGGATTGCAAATACACGGAAAAAAGCGCCGAAGACAAAAAAATTGAAAAAGAAGTTAAAAAATCAGAGGGCAACGCCAAGGGCGACATCATCTGTGAAAAATGCGGCGCCAAGATGGAAGTGAAAAACGGCCCTTATGGCATGTTTTTGGGCTGCTCTAATTATCCTAAGTGTAAAAATATTAAAAAAATTGAAAACAAGACTGGAGTGAAATGCCCGGAATGCGGCAAGGATATTGCAGAGCGTCGCAGCAAAAAAGGCCGAACTTTCTATGGCTGCACCGGTTATCCAAAGTGCAAATTTGCCCTTTGGTCCAAGCCGACCGGTGAAAAATGCCCCAAATGCGGCAGTTTATTAGTCTACGGCGCCAAAAATACTGCCCGGTGCTCCAATAAGGAGTGTAAATACACAAAAAATTTGGAAGAATAAAATTTTTACTATTAT
>CAYMRZ010000102.1:0-1729 GCA_964393045.1 uncultured Bdellovibrionales bacterium | reverse complement strand
TAATTGAAAAAGTAGGGCCAGCTGGTTTTAAAAAAATAGCCGGCGCTTTTTCTTCTTTTGAAGAGGCTTGGCATTATCAACAAGTTGATAAATTTATTAAAGGCGGCATCAGCGAAAAAACTGCTGATTTTATTATGCAAAAAAAGAAGGAAATAAATCCAGAAAAAGAATGGGAGGCAATGGCCAGGGAGAATATCAAAATGATTGCTTTTAATAGCAAGGACTATCCGGAACAGCTTAAAAATATCCCCTCCCCGCCTTTTGTTATTTTTTATAAAGGAAACAAGGATTTATTAAGCAAAAAACAGCTGGCAATAATCGGCTCGCGGCTTCCTACTTTTTACGGAAAGCAGGCAATAGAAAAAATTATTCCGCCTTTAGTGCAAACGGAATTAATTATCACCAGCGGCCTGGCTTTAGGCATAGATTCGCTTGCCCATAAGGAAACTCTAAAAAATAATGGCCAGACTATCGCTGTTTTAGGCAGCGGCCTGGGAGAAAAAAATATAAAAAACCAATCCTTCCAGCTTTTTAATGAAATTCTCGACAAAGAGAGCCTGATTATTTCTGAATATCCTCCTAACTTTTCCGCTAATAGATTCACTTTCCCAGCTCGAAACCGCATTATCAGCGGACTTTCCCTGGGAACACTCATCGTAGAAGCCGGGGAAAAGAGCGGCAGCTCAATAACCGCTAATTACGCCTTGGAGCAAAACCGGGAAGTTTTCGCTATTCCGGGAAATATTTTTTCTCCCCAGTCAATTGGCACTAATAGCCTGATCAAAAAAGGTGCTAAATTGGTTTCCCGAGCAGAAGATATTTTTGAAGAATTAAATTTCATTTACAATGGCCAAACTGAACAAAAAAAGAAATTTGATGACAAAACAGAAGAAAAGATATACAATGCTATCAGCTATGAGCCAACCCACATTGATATGATTTCTAAAAAATGCAAGCTTACCCCATCTGAAATTTCCCAGCGGCTTTCTGTAATGGAATTAAAAGGTTTTATTAAAAGCGTCCCGGGAAATAAATTTGTCAGGAATTGAATTTTGGTTAAAATAGAAATGAATATTTTAACTTTTTAATTTTCTAATTTTTTAACTATTTATCCCATGAATCTCGTCATCGTCGAATCCCCTACTAAAGCTAAAACTATATCCAGAATGCTGGATAACAAAAAATTTAAAGTGCTTTCTTCTTACGGCCACGTTCGGGACCTGCCCCAGAAAGAATTGGGAGTGGAAACTTCTAATAATTTTAAAGTTACTTATGTTATTCCAGATAAAGCCAAAAAAAACTTAAACGAATTAAAAAAATATGCCAGAAAATCAAATCTAATTGTTCTGGCTACTGATGAAGACCGGGAGGGAGAAGCCATCTCTTGGCATTTGATTGAAGCGCTTAAATTAAAAAATAAAAAAATAGATCGGATCGCTTTCCACGAAATCACCAAATCAGCCATCGAAAGAGCTTTAAAAAATCCCAGAGAAATTAATATGAATTTAGTAGATGCCCAACAGGCCCGCCGAGCCCTGGACAGATTGGTTGGCTATAAACTCTCCCCTTTTCTCTGGAGAAAAATTCGCAAGGGACTCAGCGCTGGCCGGGTCCAGTCAGTGGCAGTAAGATTAATTGTAGAAAGGGAAAGGGAAATTAAAAAATTTAAACCGGCCCTTGTATTTCCTTTTCAACAAAAGACTTTCTTGAAAGTTTTTGTTGTTCTTTT
>CAYMRZ010000101.1:0-1798 GCA_964393045.1 uncultured Bdellovibrionales bacterium | reverse complement strand
AAGTTTTACGGAAGCAGAGCTGGAAAAACTCGGAAAGTTGGTAAATAAATTCATGGCCTTGGCTTAAAAAATGAAATTATCTCTACAACCTAAAAAGCAGGAGTAAATTATATCCTGCTTTTTTCTTTTTCTAATATTATTCTCTTGCTATTCTCTTAATTATGATGAATTCTAATTACAACTTGGAAAATACTTAAAAACCTTTAAAAGCTAAAATACCAAAAAAATCAAATTTTTAACAAAAGCATTTGCATTTATAAATAAATTATTTTACAATATCTTCTGTAAGTTTTCGTTTTTCTCAAAGTAAAAAATTGCTAAAGATGCGCAATTTAGCTCATTTTACATAAGAACAAACAAAAATTACGCCTAAAAGGTCTATAAAATTTAAAGATTTAGTGAATGCCAAAAAAACTATTCGTTGGGAACATTGAATGGTCCGCTACTGATGAAGAATTGAAAGATTTCTTCTCCCAGTACGGCGCCATTGAAGAAGCAGTAATTATCAACGACAAATTTTCCGGCCGATCCCGCGGTTTCGGCTTCGTCACTTTTGAAAAAGATGAAGAAGCGGAAAAAGCTATAAGTGAGTTAAACGGCCAGGACTTCAAAGGAAGAAATATCGTTGTTAATGAAGCTCGAGCACCCAAGAACGAAAATACTCCCGAATAACTTTTAAAGTTAATTCAAAAAGCTGGTTAAAAATTGCGCAGTTTAACCAGCCATACAGCAAAACCCCACTTTTAAAAATGGGGTTTTGCTTTTTTTATTTTAATTTGAATGATATAATCGGAATATCTCTTTTTAATGATTTAACGATTTGACAATGAAGCAATCCCGGAAAATAGTTTATTGGACACCAAGAATTTTTTCAATTCTGTATGTAGTCTTCATTAGTCTTTTCACCCTAGATGTTTTTGCGGAAAGCTATGGATTCCCGGAAATTTTAATTGCACTTTTTATGCATCTGCTTCCCAGTTTCATCCTTTTGGTTATAGTTATTATCGCTTGGAAAAAAGAATTAATCGGTGCAGTCTGTTTTTTTGCCCTGGCTTTTCTATTCACTTTTTTCTTTAAAACTTATCAACAATTAGCCAGTCTGCTTACTATTTCTCTCCCCCTTTTAGTAATCGCCCTGGGTTTTTTCTTTTCTTATAAAAGCGGGACTGCTGATAATTCTCAAACTATCGAAAAATGAATCTCCGCGGGTTTATCTGCCTCACCGGCAGACAGGCCTGCCCGAAATGCTAACGCATAGCGTTGCAGGCGAGCAAAACAGTTGCTTTTTATTTACCAAAAGACAAATAACCGATTGATATTGCAGGAGCCACCTGTCAGATTCGAACTGACGGCCTACTGTTTACAAAACAGTTGCTCTAACCAACTGAGCTAAGGTGGCTTTTAAAACAAAACTATCATAACAAAATAATCTGCTTTATTCAAGCAAATTATTTTAAAGAATTTTTTTTATTAAAAATCAACTTTTTATTCTCCGAATTTATATTTTTTTTCCAAGTTATCAGTTATTTTCCAGGTGCAAGAAAGACCGGCAGGAAAAACTACCCAGTCCCCAGCGCCAAACTCCGCTTTTTCTCCGTCTTCTGCCTGCACTTCTGCTTTTCCCTTGAGAATTAGGCAGGTTTCTTTTTGATCATAGCTCCAAGGAAATTCTGAAACTTCTTTTTGCCAGGTTTCCCAATTTTGAGCTTGTTGTTTTTCTTCTTCTGTCGCCCTATGAATTTCAATTTTCATAATGCTATAAATTAATTGTACAAGTGTTAAACTTAGACTAATAATC
>CAYMRZ010000100.1:0-1829 GCA_964393045.1 uncultured Bdellovibrionales bacterium | reverse complement strand
TGCTTGTCCAGCCAAAAATGCCGGCCGATTTTCAATAATTCAAAGTCTTGTTTACTTAAATCTTTTTTGAAATTCAACAATTTTTCTAGCTTTTCACAATATTCCTTCTCGGTTAGAAGGCACCCGCCGGCTGGCGTAGGATATTTTTCAATCCCAAATTTTTCTGCTAATTTCATTTGCGCTATCCGGCTGCGTCCCTGAATATCTTCTAAATTTTTTTTATCAACTAGCCTTTTTTTTTCATAAACAGTTTCTGGCAATAACTTCCCGCTCAATGGACGCAGGATTTTTCTTTCCAAGTCAGTTATTTTTTCTATATTGGCAAACGCTCTCCGATGCTGGGAAAATGGCCGCTGGTCCAAAACTTCTCCAGTAGCTAGAATGTTAAATTTATTTTCTTTAAAAATCCCATATGCTTTTTTTAACATCAAGGCGTGACAATCAATACAGGGATTCATCGCCACCCCTCTCCCATATTTGGGATTTTTTATTATTTCCAAATGCGCCCTGCTAAAATCTCTTTTAATTAGTTTTAATCCTATTTGACTGGCTGATTTTTTGGCTTGCTCGGCATTAAAAAAATAACTGGTGAAGACCAGCCCAGTTACTGAAAAATTTAAATTTTCTAAAATCTTTGCGCTTAACATTGAATCTAATCCTCCGGAAAACAAAATTAACGCCTTTTTCTTTTTCAACATCTTAATTTTCTAACTTTTTAATTTTTCAGCTTTCTTTATTTTACAAACTTTAAAAACTTTCTTTACTTTCTTCACTTTCTTTACTTTCTTCACTTTATAAACTTTCTAACTTTTTTAACAATTTAACAATGAAACAATTCAACAATGGATTATTTCAAAAAATACAACGACAATATAATTAAAGCTAACACAGCCCGATACCAGAAAAATATTTTATAACTTACCTTTTCCACAAACTTTATTAATCCGGCAATGGCTAAATAACCGCTTACCGCCGCCGCCAAAATTCCTAAAATATTGGCTAAATTCAAACCGCTGGCAACAAAATCAGGAAACTTCAACAGGCTAGCGCCGAAAATAACCGGGCCGGAGAGCATAAAAGAAAATCTTGCCGCACTTACTCGATTCAAGCCCAGAAACAATCCAGCGGTAATCGTGGCTCCGCTGCGAGAGATGCCGGGAATAATCGCTACTGCCTGGGCCAAGCCGATAACTAAAGCCTTTCTCCAACCAAGTTTTTTAAAATTTCTGTGCTTAGCACTGGCAGTAAATCTGTCTGCCAAATATAAAATTAAGCCCGCCCCAAACAACGCTCCGGCAGTAATTAGAGGAAAGCGAAAAACAGTCTCGGCATAATTTTCCAAAAAATAGCCGGCCAAAGCTCCTGGAATCGTTGCCAATACCAACCACCAAAGAAAAACCTTGGGGTAATAATTGTTTTTATTATTTTGAATTTGGGATTTAGAATTTATTTGCCTGCCCGCTAAAGCTTTAGTGAAGGCGAGTTTCTTGCGCCCTTGTTTTTTGCTTTTTAGACCACAAGCACTTTTTATTATTCCCCAATAATCTTTCCCAAAATAAACCAGCACTGCCAACAAGGTGCCAAAATGCAAAGCCACATCGAAAACCAATCCTGGATCCTGCCAGTCAAAAAACCAAGGCATTAAAACCAAATGCCCGGAAGAAGAAATCGGCAAAAACTCAGTTAATCCTTGAATTAATCCCAGGATTATTGATTGAAAAATATCCACTAATTGCTAGTTACTTATTATTGATTAATATAATATCATCTTTTTATTATTTGTAAATTTGTAATAGATTTGTATGTTAGTAGTAATCTTAACAATATAA
>CAYMRZ010000099.1:0-1979 GCA_964393045.1 uncultured Bdellovibrionales bacterium | reverse complement strand
CTTTTTCTAATAATTCGAGAGAAAGCTTGTTTAATAAATCCTTTTTATTTTCTAAGATGTCCCGGCTGCGATTAAGCGCAGTGTTAATGATTTCAACCACTGTTTCATCTATTTTTTCTGCAATTTTTTCGGAATAATTTTTTTCATCATGGATCTCTTTCCCCAGAAAAACCATTTCTTGATTTTTTCCATATGTTACTGGTCCTAAATCACTCATGCCGAATTTAGTAACTAATTTTCTGGTCAGCTCCGTGGCTCTCTCTAAATCATTAGAAGCTCCAGTGGTTACCTCGTTAAAAATCATTTTTTCCGCTACATACCCCCCTAAAAGCACGGAAAGTTGATCTATATAATAAGACTTAAAATGCAACGTTTTATCCTCTTTGGGAACATTCAAAGTATAGCCTGCTGCCCCTCCCCTAGAAACAATGGAAACCTTTTGAACCGGATCAGCATTGGATAGACTAGAAGCAATTAAGGCATGCCCAGACTCATGAAAAGCTGTAACCTTTTTTTCTTTTTTAGTAAGAATATGGCTTCTCCTCTCAGGGCCTAAAAGTACTTTTTCAATCGCCTCTCTCAGCTCTTCCATGGTAATATTTTTTTTATTTCTCCTAGCTGTTAAAATAGCTGCTTCATTTACAAGATTGGCTAGGTCAGCTCCAGAAAAACCAGGCGTTCTCTCAGCAATTTGCCTTAAGTTAACCTCTTTAGCTAACGGTTTTTGCCGGGCATGAATTTTTAATATCGCTTCTCTCTCCTTTATGTCCGGGCTATCAATGGTTACTCTTCTATCAAACCTCCCTGGCCTCAACAGCGCCGGGTCCAAAACATCCGGCCGGTTAGTAGCCGCTAAGACTATTACATTAGTGGTAGTGTCAAAGCCATCCATCTCAACTAAAATTTGATTCAAGGTTTGCTCTCTTTCATCATGGCCGCCCCCCAAGCCGGCTCCTCGATGACGACCCACAGCATCTATCTCGTCGATAAAAACAATGGCCGGCGCATTTTTTTTAGCTTGTTTGAATAAATCGCGCACTCTGGATGCGCCTACGCCTACAAACATTTCCACAAATTCTGACCCGGAAATAGAAAAAAATGGCACATTAGCTTCTCCTGCTACGGCCTTCGCCATTAAAGTTTTTCCTGTACCGGGAGGGCCTAAAAGCAAAACACCCTTGGGAATTTTAGCTCCCAATTTTAAAAATTTTTGCGGATGGCTCAGGAATTCTACCACCTCCTGCAGTTCTTCCTTGGATTCTTCGGCGCCTGCGACATCTTTAAAAGTTATTTTATCCTTCTTGTTTTTAGTAGGCATTAACATTCTAGCCCGGCTAGATCCAAAAGTCATCGCCTGATTGTTTCCCCGTTGAGCTTGCCGCATTAAAAACCAAATAAAAAAGGCAATAAATAGAAAAGGCAATACAAAAGGCACGATTACCCCCAGCCACATATTGGCCGCGCTTTCATCTTTGATGTCTATCTGTACGTCTCGCAATTTTTCCTTGGAAACGCCTACATTATTTAAAGATTCTGAAAGAGAATTCTCGCTTTCTTTTATGGATTCTTCTTTGTCGCCGCCTTCTAATTCAATTTTTAGCTTTTCTCCTTCTACATTAATTTTTTTTACTTTGCCCTCATTGATTTGTTGCGCTAATTTGCTTAAAGAAACTTCTTCGGCTTTTTCTACCGGCTGGCTAAAAAGAGTTACCAGGCCGGAAATAACTAAAAAAATAATTAAAGCAACGGCAATATTTTTTCCTAATTTTTTCATTTAATTAAGGTTATTGTTTATTTTTTGGCAATACATATCTTATTTCCTTTTCGGTTTATTTCCAGGTTACTGATTTTTATTCTCTGGTGTTTATTTTTTTGACTATGAACTATCTTTTCAAATTCATTAAAATTTGCATTGGAAATATTCTTTAAGTCTCCCCTCAACTCCAATATAACCTTTCTGAAAATATTTTTCAACAAAA
>CAYMRZ010000098.1:0-2212 GCA_964393045.1 uncultured Bdellovibrionales bacterium | reverse complement strand
GTAAGCAGAAGAAACCATGACAGAGGTGTGCTCACGGCCCGCAAGGTGCTGCAGCCTCTTTGCATTTACCGTGGTGGTCTGCCCACAGAAGTTCCAAGTTATAGAGCCTGGCTCTCTCAATATCTTCATCTTCAGTGACGACTTCCATAAATTCTTCTGCTTCAGTTTGGCAAGAAGTCACCAATTCCTTGTGTTTATTGGTTTTTACCAAACAAAGCCGGCAAACGCCTTCTGCCGGCAATAAATCCTCGTGATAGCAAAGAGTCGGAATTCGAATCTTGTTGCGGCGGCAAACATCCAGCACTGTCTCGCCTTTTTTAAAGTCATATATTTTTTTGTTGATCTTGATTTGCATTTTTCCAATTAAAAGATTAACAGGTTAAAATGTTAAAAAATTATCTAATAAATTCATTATTTTTTCTCTTTTTCTCTAAATATTTTATAAAACCTCTGATTTTTTGTGATAAAACTGTCACTTCTTTGTATAAATTATCAAAATCTTTTTTAGTTAGGTATTTAATTTTATAAGCAACCCACAATTGACTCCTGGTTTCCCCTGCTGAACCTTTGGCTATTTTAAGAAATCGAATAAATTCATTGTTATTACTTCTTTCAAATCCTTCAGAAATATTCGAATTAACTGAAATAGCAGCTCTTCTGATTTGGTCTCTTAAACAAAAATCCTTATTAAATTCTGAATTACTGTTAGTAGTTAAATATATTTTTTCCGCTAAATCCAAGCTTTCCCTCCAAACTTCTAAATCTTCGAATTTCTCTATTTTCATGTTTTTTTATTTTTTTAATATTTTAATTCCTGAACTTTTTAACCTTTTAACTCTCTAACCTTTTAACTCTTTAATCAGCCCTAATCTAATCACATCTTTCAGTGCTGTTACTGAAAATTTTCCTAAAGGACAAAAGGTGGTATTGTCTAATGTCCAGATTATCTTTTTCATATCTTCCCGGTCATTTTTATTAAAATCGCCGGAATTCAATCTTTCTATTATCGCTTTCAAGCGAAACAACCCCTCTCGGCAAGGCACGCACTTGCCGCAGGATTCTCTTTGGAAAAAATTTACCCAACCCTGAATTAACTTTTTGACATCCTGAAATTTATCTACAGCTAAAATAGATCCCTGTCCCAAAGGAATTTTAGCTTTTTTACTGTAGCTGGGAACTTCATCCAGGAAGGGTGCGGTAATTATTCTTCCGGAGGAACCGCCCACTTGAACAAAAAGCAACTCCGTGCCAGTCTTTAAACCGCCGGCGCATTCAAAAAGGACTTCTTTTAAGCTGCTGCCTATTGGAGCTTCGTAAAGCCCTGGATTCTTTATGCAGCCATCCACGGAAAACAATTTGGTTCCCGGCGAATCTTTTGCGCCCAGCTCCTTGAATTTTTGATATCCTTTATTTATTATCCAAGGAATATTCGCTAAAGTTTCAGCATTGTTGATTGCTGTCGGCCGGCAAAAAAGCCCTCTTTCGCAAGGAAAAACACTTTTTAACCGAGGCTCGCCCCTTTTGCCTTCCATGGAATTCAAAAGCGCCGTTTCTTCTCCACAAATATAAGCGCCTGCTCCGTTAAATATCTCCAAATCCACATCAAAGGCCGCACCTAAAATATTTTTGCCTAAAATGTTTTTTCTGTATGCTTGTTCTATGGCAGTCTTTAAAATTTGTCGCACCTGATAAAAAGACCCGTTCAAATATATGAAAGCTTTTCTCGCCCCAACAGCATAGCAGCCAATTAATATTCCCTCGATAAGCTGGTGGGGATTTTTTTCAGCTATCATCCGGTCTTTAAAAGTGCCTGGTTCTGATTCGTCCAAATTGCAAATAAAATATTTTTCAGGAGAATCCTGTTCAGCGGTAATTTGCCATTTCTTTCCAGTGGGAAACCCAGCTCCGCCTCGCCCCCTCAACCTGGAATCAGCTACTGCCTTTATCGCTTCCTGGGGTTTGAATTCTCTCAAGACTTTTTTCAGGGCATGATAACCACTTTTCTTTAGATAACTATCAATACTAAAAGGCTCTATTTTATCCCAATTTTTGGTTATAATTTTAAAAACAGAATTCATTTTAACTTTTTAATCTTTTAACTTTTTAACTGCTATACATATTGGCTTAAAATTTCTATCGCTTTAGCCGGATCTACTTTCTCAAATATAGTACCGTTTATCACTATAATCGGTCCTTGTTCACAGCGGCCCAG
>CAYMRZ010000097.1:0-2220 GCA_964393045.1 uncultured Bdellovibrionales bacterium | reverse complement strand
AAAATCAAGGCAAAACAGTCTGCCCTGATTTTTTAAGAAAAAATTATTAAATTGTTCCAGTTATTTTTCTAATTCAAATTTTAAGTCCTTTTTTAAAATCTCTTGTTGTTCCGTTTCTCCTTCTTCAGTTTTTATTTTTATTTTTATTGGAACATTACCTACCCCAGATTGTTTTTGGACAAGCAGCCGATAATCATCCTTAACTTTCTCCGGCAATTCATATTTTATTTCTACTTGCGTATGGCGGTTTATCAATACATGCAAAATAAATCCAAAATAGGTCTTATTAAGATCCTCTTGGACATTCGGATAACTCACCATTTTTCTTTCCAGTAAATTTGATCCTTCAGGCGCATAAACTCTCAAGTAGGAATGGTAGTCGCTAGTCCTCCAATCTCCTTGCGTTGCAGTATGGCGATAATTTATTCTCAACGTGGCAATGGGTTTTGGTTTAGTCAAATCAACCTTGTATTCCACCTCTCTTTTAATATAATAATCAGATTTTAAGGCTCCCATATTAGCATCAACCAACATTAGATAATCGCCAGACCAGTCTTTGCTTACTGTGCCAGCCCAATGCGTATCTTCTGCTAATTTTTGTAAATTTTTATCACTAAAATGCAGCATTATATCTTTATTCCTTAAATCATTTAAAATCATTTTAGCTAAAGCTGGAATATTATTTATTTTTTGCAATCTTTGAATTATTATATCGCCCATCTTCTTCATTATCCATTTTCGATTTTGAGTATCTAATTCTTCATTATAAATATAAGCTTTTTCAACTTTCTCTTCTAGCTTTAAAAAGGCATTCTCGGCATTATATTCCGTGCCGCTCAAAGTTATCGGTCCGGTTATTTCTAAAATTTCATTTAAGACTGTAGCATTCACCGCCACTACTCCGTCAAAATTGCTATTGCCGCCCGCCAAATGGTAAAAATATTCTGCCTTTTCTACATTAGCGGGAAAATCCGGCGAAAAATTAGAATCTCGAAATTTCCATTTTTTAATGCTCATCATTCGCTTAAAAGGGTAAGGCGGCTTTATCTTTGCTTCAATCCGCTGATCTAATAAATTAGCATCTTCAATGAAATGCGAGGTGACTTTTCCATTTTTTATTTTTACTACTGCATATTGCCCTAAAAATCCTCCGCCTGGTCGCAATTCCATATTATTTTGGAGCAAAAAAAGATAACGCCTTTTAACATTATCCTCCTTGGTGATTGCCTGGGTTAAAGCGTCAATAGCTTCCAGCTCTTTCTTGGTATCATTTTTGATAGGCAGCAGTTTTGCTACCTTTGAGAAAGCAGAAATGGAATTTATAAAAAGTGTTTTTTTCTTCAGGTCATCCCTTTTGAGAAAAATTAAAAAAGCACTCCCTAAAACCAAAAAAAATATTGTGATTATAATAATCAGTTTTTTTCTATTCATTTGCATTTTTGTTTTTCAGATAAATATAAATAACGGATAATTATTTTTAAAACTATTATGAATGACAATCCAAATGACAATTCAGATGATAACATAAACTAAAAAAGCCGGCAAATTTTAGGAAAAATACTTAAAGTGATATAAGGCAATGCCAGCGCTCACCGCTACATTTAGAGATTCTTTCCCGCCTAACATGGGAATCTGAAGGCAAAAATCGGCTTTTCTAATAATTCGCTTATTTAAGCCTTGAATTTCATTTCCCAAGATAATTGCCACGTCTTCCTTAATTTTAAAATTTTGAATTTTCTGGCCATCCTTATAATTTTCTAAGACTATGATCTTCACTTTATCTTTTTTTAATACGTTAATCACATCAGAGATGTTGCGTTTCTTCTCCCAAGCTGCCATTTTTTCCGCCCCCAGGGCAGTTTTTAGAACTTTTTTATGTGAAGGATCCGGCGAATAGCCGGTTAAATAAATTTTACTTGCACTAAAAGCGTCGGCAGTCCGAAAAATTGACCCAATATTATAAGCGCTTCTTATATTGTGGGCAATCAAATAAATTTTCTTTTTCAAATTTGGTAATTAAAATTATTAGTGGTAAAATAAAATAAATAATAAAATTATCAAAAAATTATGGAGAATCAATCGCTCAGTGAAAGAAAAAAAGAAAGGCAAGATAAGCTAAAAAAAATATACCAGCAAAAAAATAATCCAGCAAGGAAAGAGAAAATTCATCAAGCTACCCCGGCAAACACTGCTAAAAAAAATAATGATAATCCGCCGGAG
>CAYMRZ010000096.1:0-2225 GCA_964393045.1 uncultured Bdellovibrionales bacterium | reverse complement strand
AAAGAGTATGGCATTGACACCGATGATTTTATTCCTTCTTTAACCAAGTTTGAAAACGAGGAACAGCTGAAATTATTGAAAAACAGCCTGAAAAACCGGGTAGTGGATGACAAAAACCCATCCATCTATCGGGACAATCAATATTGCATTGAATGCCGGCGCTGCATCAAAGCCTGCAAGCAAATTCAATCCATTCATTCCTATGAAATGAATTACCGGTCTATTGAAACCAAAGTCGGCACTCCCAATGAGCGTCCTTTGGATTGCATTTATTGCGGGCAATGCAGCCTCTATTGTCCGACAGCGGCAATCACTGAAAAAGATAACAGTGAAGAGCTGGAAAAACTGTTAGCTGATGAAGATAAGTTGAAAATTGTCCAATTTGCTCCCTCAGTGCATTTCACTGTTGGAGAAGAATTTGGCATGGCACCAGGCAGTTTCGTGGAAGGTAAAATAATTACCGCCTTAAAAAATTTGGGAGCAGATTTGGTTTTTGATACTAGTTTTTCAGCGGATTTGACAATTATGGAAGAAGCCAGTGAGCTGATTAAAAGAATTACAGAAATTGGAGGTTCGACCTCCAAAGAGGAGGTCGAACCTCCAATGCCTAAGCTCCCGATGTTTACCAGTTGTTGCCCGGCTTGGATTTTATATATGGAAAAATATTGGCCCCAATATCTGGATCATGTTTCCAGTTGCAAATCCCCGCAGCAGATGCTGGGCGCCTTGATAAAAACTTATTATCCAGAGAAGAAAAAAATTAACAAAGAAAACATTACCAGCATTTCAGTAATGCCTTGTACTGCTAAAAAATTTGAAGCCCAGCGGAAAGAAATGGGCCGGGACGGGCAGAAGGATGTTGATTTGGTAGTGACGGTCAGAGAATTGGCCAGACTAATAAAAAAGAAAAAAATAAATTTCAAATCCCTGGAGGACGGCGAAACTGATCCAAGCTTGGGAGTGCACAGCGGGGCGGGAATAATTTTTGGATCTACCGGCGGAGTGATGGAAGCAGCCTTGCGAACAGCCTATGAAACTTTAGCTTGTGAAGAATTGGGCGACTTGGATCTCAAACAGGTGCGGGGAGAAGAAGGGATCCGGGAAGCGGAAATTGTTATTCCCAAATCAAAATGCCTTCCTAAAGAAGTGAAACTGAGAGTAGCAGTGGCTCACGAGATCGGCCATGCTAAAAAAATCATGGAAGATTTGGATGAAGGCAAATGTGGTTATCATTTTGTGGAAGTGATGGCTTGTCCGAGCGGATGCTTGGGAGGCGGCGGCCAGCCGATTCCTACTAACAACCAAATTCGTGCCCAAAGAATGAAAGCTATTTATCAGCGGGATAAAGATCTGCCAGTGCGCAAATCTCATGAAAACGAAGCAGTGCAGAAAGTCTATAAAGAATTTTTAGAAGAGCCGGGCAGTAAAAAGGCGGAAGCATTGTTGCACACCAAATATACAAATCGAAAAAAATAGAAACAAAAATTAAATAAAAAAAACAGAGCTGCATTTCCTTAGTTCTGTTTTTTAATTATCAGCAAAAATCTCCGGCTTTGCCTGAGCGTGCCCCAATCATACGAAGGGATAAACTGTTTAAAGCGTAGCGAGCATAAAATTATTAGAATATTTTATCCAGATGAAATTTAAAAAGTATAAACAATGCTGGACAATCTGACAATTAAAAAGTTAAATGAATATGAAGATAGAAAAATTTGAGGCTTCGTTGGTTATTTAGAAAAAAAGATAAAAAACAAAAAACTTACAAGATAGTTTTAAAATATTTTAACATTTTAACCCGTTAACTTTTTAATCGGATGATGCAAATAAAAACTTTCTGGGATTGTAGTAATCACTACCGAAGAACAAAAAAATTAAAATTTAAAATAGAAGGAGGTGGAAACATGAAGAAAATGAACACTTTAGACATGATCGCTTTAATTCTTCTGATAGTCGGAGGCTTGAATTGGGGCTTGGTAGGAGCTTTTAATTTTGACTTAGTAGAAGCCATTTTGGGAGGCGGAATTCTAGCTAGCCTGGTTTATATTTTAGTTGGGCTTTCCGCAGTTTATTCCTTCAGCTTATTGGCTGGCGGTAAAAAAGAAAAAGCTGCCCCTGCGCCTGATCAACAATAGCAGTAAAAATTTTATTTAAAATAAAAAACAACTTGTTGTTAAATAGCATTTCCCAAAAGGTAATCCACTAGTTTCACTAGTGCGACTAGAAAA
>CAYMRZ010000095.1:0-2435 GCA_964393045.1 uncultured Bdellovibrionales bacterium | reverse complement strand
CAACCGCTTTAAAGCGGTTGGACCGCTGAAAATCGCTAAATAAAACAATGAAAGAATGTTTGTTTTATAAAAAAGAAGAAAATAATTTAGTGCAGTGCCGAGCCTGCCATCATTTTTGCCGGATAAAACCAGAAAAAACGGGAATTTGTGGGGTGCGAAAAAATATTAACGGAAAATTAAATTTGTTGGTTTATGGCCATCCGGTTTCGGTGGGTGTTGATCCAATTGAAAAAAAACCGTTTTATCATTTTTTGCCGGGAACCCATGCTTTGTCCTTGGGAACTTTTGGCTGCAATTTTCGCTGTGCTAATTGCCAGAATTTTGATATTTCTCAGCAGAAAAACGAAAAAGTAATAAAGAAATATTTTGAAAATCAAGAGAATGTGGCTCCAGAAAAGTTGGTTAATTCGGCTCAGGAAAATAATTGCCAATCCATTGCCTACACCTACAACGAGCCGACTATTTGGGCAGAATATGCGCTAGATACAATGAAGCTGGCTCGCAAAAATGGACTTAAGAATATTTGGGTTTCCAACGGTTATTTTTCAAATGAGGTTTTGGAGAAGATTTCACCTTTTCTGGATGCTATTAACATAGATTTGAAATCCTCTGAAGAAAAATTTTATAAAAAATACACCGGAGGAAAAGCTTCGGTAGTATTGGAAAATGCTAAAAAGATAAAAAATAAAAAAATTCATTTGGAAGTAACCACTCTAATAATACCTACGCTCACAGATAGCAAGAAAATGCTTAAAGAGTTAGCTCTGTTTATTAAAAAAGAATTAGGAGTGGAAACGCCTTGGCATATCAGCGCTTTTTCTTCTTTGATTTCCTGGAAATTTCAGGATTTGCCCAATACCGAACCGGAAGAAATAAAAAAAATTTGCCAAATGGCAAAAGATTTAGGATTGAAAAATGTTTATGAGGGAAACGTTTAAGTTGGCTTGTTAGGAATTAGCTTATTAGCTTGTTAGGGTAGTTGAATATTTAAAGAAAAGATTTTTAATTTTAAAATAATCCTTAATTTCTTAATTTTCAAACTCTTTCATATTTTGGTCAGGATTCCTAAACTGGCTTAGGATAAAAAACATAACGCCTAGAGTGATGCAGATATCAGCCAAGTTAAACACCGGAAAATTTCCTATTTTAATAAAATCAATCACGCAACCATGGGATAGCCGATCGATTAGATTAGAAACAGCGCCGGCCAACGCGGCTAAAAGAAAAATATTATAGTTAAATTTTTTAATTAAAAAAATCAAGCCTCCCAGGGCAAATAGCCATAGAATCCAAAACCACAAGCCTTGCAAAGGAATGCCCCAGGATAGAAGTGGATTGCAAACAAAAGCAAAAACTCCTCCCCAATCTGGAAGGAGATTTTTTTCAGCAAAATATTTTGTTATTTGGTCAAAAACAATGATTACTAAAACAAAACCAGTTTTTTTTATTACTGTTGGCATTTGATGCAATTTTTAGCGGCTGGATAGGCTTTTAGTCTTTCCAGGGGAATCTCTTCTTGGCAGTTTTCACAAATTCCATAGGTGCCTTGTTCCATTTTATTTAAAGCAATCTCGATAGCTTCCAGTTTTTTTTCTAAAGTTTCGGTTACGCCGACTTTATTGGCATAACTTTCTACCTCTTCTGCATTATCGTCTTCAGTTCTTCCAAAATCATCGAATTTAGCTTCATAATCCCCATTGGCTTTGTTGGCAATTTTATTTAGTTCGCCTTCTAACTCCTTTTTTTCTTCCGTTAGTTTGTTTTTTAATTCCTCTAAAGTTTTTTCATCTAACATTTTTGTAGTTTAATAATTTGTTACAAAAAATTTATTTTTTGTACGCATATTTACGCAGACTTCACACGGACTAATGCGGAAATTTAATATACGTAAAGTTGCTTTTATTCTAACATAAAATCTTGGAATTAAGCAATACTTATGCTAAAATAAACTTGACTAATTATTAAAAATAAATAAAATGGGCAAAGGTCTAATAGGTAATAAGGAGGCTTATTTTAACCCAGAAAAAGGTTTTTTGGGTAAAAATTTTGATAAAAATAATAGTTCTTGGGAGGAAGTTGTGAAGAAAACAGAAAAAGGAGTAAAGGGGATCAGGAAAGAGGCGCTCCGCCTTTCTGATTTTGAGAGGGAAATGCAAAAAAAAGTAGATAAATATTTTCAAGGAGATGCTGAATTATCTAAAGGCATTCCGCCAGAAAAATACTTTAGAAAATTAGAAGAAGAATTAGACTATTTTGGCTACGAAGCAGCTTTTATTGCTAATTATTTTAAAGAAATAGCAGAAGAAAAAAAAGAAGCTAAAAGACAGCTCCATTAAAGTTTTTTCTACGAAAAAAGCAACGACAAAAAAGGTTGCTTTTTTTCTTTGATGGAAATAAAATTGGAATATGAAATATTTTTTTATTTTAGGTAATCA
>CAYMRZ010000094.1:0-2607 GCA_964393045.1 uncultured Bdellovibrionales bacterium | reverse complement strand
TTCTAGGCGGCCCCACTCATCAAGCCACCGCCTTTGGCGGGGGTGTAATGACTTTATTTGACATTTTTAATAAAAAATGGTAAAATAATGATTCGGTCTGGAAATGAATTTTTATAATTTTCTGGCCTAGCTCCTTGAAAAACGGAGAAAAAATTTAAATCTTTTTAATGAAAAAGGAGGAAAAAATGAGAAGGGTAGGTGTTATTGCTACTTGGTGTTTATTTATGGGTGGGATATTTGTTTTTTTGGCACAATCTTTTTTTGAAAGATTTTCCTTGAAGGGCTTTTCACTAGAAGCTTTTGTAGCATTAGTGACCGCCATCTTTTTCTTGATTTTAGCCTTTTTAATGGGTGTCTGTTTGTTCAAGAATATAAAATGGTACAAGGAAGGAAAATATCCTTACAAAAATTAGATAAGCAGAAAATAAGGCTTGCGTAAAAAAGAGGAGGAAAAGGAGGGAAATAAGAATGCTTGGCAGGACTTTATGGATTTTCTTTTTTGTCGGAGCGTTGGCTTTTATTTTTACTGGCATAGCCCCGCATTACTTTTCGAAAAATTCTGCATTATACTATGCCATCTTCGTTTTCTGGCTTTTTCTTATATTTTCAGAATTATTAATCTTCTTGGGTGGTATTATCCAAAGAAGCAAAAGAGAAAAAAAGAAGCGAAACAAAGAAATTTTGCCCGGAAAATTACTTATTCCGCTTGTTGTTTCATTGTTAGGCATGATTTCTTCTGCTGTAGTTTTTTCACTTTTTTTCAAAAAAGATATTATAATTTTTATTTTTTGCAGTTTTTATTTCACTTTTTTGTTTTTTGGCATTTCATGTTTTAGATGGAAAAAATCTAAAACTGGAAAGGATGTGCTGCTTTAATTTAATAAAAGAATAAGAAACGGGTCAGCCAGAATGGTGACTCGTTTTTTTATTGGTTCTTAGGAAGCAGTATGTGGTGCTTTGCTATTTGAAATGACTCAACTATTTAAAACGCGCAATGTCTGATGTTGTTGACATTCCTAAAAAATCATATATAATATCAGCTACGTTTTAAATTCATATTCAGAGAGATTTAAATAAAAAGTAAATATTATTTGAAAACAAATGAAATATTTGACAAAGGAAGGTTTTGAAAAATTAAAGAAAGAGCTTCAGGAGAGAAAAACAGAGATCAGGCAAAACATTGCCAAGTCGATTAAGGAGGCCAAGGAGCAAGGAGACTTAAGCGAAAATGCTGAATATGCAGAGGCGAAAAGTGAACAGCGGGAGAATGAATCCCGGATTATTCACCTGGAAAATGTCATTCGCACCTCGGAAGTGGTTAATAAAAAGAGCGGAGATTCTGGGCGAAAAATAGTGGATATTGGTTCAAGAGTGGAGGCAAAAATGAAAGACAAATCAGTATTTTTCCATATTGTCGGTTCTAGCGAGTCCAAGCCAAACGAAGGATTGATATCCAATGAATCGCCTATCGGCCAAGCCTTTATTGGCAAGGCAGTAGGGGAGAAAGTGGAAGTGAATTTGCCGACTGGCAAGAAAGTAGAGTATAAGATTACCAAGATTAGTTAAAATATTTCAAGGGGTATAATAATAGATTTTGCTAACTAGAAGTTAAAGTTAATTTAATTTTTTGTTTAAGTAAACATAAATGTTCTTTAATAGATTGAAGGAGAGGTGTTATGTTTTATGAACATGGCTTGGAAGGTTTGAAAAAGATAAGTGGTAATTCCGATTAAATAAGCAAAAGTTATTGAGGTGTGGTGCCAGTGAGGAGGAAATCAGAGAACACAACGAAGAGGTTGGCAGAACAAAGTTGTTTTATCCGGAGATGTCGGGTGTTTGCTTCTTGGAAGAATAATCAATGCTCAAGGCAAGGTTGTCAAAAGATTATATTGCCAACCTTTTTTAAAATCTTTAGTCATTAACAGAGAAAGCTTGCCGCTTCGGCAGTTTTTTCCTTGACAGTAAATAAAAATTTTGCTAGCTTGTAAGATACAATATAAATATTATAAAAAGCAATCTTTTAAAGCCTCAACTTAAAAAATTTTTTCACGAAATCGTAATATCTATAAGTGAGAAAACAATCAACCTTGGAGCTTACATAAGGAGAAGTGTCGAGGCTGGTTGTTTTCATTTGCGCAAGGTTTTGCTAATTGTTAGCCAGTATTAATATATTAATAATTTGTTTGTATGTTAATATGGGTTGGCAATTAATAAATTACCAAAGGACGTTGACAATTGAATACTCTAAATTAAATTTAGAGAACCCCGTAAAATTTTTAAAGAAATAACGGGGTAAAAATCACAATTTTTTGCGGTTAGTCCTGCCCGCAATGCTTCGCAGACGAGTTTACTCGCATAGCGATGCAGGCGGGCTAGGTTAGTTGACTAGTTAATTAGTTCAATTAACTGATGAGTCAAAACAAAGAGTCTTAAAACTTTTTAATATTTACTAGAATTTTGTTTTTTAAACAAGTTCTAGTAAAGCTAAAATTTCCACGAAATTTTAGAATTTTATTGAGAGTTTGACCCTGGCTCAGGATGAACGCTGGCGGCGTGGTTAAGGCATGCAAGTCGAATGTGTGCCTCACCTTGTTCGGCACGACGCGG
>CAYMRZ010000093.1:0-2616 GCA_964393045.1 uncultured Bdellovibrionales bacterium | reverse complement strand
TCTAGGCGGCCCCACTCATCAAGCCACCGCCTTTGGCGGGGGTGTAATGACTTAAATAAATAAATATATAAAAAAAATGCCATTAAAAAATCTTCACGAAAAATTATATTACAAAGGTAAAGATAAAAAAAAGAGGAAAATTAAAACAGAATATTCTAATTCTGAAAATAGCCGAGACGCTTCTTTTAAAAAAAGAGAGCCCCTTTTAAATTGGGAGAGAAAAACTTTGTTAAAAAAAGAGAAGCCAGATCTCCAGAAAGAAAAGCAAAAAACAGAAGATAAAAAAAATTTCAAACTGCATTTGATTATTGGCAGCGTGGTTTTTATTGCTTTAGTCATTTTAATAGGCCTGGGAGTTGTTTTTTATGGCAAATACAAAGAAAGCTTATTTGATCCGGCAAGAGTCGTAGTGGATATAGCTGGAGTTAAAGCAATAGACAGCGGAAGAGAATGCAGCTATAAATTTAAAATAACCAACAATAACAAAGTCGATCTTAACCAGACTAGACTTAGAATAGACATACCTTCAGAATTAAAGTTAAAAGAAAATGAATTTACTGAATTAAATTTGGCGACGGCTACCATTAAGGTAGGAAAAATCAAGGCCAAGGATTCCCAGGAATACGAATTAAACTTTAATGTTTTTGGAGCTAAAAACAGCCAAATATACCTCAAGGGGATCCTGGATTATCAGCCGGAAGGCTTTAGCGCTTTTTTCGAGAGCCGAAGCCAAATTGATTTGTTGATTGAATCATCGGCTCTACAACTAGATATTGTGGCTAGCCAAGAAGCCAGCCAAGGGGAACTGGTCGAATATAGAATTTATATAGAAAATAAAAGCAAAAAGCCTTTGGAAAATTTAGTGCTTAATGCTGAATATCCTGAAGGTTTTTCGTATTACTCGGGAGAACCTCAGTCTTTTAGCGATAATCATATTTGGAGAATAAGCGAGATTGAGGCTTTTCAGCAAAAAGAAATTGTGGTCAGAGGAACTTTAAAAGGTCCCGTTGATGCAGTGAGGAGTTTTTCTGCTATTATCGGCGTTGGCAGCATAGGGGATAATTTTACCACTTTAAATAAAGCGGAAACCAATATTAAAATAATAAAACCAAGAGTAGAAATAAACCAGACAATTAATGGGAAAAATGATTTAGAGAGTGTCAAGGCTGGAGATGTATTAAAATTTGTAATTAATTTTAAAAATACTTCAGAAGAGCCCTTAAGAGATTTAATTTTAACTGAAAAGATGGAAGGCAGGGCTATAGATGAAGCCAGTTATATTTTGCCGCGAGGAGGGTATTATGATGAAGAAAAAAATACTATAATTTGGAAAGCCTCTGATTTTGCTCAATTAAAAAATCTTAACCCTCAAGAAGAAGGTCAAGTTGAATTTAGAGTGCAAGTCAAGAAAATATTGCCAGTAGAAAATGAAAGCGATGAAAATTTCATTATTCAAGCTTCTCCTGCCATAGAAAGCTTAGATGTAGATTCCTCATTGTGGGAAAACAAGAAAATTGGCTTAGGGGCAGTGTCCTTAAAAGTCCAAAGCAAGCTGCTGCTTGAAGTTTCAGGGAATTATAATGACGGAGAGCTTGCCAATGAAGGTCCCATGCCTTTAAAACAGGGAGAAAAGACTACTTTTACTTTGAGGTTTAGCTTATTAAACACTTCTAATGATTTAAGGGATGTAATTGTAAAAGCGGCTTTGCCTGCTGGAGTTACTTGGGAAGAAAATTATTTACCGCAAGAAACCGGAGTAGAATTTAATGAGAGGACA
The DNA here is from genome assembly GCA_964393045.1 of uncultured Bdellovibrionales bacterium. Taxonomy (GTDB): domain Bacteria; phylum Patescibacteriota; class Minisyncoccia; order Moranbacterales; family DUUL01; genus CAYMRZ01. The sequence goes on along the minus strand of CAYMRZ010000093.1, from coordinate 839 downwards.
AATGAGCTAACATGGAAAGTGGGGAGTTTGAAGGCAGGAACAGGCTTCAGAATTCCTGTAAGAAGCTTAGCTTTTCAAGTCGGCGTTACGCCTTCTAAATATCAATTAGAAGAAGGAGATAAAAAAATAGGATTAATCAACCAGATAAAGGCAACAGCATTTGACACTTTCTTGGAGCAAAACGTTGAGTATAATTATAAAGAGTTCAGAGTCCTTCAGATAAATGATTATTAGAGTTAAGGAAGCTTTTTATGTAATTTTTAGATTTCAGATTGACCAGGAAAATTTTTTCTGTTATTTTTTATTGTGAAGCTTGTGAAAACTGGCAACTATTTCTAAATAGGATCAGGCATCATAATTAGGTATAAAATTAAGAATCTATAAACCCAAAACAGCCAATTAAAATTGGTCGTGTGGTTCCGCTGAGCGGGATTAGGCACATGAAAGATTCTTGATTTAAAGTAAAATTATTAGGTCGTGTGGCCGAGTGGTTAGGCAAGGGTCTGCAAAACCCTGTACTCCGGTTCAATTCCGGACACGACCTCCGATTAATTGCTTAAAAGTATTATTTGGATGTTATGAATATGCCCGGGTGGTGGAATTGGTAGACACGAGGGACTTAAAATCCCTTGGGAGCAATCCTGTGCGAGTTCGAGTCTCGCCCCGGGCACAATTTTCTAAGATTAGATTAAAAGTTTGCCTCGGGTACTGGCAGATAATTTGAAAATTAAAATTTTGGACGGTTTAAATTTTAAAGAGCATGTTGCGATTTACAAGCATGCTTTTTTAAGTTCGAGCAAAAAACCCATCTTTTTTCTTTTAAAAATTATTCCTTTGTG
>CAYMRZ010000092.1:0-2624 GCA_964393045.1 uncultured Bdellovibrionales bacterium | reverse complement strand
ATAAATTTCAGTAATGGTGGCTACTGTAGAGCGAGGATTGGCGGAGCGATTTTTTTGGTCAATCGAAATGGCCGGAGAAAGCCCGGTGATCTCCTCCACATCCGGCTTTTGCATCTGCTTCAAAAACTGCCTGGCATAGGCCGAAAGGGATTCTACATACTTTCTCTGGCCTTCTGCAAAAATAGTGTCAAAAGCCAATGAAGACTTCCCCGAACCGGAAAGCCCGGTAAAAACTATCATTTTGTTGCGGGGAAGTTCCACATTAACATTTTTTAAGTTATGGGTCTTAGCCCCTTTTATAACAATCTTATTTTTCATAAAATCTTTGATATTCAAATTATTTAAATTTTAAATCTTCTAATATTTTTATTTCATCCCTTAAAATTGCCGCTGTTTCAAAATCTAGCTCTTTTACCGCCTCCTCCATTTTTTCATGTTTTTCTTTGATCAACTTCTTGGGAATTTTATTTTTCAACTCTATTTTCAGCGCCTCTTCAGCTGTCAACTCTTTTCGGCTTGCTATTTCTTCGGTAATATCTTGGATATTCTTAGAAATCGTCTGTGGAGTTATTTTGTGCTTTCGGTTAAATTCAACCTGGATTTTTCTCCGACGGCTGGTTTCATCCATTGCCTTTTTGAGAGAACCGGTTAGTTGATCAGCATAGAGAATAACCTTGCCTTGGACATTCCTGGCTGCCCGGCCAATAGTCTGAATTAAGGAAGTCTCCGAACGCAAAAACCCCTCCTTATCTGCATCAAAAATTCCAATAAAAGAAACTTCCGGCAAATCCAGCCCTTCTCTTAGTAAATTAACCCCTACCAGACAATCAAATTTCCCTTTGCGAAAATCAGTTAAAATACCGACTCTTTCAATGGTATGAATCTCGCTATGCAAATATTTTGTTTTCAACCCTCTTTCTTTCAAAAAATCTGCCAAATCCTCAGCCATCTTTTTGGTTAAAGTGGTCGCCATAACCCTTTCCCCTTTTTTGATGATTTCTTCTGCTTCTTCAATAAAATCATTTATCTGGCCTGGGTAATTGCTTTTTTCTACTATAGGGCGAATTTCCAGTCTTGGATCGACCAAGCCAGTAGGCCGAATTATCTGTTCTACTATTTGTTGGCTATTTTCGAATTCATAATTCCCGGGAGTGGCAGAAGTATAAATTATTTGGCCGATTCTTTCCTTAAATTCTTCGAATTTTAAGGGCCGATTGTCTATCGCTGAAGGCAATCGAAAACCATGCTCTACTAAAGTCTTTTTCCGGGAAAAATCTCCGGCATACATTCCGCTAAGCTGAGGAATTGTAACGTGGGATTCATCAATTATTGTCAGGAAATCCGGATTCCCCTCTGAATCTTGGGGAAAATAGGAAAGCAAGGAAAAGGGAGGATCGCCTGGATTTCGACGATTAAAATGCCTGGAGTAATTTTCTATCCCGTTGCAATACCCGAATTCTTTTATTAAAGCTAAATCTTGATTAGTTCTTCTTTTTAAACGCTCTGCTTCAAGCAACTTGCCTTTTTCCTTGAAATATCTTAATTGCTCCCTCAATTCATGCCTAATATCTTGCATGGCTTGCTGTTTTTCATCTTCCGGCGTAACAAAATGTTTGGCAGGAAAAAGAAAGAAGACCTCCAATTCTTCAATAATTGACCGAGAAATAGCATCTATCTTTTTAATTTCTTCCACCTTGTTTCCTGATAGCTTAACCCGGTAAATCACCTTTTCATTTACCGGCATAATTTCAATCATATTTCCAATAACGCGGAATTTCCCCGGCTGCAGATCTGCGCTTGTCCTTTCAAAATAAATATCAATAAGTTTTCGAATAAAATCAAAACGATTCGCTTCATTTCCCTTCCGGATTTTCATATTCACCTTCTTATACTCTTCCGGACTTCCCAAGCCATAAATGCAAGAAACGGAAGCTACAGTGATCACATCCTTCCTGGTGAGAAGCGCTTGGGTGGCAGCATGGCGGAGCCGGTCGATTTCTTCGTTAATTTGAGCTTCCTTCTCAATATAAGTATCAGTTATAGGGACATAGGCTTCTGGCTGATAGTAGTCATAATAAGAAACAAAATAATGAACGGCGTTTTTGGGGAAAAAATTCCGGTATTCTTGTGCCAGCTGAGCAGCTAAAGTTTTATTATGGGCAATCACTAAAACTGGCTTATTAATTTTTTCTATCACGTTGGCTATAGTAAAGGTCTTCCCGCTCCCAGTTGCACCCAGAAGAGTCTGATGCCTCATCTTCCCTTCTACTAGTCCCTTGGTCAACTTTTTAATAGCCTTAGGCTGGTCGCCAGCCGGCCGGTATGCTGAGTCTAGCTTAAATTTATTCATAGAATTTAGTAATTATTTTCCTTAATTTACTACATCCAAAAAATCCCAAAAAAATGGGCAATAGGAAACCAAGTGTTAATTTTTATAATCCTTTGCGGGACTTTACTATCTTAACTTAATTAAGCTAAGAATCAAATTATTAAAATAATTTCCTATCTAGTCTTTGCTTAAATTTATACTGTTGGCTGCTAGTGATTATTTCAAAATCTGACAAAAGGAAATTAAAATTTGTCACTATTTTAAGATTTTAATTAGTATGTTATTGTAATAAAAA
>CAYMRZ010000091.1:1414-2640 GCA_964393045.1 uncultured Bdellovibrionales bacterium | reverse complement strand
CTTAACTTTATAAACTTTCTTCACTTTCTTCACTTTCTAACTTTTATCCTTATTTTATATTTTTTTAAAAAAAAACGCAAGAAGTATTTTAATTTGGAAAATTTTTATTTGAGCGTGAATAAAAAAAATTTAAATTCCCAAATTATCGCACTTGCAGTTTTTCTAAGGCTTAAACCGCCACATTTTTCTGGTGGGAGCGGGGAGATTTGCCCCGCAATCTTTCTTCGCCAGGGCGAAAAAAACGGGGTTATTAATTTGTGGCTGCTCATGAAATCACAGACAAATTAATAAAACTCTATCTCTGTAAGATTTTTGTGGGGATAGAGGGATTCGAACCCTCATGCTCTATGCAAGCCACGGCCCTCAACCGTGTGCTTGCCCCGTCACATTTTTCTGGTGGGAACGGGGAGATTTGAACTCCCACCCTTTATACAAGGACAGGCCCCTCAAGCCTGCGTGTCTACCAGTTCCACCACGTTCCCAAAAATATAAAAATAAACCAGAAAAATATGACAGGGTGAATATACCGATTCCACCACTTTCCCAATTGATTTTATTATAACATTACTCATGCCATTGCCAACAATAATTTATTCAACATAAGGATTGATGCTAATTATAGCAAATTCACAAACTCCTTTTAATCTACAAATTCTTTTGCTATTTTACAAATGAATTTTAAGGAGTAAGCTAACTTATTCGCATTTGTATATTTGTAGAAAATTCGTAGATTCGTAGGGATCATAAATAAAACCGACTAAGTCGGCAATATTAATTAATTTAAATATAACAAATTTAGGTTTTTTGTTTATTTTTTATCTTCAGTTTTATCTTCAGTTTTATCTTTCTCTGCTTTAGCCGAAATTTCTCCTTTCTTTTCTGCGGCATTGCCTTCCTCTGTTTTTCCTTTTTCAGTTTTCTGTGAATCAGTTTTTTGTGAAGCAGGGTTTTCCTTTCTTTCTGATTTTGAAACTTCCTGCTCATCCTCCTGTCTCGTCTTTTCCGCGGAAATTTTCTCTTCTCCTGCCAATTCCCTGGCTTTCATTTTAGCTGATTTTCCAGTGCGTCCGCGCATATAATAAAGTTTAGCCCGGCGAACTTTGCTGTGCCTGAGCAACTCAATTTTTTCCACTGACGGCGAATAAACAGGCAAAATCATCTCTAGACCAACTCCCTGCGATTCCCTTCTCACAGTAATGGTGGGAGAAGAGCTTTGCCCGCCTTTA
>CAYMRZ010000091.1:1134-1404 GCA_964393045.1 uncultured Bdellovibrionales bacterium | reverse complement strand
TAATGGAAATAATCAAGCCTTTAAAAACTTGGACTCTCTCTTTGTCTCCCTCTTTGATTTTCTTATGCACACGCACAATATCGCCTGCCCTGAATTTGGGCATCTTTTTGGTCCGCAAGTCCTTGTTTAGTTGAATAAGTTTATTGTTCATTTAAATTTTTATTACCAATTAAAATAAGCTCTTTAGTAAAATCACAACATTTCAAAAAACGCTTGTAATAGCATAAGGCAAACTGCTAAATTAGTCAATACCGCTTTTAAATTCCCTTC
>CAYMRZ010000091.1:0-1124 GCA_964393045.1 uncultured Bdellovibrionales bacterium | reverse complement strand
ACTCTTGGATAATTTTTTTCTGTTCCCGGCTAAGCTTTTTGGGAATTTGAATTTTTATTTTAACCAAATGGTCACCTCGCCCCTTTTTGCCAAAAATATAAATTCCCTTATCTTTTATTTTTAAATAGTCCCCGCCCTGAATACCGGAAGGCACCTTTATTTTAACAGGTCCGTCTATTGTCTGCACTTCAATTCTATCGCCGAATACGGCCTGTGAAAAAGAGACCAGCTCTTCAGAAACTATGTCATTATCCTGCCGTTGATATCTTTCGTGGGGCTTAATATGAATAACTATATATAAATCCCCTGAATTGCCGCCAATTGCCGCTTCTCCCATGCCGGAAAAATGCAAAGTCTGGCCGTCTTCAATGCCAGAAGGGATGTTGACTTTAATTTTTTCATAATCACGCACTACCCCGTCCCCCCCGCATTTGCTGCAAGAATCCTTGGGAATTTCTCCCCGGCCGCCACAGCGAGGGCAGGCAGAGACTTGGTTGAAAACTCCAAAGAAAGTTTTTTGAGTTTTCTGCACTTTTCCGCTGCCGCCGCATTGGCCGCATTTCTCCATAGCTTTATTCTTGGCACCGGTGCCTCCGCATTCATCGCAAATTTTTTTCTTATAGAGATCAATCTCTTTTTCTGCTCCTTTCGCCATTTCTTCAAAATCAAGATCTAAATCAATTTTAATGTCCGAACCAGCCTTGGCTCTGGCATCACCGCCTCCTCCAAATCCCCCTGAAAAAATATCAGAAAAAATGTCTTCAAATCCTTCCTGCGAGCTTTTCCTGCCGAAGCCGCCAAAATTAAAATTGCCAAAATCGGCAAAATCGGAAAAGCCTCCCGCTCCGGCGCCCGGCCCTTGCGATCCCTCAAAAGTCTGGCCAAATTGGTCATATTGGCTCTTCTTTTGGGAATCAGACAAAACCTGATAAGCTTCATTCACTTCTTTGAATTTTTGCTCATCTCCGTCTTTTTTATCAGGATGGTATTTATGCGCTAATTTTCGATAAGCTTTTTTTATTTCTTCACTAGAGGCGTCTCTGGAAACGCCTAATATTTCATAATAATCTTTCATAATGCTATAAATTAATTGTACAAGTGTTAAACTTAGACTAATAATCATT
>CAYMRZ010000090.1:0-2716 GCA_964393045.1 uncultured Bdellovibrionales bacterium | reverse complement strand
AAATATTTTCCTATATCATTCCGGTTGCTCATAAAAAATAATTCCATTTCTTCATAACTCCGATTGAACTGCCTCAGCGCCTGGGCTAAATTTTCCTTTTGTTTTTTAATTTTCTTTGCCATTGAATTTATTTCTTTCTGTTTTTTGCTAATATTTTCTTGAAATTTTTCTATTAAATCGCTGGTCTGGTAAATTTCCTTTTTGGTTTCACTGATGTTAGCTTCTATTTTTCTCAAATGGCCGGACAAAGTCAACTCTTCTTCTTCTTTTTCTTCCAAGTCCTCCTCCACCTCTTTCAATTCCTTTCGAATTTCTTCTTTTTTATTTTCCTTGTCTTCCGCGTCTTCCGCCTTAGCCCAACAAAAAACCAACAAAAAAATTGTTGGTACAATAAAAATTAACCCTGGTTTAAAGAGTATTCTTCTGTTTTGTTTTTTTGGCAAATATTTAACTAGTAATTAAAAATTTTAAAAAAACTAATAATCGCGCGTGATGATTCTTTTCTCGGTTCGCTAAAATTCTGCTTTAGCGGGATGAAGGCGATTTTTCTTCTCCGCCTTCGGATTCTCCCTCTTCACTTTCTGCACTCTCGCCCTCTTCTTCTTCCTTCTCCTTTTCTCCTATTTCTTCAATTTCATCAATATCTGTTTCTACTTTTTCGTCTAGCTCTTCCAACTCTTTTTCGGAGCGCGGAGCGGCTATTGTGGCAATTACGGTATCAGGTTCTAGATCAACTGTAACGCCTTCCGGCATTTTGATATCTTTAATGTAAATGCAATCTTCAATATTTTTTAATAAAGAAGTATCAATTTCAATTTTTTTAGGCAAATCCTTAGGTAAACATTTAATTTTGATAGCAGTTAAATTCCTTAAAAATATCCCTCCGTGTTCTTTCACTGCCGGAGGCTCTCCTACATATTCCAAATCTACCTCTGCTTCCAATTTTTTGCCTTTCTGAACCTGGAAGAAATCCACATGCAAAAAACGATCTTTTACCGGATGAATTTGCACATCATAAATAAGCACTAAATGATCCTTTTTGTCTCTTTCTATTTCCAAGTTAATTAAAGAGCTTTCACCGGCATCCTGGTAAGCCTTAATAAACTCTCCTGCTTTAATCCAAATTGAACGGCTTTTAATTTCCGGTCCATAGACTACAGCCGGAATACTTTTTTCTTTTTTTTCTCCTTTTTTTCTGGAAAAAGCTTTTAAATTTATCTCAACCATCTTATAAAATAATTATTTATAAATAAATTCATTTTTGAGTCGATATGTTCAATGCTATTTTAGCAAATTTTTAATCCCAAAAATTTGGTAATGTAGTGATAGTATAGCCAAAGCCACTTATAGCGCCTGCTAGCTGGCTAACTGCTGACAAAGATAACTACTGTTTTTTCAGGGACTCATAAACCTTCAAAACATCGTTGCTGCTTATTGGCTCTCTTTGAGAAATTTGGCAAGCCTCTTTGTAATTTAAATCAGTCATTATTCCCATGCTCGCTATTCTCTCCGGCACTTCCTTGCTAAATACCGCCAAGGAAGAGTTCTTGCATTTTCTGCAATAGATGTGCACCAAAGCAGAATCCTTATTCTCATTCACTAATTTTATATCTTCCTTTTTATGCCGCTGGTTGCAAATAGGACAAAAAATTAATGTTTTTATCTCTTTCATTAATTATTTTCAATTATAAAATGCCGGAATAGGCTTGGATTAATTCTATATTAATCAGCGACTTAACATGCTAACTATGCTAGCAATATTAATCCGAAACGTCAATACTTCCCCGTTCAATACGTTTCATTATTTGTTTTATTTCCCATTCTGGCGTAGAAGCGCCAGAAAGCAAAACGGTTTCCTGTATATTATTTTTCGATAACTTCTTTTTTACTTTTTCCACCTGGTCTGTGTAAACATCTTTTATCCAAAAAACATTTTTATTAAAATCTTTCGCTTTTTGCCAAAGTCTCTTAGTATTAGCACTATGCCCTCCGCCTATGACTAAAACAGATTGATGTTTCTTGGAAAGTTCTTCCGCTTCTTTTTGCCGGCACTGGCAAGCCTGGCAAATTGTATCGTAAATTCTTATTTTAATCTTATCATTTTGATTATCTTCTTTTAATATTTTTTTAATATTTTGATATTTTTTCATGCTCTGGGTAGTTTGGGAAACTAATATAAACTTCCCGCCTTTTTTATTTTTATTTAAAAAACGGATGATGTTTCTAGCTTCAGCCATTGAATTAAAAATAAAAGGCTTGTTTTCGCACCATCCTTTTATCCCTTTCACCTCTTTATGCTGTTTATCACCGAAAATTAAAACGCCATAGTTTTTTCGGGAGTAATCGCTCACTAAATTATGGATTTTTTTTACGTTTGGACAAGTGGTGTCAAAAATTCGCCCTCCTTTCTTTTTTATATTTTCGACAACCTTTTTTGAGCAGCCATGGGCAGTTATTATTATTCGGCTGCCATTTTTTATCCTATTTAAATCACTTATTTTTTTAATTCCCCAGCTTTCAATTTTTTTTTCAACACTTGGATTATGAGCTAAAGAACCAATAATATAATTGGTGCCTTTTTTCATTTCCCTGGAAAAAGATTTTTTTACTTTATTAAAAGCCCTCTGCACTCCTCCGCAAAAACTGTTATTTTCCGGTATTATAAATTTCATAATGCTATAAATTAATTGTACAAGTGTTAAACTTAGACTAATAA
>CAYMRZ010000089.1:0-2849 GCA_964393045.1 uncultured Bdellovibrionales bacterium | reverse complement strand
TTGCGTATCTTTCTTTTTGATTTACTTCATAAATTTTTCTTTTTGCCATTTTTATTATTTAGACGTCAAGATTACTTTACTTTCATATTTGCAAATATGAAAGTAAAGTAATCTTATTTTTTTAAGGGGATTTATTTTTTCCAGTCGGAAATGATAATTCGATTTTTTCCATAAAGTTTAACCACGACTTTTTGGCGTTCTTTCCAGCCTAACTTACGCATAATGTCAATCGGGATAGTGACGTAGTAGCTTTTTTTGTTTCCTGCTTGCTGGATGTTTCTTATTTTTTCATTTTTTATTTTTCTTCTTGGCATTTTATAGGTTTTAATGATTAATACTAGAATAAATACTAGTATTTATTCTAGTATTTTTTATCTTCCTATGCCATGGTATTCTATTTTTAATTTTTTAATTTTATTTTTATTTAAGCAGTTTTTTCCATCGACAATAGCTACAATGCCGTTTTTCTTGAATTCTTTCTCCGGCAATTCCAGGAATTCTTTATGGTTTACGGTGACAATAAGCGCTTTTGATTTTTTAAGAAATTTCTCCAAACTTTTTTCCGAAGACATTTTTAACAAATAAGGATCAAAGGTAAGTGTCTCAGCATGGTGTTTTTTAAGTTCCTCAATAATTTTAAAAGCTGGGGATTCCCGCACGTCATCTACGTTGGCTTTGTAAGATAAACCCATCACGCCAACCGAAAAATCTTTTAAAGGGATTTTTAATTTATTAAGCAAATCTTGAAGAAGGTCTACGCTGTAAATGGGCATAGAATTGTTTATGGCTCGGGCTACCCTTAGAAATTTATGGTCAAAGCCGTTTTTCTTGGCTCTTTCGATTAAGTAATATGGATCTACCGGAATGCAATGCCCGCCAACGCCGCAACTAGGGAAATGAGGCATAAAAGCAAACGGCTTGGTAGCGGCGCCTTCTATTACATCTTTAATGTCAATGTTCATTTGGTCAAAACTTTGAGCCAATTCATTAACAAAAGCGATGTTAATATCTCGAAAAGAATTTTCTACAATTTTTACCGCTTCTGCTTCACGGATAGAATTCATAGTTTTTATTTCCCCCTCCAGGATGGATTCATAGAATTTTTTGGCTTTTTTTAATCCCTGGGAAGTCAAAGCTCCCAGCACTCGGGGAATATTGACTACGTTCCAGCGCTTGTCTCCAGGATTGATTCTCTCCGGACAGTGGGCCAGAAAGAAATCTTTTCCTGGCTTTAGTTTTTTTTCTTGAAAAAGCGGCAAGACCACTTCTTCGCATACTCCTGGATTGATAGTAGATTCGATTATTATTAATTGGCCCTTTTTTCTGTTTTTAATTACATTTTCAATAGCTTGCTTAATGGGATCGAGGATTGGATAAAAATTTTTATCTACCGGAGTAGGTACGCAAATAATTACAATATCCGCTTCCTTTATTTTCCTAAAGTGGGAATAGACAGAAATTTTTTTAAGCAGCTTTTTTCTTTCTTCTATAAAATCTTCTAAAAAAGGGCTGCGCCCTGCCTTAATTTTTTTTACCTTTTTTTCATCCAGGTCGATACCGATTACCGGGTAGCCCTTTTCAGCACATCTAAGCGCTACCGGCAAGCCTACGTAGCCTAAGCCAACCACGGCTATTTTATTTTTTTGCATTTTTTTAATTCATTTATTTTTTATGGCGTATGGTGTTCCTGATTTTTATGGGGATATTTTTAATTTTATTCCAAGCCCTTTTTCGATCAGGCAATATTTTTTTAACTTTTTTATACGGAATTAATGTAGCGGAAGTTTTCAAAGCTGTCCAACCTCTACTTTTAGAAATTTTCTTCTTAAAGCCTTTTTTAAAACTGAGCACTCCTTTTTTAATTTCTTTCATCCGCTTATTTTTTCCTGATGGCGGTGCTGTAATTTTTATTTTTTCTTTTACCTTGAGAAAAAATTTTTTCGCAGGACTCTCTTGCTTTTCTTGGTATTTTTTAAAATCTTCATTTATGCCAGCGTCTTTTTCACTTATATATATTTCATCAGCTAAAGCAGAAAACCTTTTTCTATTTTTCTTGAAAGTTTTCTTTTTTGGAGGCTTGCTGATTTTCGGAGCAAGCTTATTTTTACCAGTTTCTTCTTTTGTTTTCTTTGTCTTTGTTTTTCTTTTCTTTTTTAATTTTTCACTTACGCTATTATCTCCAAAAAAATTAATTTCTTTGTTTTTTCCTTCCAGGGCGTCTTTTTGAATAGGAGAAGGCATTTTTTCTTGGGACAGGGCATTAACTATTATTAAGCCCAAATTATTGCTTTCTGATTTTAATGTGGAGCAAATTAAATTTTCAAATTCAGCATCGGTTAGAGATTGGACATGGCGTTCCAGATCCCCGGGAGGAAATTTTTTCAAGAAAGCTTCAGTGGTTATTATGATTTTATCTCCCGGGTTTATTTTTCCACTGGATAATTCGGAAAAAGTTTTAATCGGATGATTTTGGCGGCCGGTTTCGGTGTCGGCATCTTGAATAAAAACAATTTTTTTGTCACGGATCAAAAAAACTACGCCTTTGTTGGTGCAAGAAAAGATAAGCTGGTCCTCCTTGACCACTCCTATAACCGCGTTCAAATTTCCCATCCATTCAATGATTTCATAACGGGAGAGATCAGCTAACGCTAAATTGCTTCGGTGCAAGGCTTCTTCAAAGTTTTTCTCGGTATTCGCCTTGGTGGGCTTTCTGTAGAATTCTTTTTTAAAAACTTGAGTGATAATGTTAGCAATATAAGCAGAGTTCTCACTGTAGTCGTTTATTTTAATAACGCCAAAAATTTCGCCCAGTTTTTTTTGATCGAAATTTTCTCCCCGGAAATGAAAAA
>CAYMRZ010000088.1:2527-3022 GCA_964393045.1 uncultured Bdellovibrionales bacterium | reverse complement strand
AAGGGGAATATAGAAAAGAATTTTCCTTAAATTTGATTAAAAAAAACTTGGAAAGAAAAATTAAAAAAGAAATAATTTTTCTGGCAAGTTTGAAAAAATTAAAAGAAGTTAAAAACAAAAAAAACGGCCAAATTTTTCTCTTGGAAAATATCCGGTTTTGGCCAGGAGAAAAAGAAAACAGCAATGATTTTTCCCAAAAAATAGCTTCCGGTTTTGATGTTTACATAAACGATGCTTTTTCTGCCAGTCATCGCAGCCACGCTTCTATTTCTGGTTTTCCTTACTATACAAAAGAAAAATATGCTGGCTTGCTTCTTGAAAAAGAAATAAGTAAGTTGTCGCAGGTAAGGGATAATCCTGAAAAGCCGGCTGTGGCAGTGATCGGCGGCGCTAAAATTGAAACTAAATTGCCGGTGATTGAGAATTTAAGGGAAATCTATAGTTTTATTTTAGTGGGCGGACTGGTTGCCAATGAAGCGTTAGACCAAGGCCTGG
>CAYMRZ010000088.1:0-2517 GCA_964393045.1 uncultured Bdellovibrionales bacterium | reverse complement strand
GGATTTTGCTCCAGATGAATTAGTTGAGCAACGGTTGGACATTGGACCGGAAACCATAAAAATTTTCAAGGAAAAAATTTCTCAAGCAAAAACAATTGTCTGGAACGGGCCAGTGGGGAAATTTGAAGATCCAGAAGCAGAAAAAGGCACGAGGGAAATAATGCAAGCTATCGCTGCGAAAAAAGAGGCTGAACAGGTGATTGGCGGCGGGGAAACCTTGGAAGCAGTGGAGAGATTCGGTGATTTTTCTGATTTTGATTATGTTTCTATGAGCGGCGGAGCAATGTTGGAATTTTTGGCTGGCAAGAAATTGCCGGGTGTTGAGGCTTTGGAAAGCTAGCAAGTTTATAAAGTAGAAAAAGTTTAGAAAGTAAAGAAAGTTCATAAAGTTTGTAAAGTGAAGCCCGCCAGAGGCGGATCAGCCTTAGGCTGAAAAGTTTGTAAAGTGAAGAAAGAAGAGTCATCAGTGAATTAGTCATCAGAGGTCTTAGGCAATAAAACATTAAAAGAACAAAATGTTAAGTTTAAAAAAAGAACAAAAACCGATTGCAATTGTCTTGTTGATAACTTTAATAATTTTTGGTCCCTTATATTTATTTCGGCAAAATTATGAGTTTTTGTTTTATGTAGGAATTATTGTTTTGGCCGGGTTAGCGGTTTTAGCTACTAATAAAAAAGTAAATTATCCAAACTTGGTGCTTTGGAGTTTGGCGATCTGGGCAATTTTGCATATGGCTGGCGGAGGAATCTATATTCAAGGAAAAAAATTATATGAATTAATTTTGATTCCCCTAGTGGGAAATCCTTATTATATTTTTAAATATGACCAATTTGTTCACATTGTCGGTTTTGGCGCGGCTACTTTGTTGATGTTCTACCTGATAAAACCTTACATAAAAGAAAATTTGAATAAAGGATTTGCCTTCTGGCTGGTGGTGGCAATGGCTGGCTTGGGAGTGGGTGCGATTAATGAAATTGTTGAATTTATTGCTACGGTAGTGATGCCGGAAACCGGCGTGGGTGGCTACGAAAACACCTCTCTTGATTTAGTGGCTGATTTAGTGGGCGCGGTTTTAGCAGTCTTGATATTAAAATTAAAAAAATTTAAAGAAAAGTGACGTTGTGTTATAATGCCCGATAGAATAAAAAGGTAGTATTTTAAGGCAATATTTTTTATCCATTAATTAATAGCAATTAAACCCCCCATGTTTTTTAAAATTTTAAATGTTTAAAAATGAAAAAAATAATTTGTTATGGTTCAGCTACCCGGGATATTTTTGTTAATATGAAAGAAACCAGAGTGGTAGAGAATAAAGAAGACATCACCGCTAAAAAATTAATGGCTTTTGAGTTTGGAGCTAAAGAGTATGCCCAAGGCTTTGACGAAGCGATTGGCGGGGGAGCGGTTAATATGGCAGCCAGCTTGGCCAAAATGGATTTGAAGCCGTTTGTTTTTTCTCGTGTTTCCCGCGGAGAAGACGGCAAGTGGATCACCAAGAGAATCAGCCGGGCGGGAATTAAGAAAAATTATATGCAACAGACCGGCGGAGGCAATAGTGAAATCTCCGTGATTATTTCTGACAAAAAAAATCGGGACCATGTGATTTTGCGTACTGGCGATTCAGTTATTAAGTTTAATTTGGAAAAAGCAATGGAGAGGTTTCGGGAAAAAGTTGATTGGCTTTTGGTTTCTTCCCAGCGGGAAGGCTGGCAGGAGGATTTTGAGAAAATAATTGATTTTGCCAAAGAAAAAAAAGCCAAAATTGCCCTCAACCCAAGCAGTTTTCAGACTGGAGGAGATGTCCAAGGCTTGGTTGATTTTATGAAAAATTTGGAGATCTTGTTTGTTAATCGGGATGAGGCGCTGGAGATAATCAAAAAAGTGGAAGGGGAAGTTGAAGATGAGCCGGGCGCTTTGCTGGAGAATTTGAAAAAATTTGGCGCTAGGGCCAATGTTATTACTGATGGAGAGAATGGGGCTTATACCATGAAAGATGAGGAAAAATATTATTTGCCAGCTGATAAAGTTGAAAAAGGCGACACGGTAGGTGCCGGCGATGCTTTTGCCGCCGCTTTTTTGGCCGGCTATGCGGAATCCGAGGATATTCAAAGAGCTTTGTGCTGGGGGATCGCCAACAGTGCCAGCGTAGTTTCTCGCCTCGGTGCGACTAATGGTATTTTAAAAAAGAAAGAAGTGAAAAGGCAGGAGAAAGAGCTAAGAAGCAAGGTGCAAAAAATATAAGATGATGAACATACCATGGTATGTTCATTGGAAGAGATATGCAATTTTTAAGGTTAATATGAAATTTATCTGATTATTAGACTGATAAAAATAAATAAATTTATCATGGAAAATATAAACCAAATAAACCAAACGCAAAAAAACGAAGAAGAGATTAAGAGAGAAAAAATAAAAAAACTGGAAAGACTTGAAATGGGTCCAGCTCCAAAAGCAGAAATCATGCTAGTTTTATTGGGTGAAAAATTGTCAGCTGAATTGTTGATATTTCCTAATTC
>CAYMRZ010000087.1:0-3071 GCA_964393045.1 uncultured Bdellovibrionales bacterium | reverse complement strand
AAGCTGGTAAAAAACGAAAAAAATTTACCCTTTAAAAATGAAAGTTTTGATGCCGTGGTTGCGGTTTCTGTTTTCCATCATTTTAATCCTCCTATGGCTGAAAAAGCGTTCAAGGAAGTTAAAAGAATTTCCAAGCCCGATGCTGTTATAATTATCACTAATTGGAACCTTTGGCAGAAAAAATATTTGAGATTTTTAGGAAAAAATATCTTCAATGGCCGTTTTTCTTTGATGGCGGAAATAACTTTTAAAGACAGCGAGAAGGTTCATTTTCGTCCTTGCTATTGGTGGACTAGGAAAAAATTTATAAGAAAAGCAGAAAAAATGGGTTTTAATATTTTAAAGAGCGGCTGCACCGTTAATAAGAAAAAACAAAAAAGAAATATGTACTTTATTTTAAAAAAATAAAGTACGCAGTATTCCCAGCACAATGCCTTGTAAAAAATTTTAATTTCTATTTGCTTTTTTGGATACTATATTTTAAAATTAAATAAGGAAGGTAATTTATAAATATTAATAAAACAACAATGAGTGCACAAAAAAGAAATCTGGCAGCAAAACAGAAAGTAAACCAGGCAAAAAAAAAGCTTAATGCAGCGCAGGAAAAAGCGCAAAAAGAGGTGAAAAAAGTAAAAGCCGAAATGGACAAAGCAGTTAAAAAAGTGGACGGCTATGTGAAAAAAAATCCGCATAAAGCTTCCTTGATTTCAGCTGGCGTCGGTGCGGCTATTGGGGCCACTTTAGCTGTTTTGCTAAAAGGTAAAAAAGGCGGAAAAAATAAAAAATAAAGATATTTATCCTGTTTTTTGGCTAAAATTATTTCTGTCGTTTTAAAGTAAAAAGCGCTGTCGCTTCGTAATTTTGCGCCGGTTTAGCGCGAACAAGAAGTTTTATAATTTTTAAGATAAAAAAATGGAAGGCTTGCCATATAGCAGTTTTGTAGAGCTGGCAGTAAACCAAGGAGTGCCTTTGTCTACAGTAGTTTTAATTTTAATGTTGCCCATTCTGGTGGCTGTCATTGCTTTTTTTCGCCAGGTAGTAGGCATTAAAGCTTTTGGCATTTATACGCCGGCTTTAATTATTTTTGCTTTTTTAGCTATTAAATCCGAATCCCAAAGCTTCTGGGGAGGAATTAAGTATGGCATTTCAATTTTTATTTTGGTTATCATCGTCGGTACATTATTAAGAATGTTCCTTAAAAAATTTCGCTTGCTTTATCTTCCCAGAATGGCGATAGTAATTTCTATTGTAGCGCTTACTACTCTGATAGTTTTAATGATTAGCGGATATTTTAACCGTACTGGCTTAGCTAGCGTATCCATTTTTCCCATCTTAATAATGATTACCTTGGTGGAAAAATTTGTGGCTGTGCAGATAGAAAAGGGCAATAAATCAGCCATATTTTTATCTTTAGAAACTTTGCTTATTTCTTTAGTAGGATATTTTCTGGCTAGTTGGCAAAAATTGATTGAATATTTGCAAGCTTATCCTTGGATTGTTTTTATCGCTATTGCTCTAATTTTATTTTTGGGCAAATGGAGCGGTCTTCGGTTAACGGAATATTTTAGATTTAGAGAAGTTTTAAAAAACGCTAATGTTGAAAATGATAATAAAAAATAGGGGCGTACTAGGCATGAATGCCCGGAATTTGAATTATATAAGGCCTCATAATCTTCAATATGCGAAAAAGCTGGCTGATAATAAATTGAAAAGCAAAAGGCTTTTAAAAAAAAATAAGCTGCCAGTTCCCAAATTAATTGCCAAAATTAATAACTATGAAGATTTAGAAAATTTTGATTTTAATTTGTTGCCTCCCAGTTTCGTTTTAAAGCCCAACCTAGGCTTGGGAGGAGAAGGCATTATTGTGGTTTATGGCAAAAGAAAGGGACCGGATAATATTTGGATCAAAGCAGATAAAGGCCTGGTTACGGAGAGCGATTTAAAAAATCATATTAGAAATATTTTAGATGGCTCCTTTTCTCGCATTAATGCTCCAGACATTGCTTTTTTTGAGGAGCGGGTGAAATTATCTAAAATATTTAAACCGTATTCTTACAAAGGAATGCCGGATGTGAGGGTTATTGTTTACAATAAAGTGCCTATTATGGCTATGCTTAGGCTGGCTACAGTGGAATCTGAAGGAAGGGCTAATTTGCAATTAGGGGGAATCGGTTGCGGCATTGATATGGCTACCGGCACTACCACCACTTCCATTCAAGGAAAAACAAAGATTATCGAATATGTGCCTGATACCCGGTTGCCCTTAAGGGGAATAAAAATTCCTTATTGGGAAGAAATTTTGGAAATGGCTATAAAGGCCCAGCAGGCTTCTGGAATTGGATTTTTAGGCGCTGATATTGCCCTTGATCGCGATCAGGGACCGGTTTTTTTAGAGCTTAATGCCCGGCCGGGACTTTCTATTCAAATTGCCAATTTAGAGGGCTTGCTTTCTCGACTAAAGAGAATTGAGGGCCTGGAAGTGAAGACTATTAAGCGGGGGATTCAATTGGCTAATAATCTTTTTGGAGGAGAAATTGAGGAAGAGTTGGAGGAAATTTCCGGAAAAAGAATTATTAGCACAGTAGAAAAAGTGAAATTAATTGGCCGGAATGGCAAGGAAATTGAAGTGGACGCCAAAATAGACACCGGCGCTTTTTCTACTTCTGTTGATGCCGAGATTGCGGAAAAATTGGGTTTTGAAGAATTACTGGAATATTTTAAGCACTTGAATTTGCCAGCCGATTTTTCACGTGATGAAGTGAAAGAAGTGGAAAAGGACTTGAGAAAAAAACATGTTAAGAAACACCAGGAATTAGAAGATATTGTGGCGGTGTATTCCTCCAGCGGCGTGACTATTCGTCCCAAGGTAAAAATAAATTTTATAATGGACAAAAGAAGGGTTTATTCTCGGGCTAATATTATTGAAAGAGGAGAGATGAAATACTCAATGATTATCGGGAGGAGTGATTTAAGGAGATATTTGGTGGAAGTCGAATAATTTTTCAGATAACTTTAATTTACCCATAAATTAAGTCAATAGTGTTAAACAAAGCCAAATTTACAGATTAGTT
>CAYMRZ010000086.1:0-3182 GCA_964393045.1 uncultured Bdellovibrionales bacterium | reverse complement strand
TTTCAAGGGTAAAGATTACGCGATAATTCGGTTTACCTGGCCGGACATACACCACCGGCACCGGCATGATAATTGGTTTCAGGAGGGATACCGCACCTTGAAGAAGAGGATTATCGACGCGAGCACGAACACCGCGGCGTTTGCGAAAATGACCGGCCACGATTTAATAATAAACCCGTAGATGAGCCAGAGGAAGACCCCGGAGCAGAACACCGAGAACATCGTCAACGAGATGTCCCTTGTTGAGTGTGTCTTCCATACTTTTATTACCTGTGGAACAAATGCCACGGTAGTGAGTAGCCCCGCCGCTGCGCCGAGAATGTTTACCAGTTCCGCCGATGCCATTTCCTGTGTCCTCGCTCGATACAAATAATGAGAATAACATGTATCGTCGGGGCCCGGTTTTTAAGCAAACCAAATTCCGAAAAATACAAATATTTTTTATGTCCGTCTAACGACGGGCTTTGCATTTTTTTTATTTCATGTTATAAATAATTATATGAGAAAAATAATCAGCCATAATCAAACAAATAATTGTTGTTGCAGCCTTGGAATTATTCCGAGACTTGCTTGTTTGTGTTTATAATAGGCTTATAAATATTCAGACCAACAAAATCTCGGAATGTCCGAGGTTTTTTTATTTATTTAATTTGATTAATTTATAAATATCATGAAGACTAAAAATTTATTACAAACAATTGGGAATACTCCCATGATTAAATTAGAGAGACTCCTTCAAAATAAAAAAGTTAATTTGTTCGCAAAACTGGAAGGGCAAAATCCGGGAGGGTCAATAAAAGACAGGGCTGCCTTATATATGGTTGAACAAGCTGAGAAAAGAGGCGAGCTTAAAAAAGGTAAAATCATATTGGAGGCTACCAGCGGAAACATGGGAATTGCTCTTGCAATGATAGGGGCCTATAAAGGATACAAGGTTTATATCGTTATGTCTGAGGGAATGAGTGAAGAAAGAAAAAATATGCTTAGAGCGCTAGGTGCCAAGCTAATACTCACGGAGAAAAAATTTGGTACGAAGGGGGCTATAGCCAAAGCAAAAGAATTAGTTCAAAAATCACCTTCATTATATTGGTTTTCTAACCAATTCAACAACCAGGATAATGTTTTGTCGCATTACTATGGAATTGCTTCGGAAATATTGAGAGAAGTACCACAGACGGATTATTTGATTGCTGGTACAGGCACTTCTGGTACTGTTATCGGGATGGCAAATAAATTTAAAAAGAAATCGCCGCAAACAAGGATTATTGGAGTAATTCCTCCAGCGGGTTATAAAATTCAAGGGCTACAAAACCCTCAAAAAGATTTTATTGGCAGTATTTTTAATAAAGACATAATAAATAAAAAATTTTATGTTTCCAGGAGAAATGCTTTTAAAATGGCCAGAAATGTTGCTAAAAAAGAAGGCCTTTTTGTGGGTATGAGTTCAGGCGCTATTCTTTTTGCTGCCAATCAAATAAGCAAAACATTGAGACGGGGCAATATAGTTGTTATAATACCAGACAGAGGAGAGAAATATTTAAGTACGGGTTTATTTTTATAAACAATTTTATGCCTCAATACCAATTTCAAAATAAGAAAAAATTTTTTGGCTTTGCAGTTTGTAGTCTATTAGTAATGGCTCTGTCAGTATTAGGCTTAATTTTTCTAATAAACCGTTTGAGTCAGGACATAAAAATTGAAAATAAAAATATGGAAAATTTCAAACAAGCAACAACGAAAAACACTACTCGGAAAGCGGCAGTAGCCGGGCAATTCTATCCAGCCGATAAAAATGAGCTAGAAAGCGCTATTGACAGTTATTTGGCAGAAGCGGAAATAGCAGAAGGAAAGGGGAAGTTTTTGCCGATCTTGATTGTGCCCCACGCTGGCTATGAATTTTCCGGAGCTGTGGCGGCTGCCGGTTTCAAGCAAGCCCAAGAAAAGGATTTTGACCGGATCATTATCATTGGCCGGAGCCACCAAAATTTTTTTCCGGAAGTGTTGGCTGATGCCAATGCCAAATGGCAGACGCCCTTAGGTGAAATTGCCATTGACCAAGGATGGATAGAAAAAATGAAAGAGAAATATGATTTTTTTGAAACGGATAGTTTTTCCCATCAGTTTGAACATTCCTTGGAAGTGCAAGTGCCTTTTATTCAGAGAATTTTCGGCAATGAGAAAAAAATTGTGCCGCTCTTAACGGGGGATGATGATATTGAAATTGAAAAGATTTCCCAGGCAATTTTTGAAAACATTGATAATCGCACTTTGATGATAATTAGCACTGACCTATCCCATTATCCGGAATATCAAAATGCCAAAGATACTGACAAGCAAACTATTAAGGCGATACTGAGTGGAAACCTAGAAGATTTCCAGCAGAAGATAAAAGAATTAAAATTGTTTAAAGTTGGCAAGGACAATTTGGATACTTTGATTTGCGCTGAACCAGCAGTGGCCGTAGCAGAGAGCTTGGCGGAAAAACTGGAAGCCAAACTGATTTTGTTTGAATATGCCAATAGCGGAGATGTTTATCCGGAAATGCAGGATCGGGTAGTAGGCTATGCGGCGCTTGGTTTTTATTCAAATAAGATTTTGGAGGCTTCAGAAACAGAGGCCTCTACAGAGGCCTCTAAGAATGATGTTGAACTAAACCAGGAAGAACAGAAAAAAGCCTTGGAAATTGCCAGAAATTCAATTGAGGCCAAATTGAACGGCGAAGACTATAACCCGGAAATTAATGAGGGAATTTTTAGCGAGCAGCGAGGCGTGTTTGTTACTTTAAAAAAAGGCGAGCAGCTGCGGGGCTGTATTGGCAATTTTGAGCCGGATAAAAATTTAGCGGAAAACATTAAAGAAATGGCACTTTCAGCTGCTTTTAATGATCCCAGATTTTCACCGGTGCAAAATTATGAATGGGAAGATATAAAAATAGAAATTTCTGTGCTTTCGCCAATGCGGAAGATTAACGATCCTAATTTAGTGGAAGTGGGCAAGCATGGTGTTTATGTCCGGCAAGGAGTGAATAGCGGAGTATTTTTGCCGCAGGTGGCAACCGAGGCCGGCTGGAGTCGGGAAGAATTTTTAGATAATTTATGCGAGAGTAAGGCCGGGATTGGCAGGAATGCTTGGCGGGATGGCAGCACGGAATTATATATTTTCACTGCGCAGGTGTTTAATGA
>CAYMRZ010000085.1:0-3252 GCA_964393045.1 uncultured Bdellovibrionales bacterium | reverse complement strand
CTGTTTTTTTCGCGGTCGGTTTTTTTGTAAAACAAAATACCGGAGAAAAAACAAACCCTGCTAGGGGAGAAAATATATCAGCAGAGCAGGCAGAAAAAAAAGCTGAAAAATTTATTACTGAAAACCTAGTCCAATCGGGAACTGATGTGAAAATAAAAGGCGTGAGCGAAGAGAATGATTTATATAAAATAGACCTGGAAGTTAACGGACAGCAATTAATTTCATATCTAACTAAGGACGGGGAAAATTTTTTTCCTCAAGTAATGAGTATCGCCGAAGTAGAGAAACAGCAAGAACAGCAAGCGGAAACGGCAAAAAAGCAAAATGAGGAAATTCCTAAAACTGAAAAACCCAAGGTGGAAGCTTTCATTATGAGCTATTGCCCTTATGGCACCCAGATCCAAAAAGGCTTGCTTCCGGTGGTTGAATTATTGAAAGATAAAATTGATTTTGACTTCAAGTTTGTTGACTATGCTATGCACGGTGAAGAAGAGATAAATGAAAACCTGCTGCAATACTGTCTGGCAGAACAAGATGAAAACAAATTTTATCAATACCTGGACTGCTTTTTAATAGAAAATGACAGTGAAAAATGCCTGGCAACCGCCGGCTCTAGCCAATCCAAACTTGATTCCTGTATAACCTCGGCAAATGAAAAATTTGAAATAACCAAGAAACTGGAAGACGAAGAAAGCTGGGGAGGCAGTTATCCACCTTTCGATTTGCAAAAAGAAGAAAATGAAAAATATGGCGTGCAGGGCTCACCGACTTTGGTTATCAATGGTACCACCGCTTCTTCTGCCCGTGATCCCAAGAGCCTTTTGGCCACTGTTTGCGGCGCTTTCACGGAGAAACCGGAAGAATGTGATGAAGAGCTTGCCTCTGACGTGCCCGCTCCCGGCTTCGGCGAAGGCACAGCTGAAAGTTCAGGCGGCGGCTGCGCTAATTAAAATCCATACATTACATATACAAATAGAGGCCTCTATAGAGGCCTCTATTTTTTGTAAAAAAATTCGAAGTTTTCTCCTAGAGTTCAACTCTTGGTAAAACCAAGAGTTGAACTCTAGGCCTTTCTAATTTTAAAAATAAAAAAACCGGCCCAATTTTCCCCTAGGTCGGTTTTTGGTTTTATTAAATTTATTTTCTCATTATTCTCAATTCTGCTAACTCCCACACATAATCATAAAGATGAAGCCCTTTGCTAGAAGCAATAATTTGACCATCTTTAACTCCTACCATATCAGCCATGTACTCCTTCATAAGCTGAATTGCTCCCAAGTTAGCGGGAAATCCATTCCATAAATCCCATGATCGAAAATAGACAACGAAATGAAGATGTCCATCCTGAACCCTTGTATCAATTAAACGCAAACAAGGAGGGTCTCCAAGGAAAACAGAATCTTGATCTCCTACATTCATACAAGCTTGGTTAGTTCGATATCCTTCTTCTTTATATTTTCTAATAACTTCCTCAATTTGTTTCTCAAGGTACATCCCGTAAGTATAATCTTCTCCTGGCTGTTTTTTTGCCGTCATCAAGTAGGGGAGATATTCCTCAAGATACCCTTCGGCAACCGGATTTGGTATACCTAAAGCTGGTGGTATATCAGGAATTAAGGGTCTTTGCGAGGGATATTTTATTTGAATGGTTATATAATCAAACTCAAGTCTTTTTTGTCCCTCGTAGCTACCCTTATCAACCATAAAATCTCTACCCACTTCTAATAATCGATAAACGCATTGGAACCAGGCATCAGGCAAATCTCTTGCAAAAACAAATTCGGTTTTAAATACTATTCCTCTCATAACTGATTACCTCCTTTTTAGCCTCCTAAATTTCTTTAAGATTTACATCATCTTCATTAATTTCGCGTCAATTTGTTTTTCTTTCCCAAGGTAAAAAATTATTCCAAAGATGCCAAAGAAGATCAGTATGGCTGAAACAGCAATGCCGAAGGCTGTAAAAAAAGACCAGGCTTTTTTCATTTTTTCGAAATCTTCTTCGGTGAACACTGGTGGAAACAACATTTCTTTCATTTATTACCCCCTTTCTGTAACCACCCTCATCCTTGCTTTTTTTGCCAACCTTTTTTCTGTTTTTTCAATCGAAGCTGAAACACAAACTCCGAAAATTGCTCCCAAAAAACCAAAACAAGAAAAGAAAATATTCGAAATGATTTTCTTTGTAACAATTCCGACTGACAAACTTGAGGCTGCAAGAAAAACCAATAGAAATTGGGCGCATTCCCAAACTTCCTTAATCGCTTTCATTTCTAAAATCTCCTTTCTTGAATTTCAAAAGATTGTCCTTGTAAATTCAATACTTGCCCTTTGCTTTTCCCACGAGGAGAGCTAACATAATAGAAAGAAAAGGAGAAATTGCCAAGGCGCAATAATAAAAAAAATTTCTCGCAATCTTTCTTATGAAAATTGCCAATAAGAACCCTGTTAAAAGAACAAGAAACCAACACGCCTGGATAAATCCCAAAAATTCTTTCATTTCCAAACCTCCTCACCGTATCAAATAGTGTCAAAATTTTTTCTGTCCTACTTTGCAAATCTCATTTCCTGCGTTAAAATTACTGCCATTATAGGATATTAAAGCGTATTAACCAATTCTTTTATTTTCTCCTCATCAACTTCTTTCAGTTTAATTACTCTCTCTTCTCCGCATTTTTGGCATTTATGCACTAAGTGCCATATTTGGTTTTTAAAGTACACTTCTTTCGGCTCCATTAAGCCTAGGCATTCATTTTGCCTATCTCCGGGAAAAATGTCAACATGTTTCGACCACAGGCAGTACGGACAATGGTTGGTATAGCCATTGCCTTTTACTTTTACCCCACAATGCTCACAAACAAAATCTTCTATTTTCCGCTGAAATTTCTTCGACATTAGTGTTACGAGTTATAAATTAAGGATTAAGAATTAAGTTAAAATATATTTTTACTAATCTTCAAATACTCAAGATAACGGCTTACTCCAGTATACTGGTATACTGGAGTGTTTTATTCTAAGAGAAAAACTTTATAATTATTCTCTCTAAATTTCTTTATTTTTTCATCCTTAGAATAGTTCCAAATCATTCTTTTTACTTTTTTCATCATCGTTTCATTTTTTTTGCTGTTCTTAAATTCCACAAATGCCGTCGGCCCCTTTAAATAATTTGGTTTTATAACCATTCCTGATTTCTTAATTTTGGCTATTAATTCATTTTCTTCCTTGTTTCTCCCTAAAACAATGTGTTGCTTG
>CAYMRZ010000084.1:0-3358 GCA_964393045.1 uncultured Bdellovibrionales bacterium | reverse complement strand
TCCGGAGTAGCCATAATCGCTGTCTTGACCAAGCCTTTCCCTTGCCCGGGAAAATGCCTCTATTGCCCAGATGAAAAAAATATGCCAAAAAGTTATCTCTCCAACGAGCCCGCAGTAATGCGGGCCATTAAAGCCAGTTTTCATCCCTACGAGCAAACCCAGGCCAGGATCCACGCACTTCAGCTTAATGGCCACCAAACTGACAAAATTGAACTCATCATTATGGGCGGAACTTTTTCTTTCTTGTCCAGCCAATATCAGAATTGGTTCGTCCAAGAATGTTTCCGCGCTGCCAATGATTATCCAAAAAATTTAATCGCCAACAAGTTTACCAGCCTTGAAAAGGAACAAAAAAGAAACGAGAAGGCTGATAATCGGGTTGTCGGACTCACTCTGGAAACTCGACCGGATTTTATTAATAAAAAAGAAATTACTAAATTTCGCCGCCTGGGCTGCACTCGGGTAGAATTGGGGGTGCAGACTATCTATGATGAAATTTTGAAAAAAAATCAACGAGGACACCTCACAGAAAAAACCATCGAGGCTACTAAATTGTTAAAAAATGCCGGGTTTAAAATAAATTACCATTTAATGCCGGGCTTACTGGGCAGCAACCTTAAGAAAGATTTAAAATTATTCAAAGAAATTTTTCACAATAGCGATTTCCAGCCGGATATGATTAAAATTTATCCCTGCGTAGTCACAGAAAATTCCAAGCTCCATCAATTATGGAAAAACAAAAAATACCAGCCGCTCTCCAATAAAAAAAACAAAAAATTGGTAATAGCTGTAAAAAAAATCATTCCGCCCTATGTGCGTATTACCCGCCTTATTCGCGATATTCCGGAAGAATCAATTGTAGCCGGACCCAACATTTCTAATTTAAGGCAAATTGTCCAGCAAGAAGGCGCCCAGTGCAATTGCATTCGCTGCCGCGAAGTGAGAGGAAAATATTCTTCCGAAAATAAAATAATTTTAGACCGGATTGATTATGACGCCAACGGCGGCAGGGAAATTTTTTTGCAATTTGTAAACCGTAAAAAATATCCCAATAAATTATATGCCCTGCTTCGGCTAAGAATTCCTGACAAAAAAATAGCCGCCAAGCATTTTATCAAAGAACTAAAAAATACCGCTCTTCTCCGGGAAGTGCATACCTATGGAAAATTAGCGGGAATAGACAAGAAAGACGAAGATTCGCCCCAGCATATCGGTCTAGGGAAAAAACTAATCCAGAAAGCAGAAAAAATCGCCTGCCAAGAATTCGGTTATCAAAAAATGGCAGTTATCTCTGGCATCGGCGTGCGGAATTATTATCGAAAATTAGGATATAAATTAAGAGGCACTTATTTGGTAAAAAATATGAAATAATTAAAATTATTTTCAAAAAAACAAAAAAGTGTTAAAATATTAACAGAAAAAAAATAAAAGAAAGGAGGTGTGCTTGGAGGGTATCGCTCTTTTTTTATTATTAATCTTTTATCGTCAAAGAAAGGATTCTTATGTGTAAAAATTGGAGAGCACGGAAAGAAATTATTTACAAGGCAAAAATAACAAAAACCATTTCCGATGCCCAACTTTCAAAAACTGCTCTTTCTTCACGATGAAAGGGGGTGATCCTCATCTAGCGTCTCGTGGGAAATTATTCCTTTGAGGTGTTAGGATTAATTGTCTAAACGGGAACCAGTGATCTCGAGACAATTGATTCGCTGGGGCTAAACCCCCCAGGATTATTCAAAATTATGAACCTCAACTAAAAAAAGGCCGCCTTGCTAAAAGCAGGCGGCCTTTCAAAATCAAATTATCATACTGATAATATTCTTACATTCTCCCCGGTAGTACAAGTTTACTTGGCTAGGAGGCAGGCAAGAATATAAGAATATCCGCTAAAATTCTTTTTTAAATAAGAATGGCAAAAAGGCCAGCCAAATCCAAAAAAATCCAAGCAACAATCCAGCGTTAAATAAATTCGGAATAAGCACAGCCAAGGCAGTTAAAATTACAAAAAGAGCTGCTTCCTCCTTTCTTCTTTGAATTATTCCTTTAACTGCTAAAATAAAGGGATAGAAAAATAAAATAATTATTATTAACAAGCCAAAAATTCCAAAACTTATCCAACTTTCCAAAAATATATTAGAACTATTTAGGCCCGCTCCCCGCTCATCCTGGCCAAGAAATAAGCTGGAGCTCCCTAGGCCGTGGCCTATGATGGGGTGTTTTTTTATTTGTTGCCAGCTAATTTGATAGATATTTTTGCGAATATCTACATTGGGATCCGACCGATAAATTTCTTTTATTTCATTGCCTTCCATTTTTTCCTTCTTTTTCTCTTCTAGGTTAATATGCCGGCAACCGTATCGCCTTAATTCGTCAACAGAAGTTATTTTAACCGGAGGTTCGGCACCTGGGCGGCAGCTAACGGTAATTTTCTGCATCCCGCTGAAAGAACTGCCAGCCCGGTTGGCAAAATGAAAAGAAGATAAATTTGTTATCTCCGTAACTAATATTACTAAAATGATGATAACTAAAGTAGCAAATACTTCTTTAAAAATATTTTTGTAATTTTTAATTTGTCCTGACTCCCGAGTACTCGGGACGGGATTATAATTTAAATTTTTTTTAGCATCCAGAACATTCTTGCTGGTAAAAATTTTTAAAACTAAATAAAAAATAACCAACACAGCGAATGCCATCCACGCACTTCGAGCTACTGTCAAAAATAAAATCCAAAAAATAAAAAATAAATAAACATTTAAAAAAAAGTTTATAGTCTCACGAAAACTCCAGCGACCGAGCATTACATTTTTTCTCAGTTTAGGCAAAACGATTTTCAAGAAGAAAACTATTGCTGCCAAAAAAACTGCATACATTGCCAGCCAATCTGGTTCAGTAAAAGTGGAATTAATCCGGCCGTCCATTACCTCAAAACTCCTCCAGCCAACTTTCCTGGCTATCGCCTGATACAAACCAAACAAAATTACCACATCACTGCCGACAATAAAAAACCAAATTGCTTCAAACAAATCTTTTCTTTTTCTAAAAAAATAACGAGCTACCAAATAAAGCAAAACAAAACTAGATAATATTATCGTTTGCTTAACCACAACAGATTTATTTGGAGCATTTATTAATCCGAATAGAGAAAAAGCTGGCAGCAATAGAGCTAAAATATCCCATTTTTTATAATTTATCTTTTGCCGGTATTTTTTATAAAAAATAAATTTTATTAAAAGCGCAACAATCAATGCCCCGCCAACAAGCTGAAACGGCCGCAGGGAAAAAGGCAGATAACTGCCAGAAATTATAATAATTTCAAGAGGAATACAGACAATAAACAGCCAGAAAAATTCCTTGGTTT
>CAYMRZ010000083.1:454-3384 GCA_964393045.1 uncultured Bdellovibrionales bacterium | reverse complement strand
AATCCAAAAAATATTTTATTGGTTGGGAAAAATCCCAGAGCATTCAAAATAACCAAACCATAGCTGGCTGCAAAACCAACCAGCGACCAAACGATATATTTTTTAATATTGCAATTTCCTTTTCTTAACATTAATTTAAAAATTTAAACTAATTTACTAATTACTATTCACTATCTCCCAAAAACCTTCCACAAAATTATCCCAGCTGAATCCTTTCGCCTCCTCTTGAGCGGCTTCAATTTTTTCTCTTGCTAATTCTCTGTCGACTAATAAATCATGCATTGCTTCGGCTGTTTCATCAGCATCTTCAGTATTTATAAGCATGGCACTGTCTTCACTGCAAACTTCCGGAATAGAAGAATTGTTTCCTGCTACTACTGGACAGCTACAGTTCATCGCTTCTAAGACGGGCAAGCCAAAACCTTCATATAAGGATGGATAACAAAAAAGCTGAGCATTTTTATATAAAGCTGGAAGATTTTTTTGTTTAACAAATCCTAATTGCTTTATTTTTTCTTCCGGCAAATTATATTTTTGGCAAACTTGATTTATTTTATTAGGAATATCAGACACTAAAGGAACCAAATGAGATTGGAATTTCCCCGCTAAAACTAGATCTGGAAAATTTGAAATATGCTCGTATTTTTTGGATAATTTTCCATAAGCCTCAATCAACGTGCCTACGTTTTTTCTTGCCTCAAAACCACCGACATAGAAGATATAATAATTTGAAATTTGAAATTTGAAATTTGAAATTTCTTTTTTAAAAACTTCGTCACAGTCTATATAGTTCACTTTTATTGTCTTTGCCGGGATGCCGAAATACTTCATTACATCTTTTTTGGAATTTTCTGAAATGGTCATGATTTTATCCGCTTTTTTTATCGCTTTTCCCATTAAACGGCTGTAAATTTTCTTCCGGCTGTTATTCAAATATTGGGGAAAAATTTTCCAAACCGTATCATGAACCAACATAATATGCTTGGCTTGTGGCTTGTGGCTTGTGGCTTGTAGAATGGTCGAGCTTTGATACATGGAAAAAAATATGTCGCATTTATCTTCTTTTATTTTTTTCGGCAATAAATACCTCTCCCAAATAACTCTGCGGATTAAATCATCCCTTTTATGGAAAAACGGCAGAAAAACTCTCTTTTCAAAATTTTCCGGCAAATCTAAATCAAAATCTTCTTCTAAGTATAAAATAAACTTCAAGTCCTTACTTTTTAACTTTTCACTTTTAACTTTCAACTCGGCTAATTTTCTTAAAAAATTAGCCGTCACTTGTCCGATGCCCGTATCCGGTTTTCTTAAAAATGATGCGTTAATTCCAATAATCATTCTTTTTTACTTAACAAATTCTGATAAATTTCCATTAAATTATTATAATAATTTTCCTGATCATTTATTTTTTCTATAAATTTCTTCTGCTTTTCCCCCATTTGCTTTCGCTCTTCTGAATCTAATTCCAACATAAAATGAATTTTTTCAGTTAATTCCCTGACGCTATCAGCCTTATAAATTAAACCGCTTTCTTTGTTTAAAACCATTTCTTTTGATCCGCCTCGATCGGAGACAATTAGCGGCCGACCTAAAAGGCCTGCCTCAGAAATCACATTGGGCGAGTTGTCATACCAAATAGACGGCAAAACTACAAATTTAGCATTGGCTATTATCTGATTTCTTTTAAAATCATAAATACCGCCTAAAAACTTAATTTCATACTCAAGATTTAACTCTTTAGCCAATTTTTTTAATCTTTTTTCTTCCGGACCTCGGCCTGCGATATACAAAAAATTGCTATTTTTAAAATCCGCCTTGGGGGGGAAGTGGGTATTTTTTTTCAAGATGCTGACAGCCTTTATTAGCCTATCAACCCCCTTCTCCTCAGAAAGCCGTCCGAGATATAGAAAATAATTCTTTTCTTTCGGCTCCTGTTTAAGTTTAAGATTTTTTACAGCCATTGTGTTTCTTAGCACCTTAATCTTTTCCGATGAAATCCCGAATTCTATACACTTGTTTTTCATAAAATCGCTCGGCGCTAAAAACAAGTCGATTTGCTCATAAGATTTTTTAAAATTATGGGCATAAGCTTCCAACATGCCGACAAAACTAAAAGCCAAAGATTTTTTAATGCAACGGTTTGGGAAGCAATGGTAATATTTTTTTCCCTTGCATTTTTCACAAATCTGCCCTTTATTGAACAACTTATAATTGGGACAAATGGCTTTATAGTCAGAAAGTTTATAAACTATCGGTATATTATTTTCTTTTAAAGTATGAAAAATAGCCGGAGTTATATAATGGTAAATATTATGAATATGGGCTATTTCCGGTTTTTCCCGGTTGATTAATTCTTGCAATTTTTCCTGGGCCTCTTTGTTGTAAATAATTTTAGGAATCTTTGCCAGTTTTTGAAAAAAGTTTAATTTGTTTAAATCAAAATGTTCGACAAAATACTTTTCATAGCTGGAACTCTCATTGGTTTCATCTTTCATGGAAAAAACTATCACTTGATGGCCTTTTTCCTCCAGAAGCTTTTTGGTCTCAAAAAACGCGGTGACTGATCCGCCCCCTCTCTTCCGGCTATAATATTTGTGAATTTGTAATATTTTCATCCTTTACAAAAAGCTAAATTTATGATTTAATTTAGGTGGTTAAAGGTTAACTTGTCATTGATGAATAAAAATTTTTAGGAGAAGCAGCAACCGGTTCCTGAAAGTTTTTATGAAGCAATGACAATTTAATCCCGATTTATATTTAAAGTAAAATTAAAAAACTTTATGCCAATAATTTCCAAAAAAACCGCTGGTTTCATCCTTATTGCAGGGCTTTTTTTAATCCTAACATTAAATATAATTTTTATCCAGCCCGTTACCATTAGCCTTGCCCTCACCGCTTTTTTGATTTTAGCAATACTTTTTCTCTTTAAC
>CAYMRZ010000083.1:0-437 GCA_964393045.1 uncultured Bdellovibrionales bacterium | reverse complement strand
TCCTTTTCATTCGTCCTTCGGTTGATAAATTTGGCGATGATCTCTATTTAAGAATCAATGAAAATATTGCTGTAAACCTTTCTGCTCTTCTCGGCGCCGGTTTTCTTGCTCTAACGGCTTTGTATTTAATCAAAAATAAAACAAAATTTTTAAAATCCCCTATTTCTATATTTTGGATCTTGTTTATTGTTTTTTCCTGTTTTTCCCTGTTTTTTTCCATTAATGCCTCTGCTAGTTTTTATGAAATAATCCGAGTTCTCACAATTTTTGCCAGCTTTGCCATAGCTTATGAAATTATCATTAAAGGAGGAGATAAAAAAAATCTATTGCAAATAGTCCTTGCCAGTGCTATTTTCCCTTTTGCGGAAAGTTTTTACCAATTATTAACCCAGTCGGGAATGGGCGGTACTGCCGGCATTGAAAGCCGCTTATTGGGA
>CAYMRZ010000082.1:0-3395 GCA_964393045.1 uncultured Bdellovibrionales bacterium | reverse complement strand
ATTTTTTAAAACCTTGACAAATTTTTTAGTTGTGTTATGATAACACCTTAAAAATAAATTAGCATTTTTTAAGCAATTTTTTATTGAAGCGGTATCGCCACTCTTTTTAGAGCATTTTTTATTGCTTATTTGCGTTTTTTTGGCTCACCTCCTTGCCGAAATTAATTGCAATCAAAGCTATAAAAATGGCGATACCACTTTAGCAAAAAATTTAATATCGAATAATAAAATAAAAACAATGAATCAGAAAATAAGAAAAGAGAAAATTTTAGTCGGCCTCAGCGGAGGCATTGATTCAGCTGCTGCTGCCCTATTTTTAAAAGAAAAGGGCTACCAAGTATCAGCGGTTTTTTTTATTTTAAATGAAAAGCAAAGGAAAGCCCTAAAAAAGGCGGAGAAGATTGCTGAGGTTCTTGGGGTTAAGTTGATTCGCCAGGACCTAAGCTGCCAGTTTAAAAATAAAATAGTAGAAAATTTCTTGGATGCTTGTGGCAAAAACAAAACACCCAATCCATGCATAAATTGCAATGCAGAAATAAAATTTAATTTTCTGGAAAAATTAGCTCAAAAATACCAATTTAACTGGATTGCTACCGGCCATTATGCCAGGATTTATAAAGAAAAAAACAGATTGTATCTCAGAAAAGCCAAGGATAAAGAAAAAGACCAAAGTTATTTTTTGTATCGCCTGAAACCTTCCATATTAGAAAAAGTAATTCTCCCCTTGGGAGATTGCAGAAAAAGAGATATAATCAAAAGGGTAAAAAGCAGCTCCTTCGCAAGATTAAACTTCCAAAGAGAATCTCAAGATTTATGTTTTTTTTCCAAAAAAGAAACCTTAAAAAAATATTTAAAAAAATTTTTCAAAGAAAATAGAGGGCAAATTTTAAATGAAAGCTTGGAGCATTTGGGCTGGCACAGCGGTTTGCAGTTTTATACCAAAGGTCAGAGGAAGGGATTGAATTTGCCTGGCGGGCCTTTTTATGTCACTAAAAAAGACAAAAGAAAAAACGTGCTTTTTGTGAGCAGAAAAAAATACCATCCAGACTTAAAAAATGATAAAATTCTTTTAAAGAAAGTGTTTTGGGCGCAAGAAGAACCCGGAAGGGGGCGAGATTACCAAGTAAAGGTTAGATATGCTGCCAAACCGATCAGAGCAAAATTAATCAAAAATAACAGAGGACAATGGCAAGCAAACTTAATTAAGCCTGCCTGGGCAGTGGCAGAAGGCCAATCTTTAGTGGTTTATGATAAAGAAAAAGTTTTAGGCGGAGGAGTTATAGCAAAGGTGAAATAATATAATTATTTTTAAAAATAAAAATGGAAGATGAATTAAGACACAAAAGAAATCAAATTGGCAATATGGAAGGCAATCTAGAATTGTCGAAGGAGGATTTAGCAGTTAACGAAAAGCGCTTAAAAAAAATTGAAAGCAGGGAAAGGCAGTTGAATAAGAATCTTGATACAACTGAGCGAGAACTAAAAAAAGAAAGCAAAGAGAAAGAGAAGATTGAAGAAAAAATAGAAGAGGTTTTGAAAAGTATTTTAAAACTTAAGAAAAAAATCCAGAAACAACAACTTGAGAAGCTTATTGAAAAAGAAGATTTATTAGCAGAGATTGATAAAATAAACCAAGAGCGTTTGAAGGCTGAGGCTTTGGGCGATGATAATTCTCAAATTGATGGAATTTTCCAAAAGAAAATTTCTGAAATAGAAAAAAAGATTGCCACGGGGAAACATGAGGGAGAGAAAGAAACCGGAAGGCACGAAATAGAAAATTTAAAAAAGGAATTAGTTAATTTTATTGATGATCTCAAGAAGCATGAGTCAAGAAGAGATGATTTAAAAGAAAAAATCAGCTCTCTGAAGAAGGAAACTGATTATATCAAAATGGAATTGGAGGATTTAATTGAAGAAAGAAAAAAAATTAATAATGACAATTTTATTATTCAGCAAAACATTGAAAGGGAAGCCAAAAAAATTGATGAGGCTAAGCATGAATTAAAAAATTTAAAACAGGAGAAAAAAGAAGAAAAAGGAAAAAATTGGTAAAATCAGCTTTTTCCAAGCGTTTTAACTAGTCCTAGGAATAGCAAACCGCCGGCTAAAGCAGTGAATAGTTGTGGCCACTGAAGCATCATTATCAGCTGGCTGTTTATTTTTTCGGCAAAAAACAAGGCGATGATATAGAGAAAAGAAAATTTTGCTAAACTGGAAGCAATTACAGCGGCTAGAGGTTTTTTCTTAAGGAAATAAAAAGCGCTGATTAGCAGTATGTTAGAGATAATTATAAAAGGAATCATCATGGCCATCGGCAAGGGCAGCAATCCGCGTGTTAGCGCTACTGTAGAAGGAAATATTGCTACCAGTAAAGCATTGGCGGGCAGAAGCTTGTAAGCGGCAAAAAACAAAGCAGCATTGACCAATGTCCCGGTAATCCATTGGTTATGGGGAGTGTGGGCAAAAATTGCCGGTGCTGCCACAGCAGCAATTATTAGCCCGATTGTCCAGACAATATCTTTAGTTTTTACGCCAATAAGCGGGCGGGATAAAATTTTAGTTTGAATTAATTCTTTCATAGGATTTTGTTAAATATTAAAAGATTAGAAAATCAAAACATTAGAGAGTTAAAAAGTTTTAAAATTAACGATCTAGTTTTAAGATTATTTTTTATTCTTCAAAAATATCAGTCTTAACAACCGCTCCAGTTTGGTGAAGCCCTTCTTCTAGTTTTTTTATGTCTTCTTTTTTCCCTTCAACTGCAACAACGATCATTGCTTGGCAATTTTCAGTACATTTTCTTTGAAGATTAACTCCCAGCCGGGCCATAATTAAATTTCCATTTTCTGTTAAGATTTGATTTATGGAGGCAGAGTTGTTTTTTCGATCTTTTACCAAGATGCTAATCGAAGCTAAGATATTATTTTCCATTTCTCCATTTTTAATTTTTATCTGTTTGTATTATAACAAAATTAAATTAAATAAGAAACTCTAACTTATTTGCCAGAAGCTCGGGTTAATAGTAAAATTATAATGAATTGTAAAAAACAAAATGCCAATAACAAAAATATTAACAAAATTTGAGCCTGAAAAAGAAAATTTATTAAGGGCCATTAAAGAAATAAATAAGCAAGAAGGCTGGATTTCGGAAGAATCAGTTAATTTACTGGCCAAGCACTTCAATTTAAAGCCGGCAGAGGTTTTTTCCGCTGCCAGCTTTTATGGCGAAGTTAATACTCAGCCAGTTTCCCGGATAACTGTTCAAATTTGTGATAGCGCTAACTGTCAACTCAAAAATGCAGAGAAAATTATCCAAGCAGTGGAGAGTTTTTTTCATCAGAAAGCTGGTGGACAGTCCGAAAAGGTTAAAATAGAAAGAATAAGCTGCCTGGGCC
>CAYMRZ010000081.1:0-3702 GCA_964393045.1 uncultured Bdellovibrionales bacterium | reverse complement strand
CTTTTTATTGTTTTTGTCTTCTTCCATTTATGTTTTTCAAATAAATCAAATTGCCATCTTGGGTTTTGAGATAAAGCAGAAAGAGGATAAATTAAGTGCTTTGGCTGAAAAAAACAGGCAATTGACTATTGAAACAGCCCAAAAGAAAGCAGTTTTAACTTCCGAATTGGCTCAATTAAACGAAATTAGAAATGAGAGTAAAGAAAACAAGAATGGTTTGGGGGATAATAAGCCGGAAGAGGAATGCTTTTTAAAAACAATGAGAGAGCCAGAGCGGATTGGCTACCTGGAAATAGATATAGAAAAAGCTTTTGCTATGAAATAGTTTTTAAATCAAAAAAGTACTTAGTTGGTCAATATAAGCGGAGAGTTGCTTTGGTTTTATAAAGGGCAGCTTTTTAGGTATATATTAAGATTTTAGCGGAGCCTTAATTGATATTTATAATTTTTAACTTAAGGAAACAAAAGATGGCGAAAAGCCGAATATATTTTTTAGTGATACTTGTTTTATTGTTGGGTTTTGCAATAATTTACCGTTTATATTATCTGCAAGTTGTTAATTATGATTTCTATAAAGAGTTGGCCGAGGATCAACATTACGTTGAAAAAAGAATAATGCCCAAGAGGGGAAGCATATATTTAAACGAAAGCGGCCAGCTATATCCCTTGGCTACTAGCCGAAATTTGCCTACTGTAATAGTAAATCCTGATAAAATAGACAAAAGCAAGGCGGAGGATATTTCAAAGAAATTGAGTGATATTCTGAAAATTGATAAAGAGAAAATTAGAGGAAAGATTACTAAAGAAAACGACAATTACGAAGTAATTAAAAGAAAAATATCAGAAGAGGAGGAAGAAAAAATAAAGAAGGAGAAAATTTCCGGAGTTCATTTCAAAGAAGAAAGTTGGCGCTATTATCCCAATGAAAATACTGCTGCTCAGCTGGTGGGCTTTGTTGGCTATAGCGAAGACAGTCTGGAGGGGCTTTATGGAATAGAGAAATATTTCGAAGAAGAATTAAGAGGCGAAGAAGGATATTTGCAGCAAGAGAGGGATGCTGGCGGGCGTTGGCTTTCTATTGGAAAAAGGAATTTAGTTCCTGCCAAAAACGGAAAAGATTTAGTTTTAACTTTAGATCGAGCTATTCAATTCAAAACTGATTTAATCTTAAAAAATGCCGTTAAAAAACATGATGCTGATGGAGGCAGTATAATTGTTTTAGAGCCGCAGAGTGGCAAAATTTTGGCGATGTCCGAACAGCCAAGTTTTAATTTGAATAAATATTCAGAAGCAGAGGATATTGAAATTTTTAGAAATTCTAATATTTCCGAGCCTTATGAATGCGGGTCAGTATTTAAAGCCATAACCATGGTTGCCGGGCTGGATAGCGGAAAGATAAGCTTTGATACTGAATATGTCGATACGGGAAAAGTGACAGAAGCTGGCTATACCATTGAAAACTCAGATTTTAAATCCCATGGCCGGCAAACAATGACTGAAATAATTGAAAAATCTTTAAACACTGGCGCTATTTTCGTAGAAAAACAGATGGGGAACGAATTATTTCATGATTATGTCAAAAGGTTTGGTTTTGGAGAAAAAACAGGCATTAATCTCCCCTATGAATCTGCCGGCGATATTTCAAATTTAAAAAATAATCGGAATATTGAATTTTTTACTGCTTCGTTTGGACAAGGTATTTCCGTTACCCCTATTCAATTAGCAGCGGCTTACGGGGCAATTGCCAATGGGGGAGAGCTTTTAATGCCCCGGGTAGTTGAAGCATATATCAATGAAAAAGGAGAAAAGACTGAGACTGTCAGGGAAGTAAAAAGAAAGATAATTTCCAAAAAGGCTGCTAGCCAGATAGGATTGATGCTGGAAAGCAATGTTGAAAACGGACATGGAAAATTAGCTGGCGTGCCGGGCTACAATATCGGAGGAAAAACTGGCACTGCCCAAATTCCAGACCAGGAAAAGGGCGGATATGTTGAAGATGCCAGTATAGGAACATTTGCAGGATTTGGTCCAGTGGCTAATCCAAAATTTGTTATTGTAAGCATAATAGATTATCCTAAAGATGTTGAATGGGCAGAAAGCAGCGCTGGTCCGGTGTTTGGAGAAATGGCCAAGTTCTTATTAGATTATTACGATATTGAACCCACGGAAGAATTTGATGAAGAAGACATAGAAAAATTCAATAAGACTCATAATTATACCAACTATCACGAAAAAGATCATGATGATAAAGAAAATGACGAAACAGAAAAAGAAGAATAAAGCTTAATTTAATTAATACATTTTTATTTAATGAAAAGTAAAAAACTCATATTCTTGGAAAAATCTTTAAAAATAATGGCTAAGCTTGTTTTGCTTAAATATAAACCTCATGTTATAGCCATTACCGGGAGCGTAGGCAAAAGCAGTGCCAAAGAATCTATTTACGGCATCCTTTCTAAGTTTATTTTTTGCAGGAAATCGGAAAAAAATTACAATAATGAAGTGGGTGTTCCCCTCACGATTATTGGCTATTCTTCTGAAAATTCCGGATTATTTTTTTGGTTAGCAATTTTTTTAAAGTGGCTTAAGCTTCTAATTTTTCCCTCCAAGTACCCAAAAATTTTAGTGTTGGAAATGGGAGCTGATCGGCCTGGAGATATAAAATATTTATGCGAAATGGTGCCAGTTTCCGTAGGCGTCCTTACTAATATCGGCATAAGCCATTTGGAATATTTTAAATCTGAAAAAGCGATTATTGCTGAAAAAGCTCAAATTCTAAAATGCCTGCCTAGTAATGGCTGGGCAGTTTATAATTATGATGAAAAAAAAGTAAGGAAAATAGGGGATAGCATAAAATCCAACTCTATTGGTTATGGCTTCGAAGAGCATGCGCGCTTAAGGGCTACTGATTTATTGTTTGTCTATGAAACTGTCTTAAATAGCCGAGGTATAAGAAAAAAAGTATTAAAAGGGTTGAGCTTTAAGGTAAATTTTCAAGGCAAAATTATTCCAGTGCGATTAAACGGCACTATCAGCAAGGCTTCCGTCTATAGCACATTGGCAGCTTTTGGTGTTGGGCAATACTTTAATTTAAATTTAATAGAGATGGTAGAAGCGGCTAAAAATCAATATTTTTTACCGGGTCGAATGCGCTTGCTTAAGGGAATAAAAAGAACAATGATTATTGACGATAGCTATAACAGCGCGCCTGATAGCCTTAAGGTAGCGTTGGAAACGGCTGGCTGGATCAGGGAGGCGGAGAGAAAAATTGCAGTTTTGGGAGATATGTTAGAGTTAGGAAATATGGAAGAAGAAAGCCACAAAAAAGCGGGAGCTTGGGCGGCTAAAAATGATTTAGATGTGCTAATAACTGTCGGGAAAAGAATAGTGCTAGCAGCTAAGGAATTTTCCAAAGAAAAAAAGGATGGCCAAGTTTTTTCTTTTGATAATTCACAGGAAGCGGGGATTTTTTTGCAAAATTTTATTCAAGAAAATGATTTGGTTTTAGTCAAAGGATCCCAGGGAATAAGAATGGAAAAAGTAGTGGAGGAAATAATGGCTAATCCCAAGGAAAAGAGAAGGTTGCTGGTCAGACAGAGCAAAAAATGGAAAAAAGAGTAATCTTAAAATGGTTTAATTATTTTTTGTTCCGATATACTGGTACATTGGAATATTTTTTTATGTTTTAAATAGAGGCCTCTA
>CAYMRZ010000080.1:0-3703 GCA_964393045.1 uncultured Bdellovibrionales bacterium | reverse complement strand
CAAATATTTTTTTCTAAGTTTAAAATAGTTGAAATGAATTATTTTAAACAACAAGTTTTTCCTGATACGACTTATAATGTGATAGCTTTTTATTACAAAAAAAAGAAATCTTTATTAGAGAATGAATTTAGCATAAAAACTCATATTTACCCTGAGGGGAGAAAGGTTGATGTAAAATTAAAAAAAGATTATGATTGGACAATTGGCGGAGAAGTTCTAAGTATCATCAAAGACCAAAAGAATTATTTGGGGATAAGAAGACTCACAGAAAAAGATATTGAAAAAGCAAAAGGAAAAATTAAAATAAAGGCAGCCTATAATCATGTGAAACACACAAAAGATTTTTCAATTTCTGAAGATATTTATAAAAAATTAAGATCCAACATTATTTTATTAAAGGCCATTGACAGTGGTTCGGAGGATGGCAAGATTGGGCTTGAAAATATAAGAGATTATGGGGTAGAATGCCTAGTGAGCAAAGAGTCTTCGCGGCATATGGTATATTTGGTTTTTGAAAAAAATATTCCCATAAAAGAGCAAAGGAAAATCATTGATTTATTTAATAAGGAAATTAACAAATTACGCGAGAACCATCTTTCCCTTTTCCTCACTAACTATAGAGATAAGGACAGAAAAAGAATCACCTTCAGTTTTGTTTATAAATTTATCAATTATTTATATTTAAGCAAATTAAATTATACTAAAGGACAATCTGCATTACTTTAAATAATTTAAACATTCTTTAATCAAATGAATAAATGGGTAGAAAAAAGCATCAAATTAGTAAATAAAAAAGGATATTTAGATAGACTTTCTAAAGTGTATCCTGTAAACCCAGGATTAGAAAGGGAGATAACAAAAGAAGAGAAACAAAAAATAAAAGAAGCACTATCCCAAAAAGACAGGCG
This sequence comes from uncultured Bdellovibrionales bacterium, assembly GCA_964393045.1. GTDB lineage: Bacteria > Patescibacteriota > Minisyncoccia > Moranbacterales > DUUL01 > CAYMRZ01. The sequence goes on along the minus strand of CAYMRZ010000080.1, from coordinate 2,795 downwards.
GAAACTAATATCGGTTTCGCTGGATCTTGAGAGATTTCCTTTTAATGATCCATATATAGGTTTTTTAAGAAAAAATAAGGAGGCCATCAATAAAAATCCGAAAACTGTCAGGCGTATAGGCGACAGGCTTTTAAAAATGGGATTTGATGGTCTAATAATAGGAGCAAGCAAGGCAAAAGCACCTTCACGTCAAATCGGTCAGTTATTTAGAAAATATCTGAATAATTTAGGATATCCCATCCTAAATGAAGAAAAGTTTTTGAAAAGCAAGGGCATTGCCATTTTAGACGGAGGAGATGAGGCTTTGAAAAATTTTGCAAAAAAAGAGCTAGGCTACAAAGGCAAAAAAGGTTTAGATTTAGTAATAAAAATAAATAGTCTCTTTATAATAGGAGAAGCGAAGTTTATAACTTCAAAAGGAGGAACACAAGATAAAAGTTTCAGAGAAGCTATTTATTTTGTCAGAAGCAAAAGCAAGAGGGCTATTCACATTTCTGTTTTGGACGGGGTTGTTTGGCTAGCTGAAAAGAATAAAAATAGAAAACAAACTTTATATGAAACAATTTTTAAATTAAATGAAAAACAAACTGTGATTAGCGCGCTCCTATTGAAAGATTTTATTAAGTCAGTTAAGAAATAATTTTTTTTGAACAAATATTTTGAAATTTTTTGTTCAATAGTCCGCCTCCAAGAGGCGAAGCAGGTCCCGGTTAAATAGAAAACAAAATTTAACCAGCCTTGACTAGATGTCAATTTCTGGCAAGCGAGGCAGGCACTTTTTTTAAAATAATCAATTTGATTTGTTACGTAGCATGCTACGTAACAAGCTTGTTCACCTCTAGCGGACTACGTAACAAAAAATTTTTAATAAATCAAAAATAAATAAAATCCACAAAAAAACCGCGAGGATGGCCCGCGATTTTTTCTTAAGTAAAAATTTATTTTTCTTCTTCTGTCTTATTTTCCGTAGCTTTTCCGAAGTTGAAGATTGCCCAGAGAACCAGCAGGTAAGCGGCTGTTCTAATTCCTATTAATAATTCAGGAATTATGCCAGTTTTTTGTATTCCCAACAGATTGGACAGATGGGAAACGCCGAACAAGCCAAAGGCTGTTCCGATCAAAAGAACGGATTTACTTTTGGTTTTTTTGTAATTTTTGCAGGCGAAAGAAAGGATTATTATGCAGAGTACCAAATTCACCACTAAAGTTGCAGTAGCCATGTTTTTCATATTAATTATTATTTAAGTGTTTTTATCATATTTTCTATAAATTTTTTTGTCAATAAAAATTTAGATTATTATTGATGGCGGGAGCGGATTTTTTGACTTTTAAATTTAATAAAGATAAGCTAATATACTTTTATATAAAGACAACTAAGAGTTTCAATACTGCGGTTTATTTTTAGCCAGCAAGTTATTTTTGGTTTATATTCTGATTTTTATCCCTGCGAATCTACGCAAATATACGAATAAAACTTAGAAAGTTTAATAACCATTATCAACATTTGTATATTTGTAACTATTTGTAATTTGTAGGAGCTTCTAGATTTATAGCAAGCAAAAAATATTTAAGAGAATTAAAAAATTTAAACGTTATGCAGGCAGAAGGCCCCAAAAAAACTAGAAAAAACAAAGCCAAGAATATTTTATTTACCGTAGCTTACTACAATGTCTTGGAATTTCCCATGACCACTTTTGAGGTTTGGAGATATTTGATCGATTTCCGCCACAAGCGGAACAGCTGTCCATTGGACGAGACAGCAGAGATTTTGGAGGAGCTGAAGAAAAGAGGCTTAGCAGAAAATGTAATGGGCTTTTGGGTTTTGCCAGGCAAGGAGAATTTGGCTGAGCAGCGGATAAAAAATCAAAAAATTTCCGTGACTAAGATTCAAAGGTTGCAAAAATGGCTGAAATTTGCCAGATTTCTTCCTTATATAAGAGGCATTTTTATTACCGGCGCTTTAGCGATGAAAAGGGCTACGCCGAAAAGCGATTGGGATGTGCTAGTAGTTGTCAAGAAAAAACGCATTTGGGTTGGCAGATTGTTTATCACGCTTTTTTTCCAATTTCTAGGCAAGCGGCGGCATGATGCAAAAATCAATAATCGTTTTTGCCTCAATCATTTTTTAACGGAAGACGGTCTTATCCTAGAAGAAAACAATGAATTTTCTTCCAATGAGCTGGTTTTTGCCATTCCAGTTTATGGCAAAGAGGCCTATCAGCGCTTTCAGCAGCTGAATGAGCATCAAATAAATTTTATCCGCCCCAATTATCAGCGGGACACTATCGAAAATTATTTTTTACTGGAAGAAAACAAATTCGGGGAGAGCCTCAAAAGGAAAACTGAGAATTTTCTGGAGTGGCTGAAAATCGGAAGCGGACTCAATCGTTTATGCAAGAATTTGATGATCAAGAAAATAAAGAAGAATCCCAAGACCTATTTAAGCGGTTCCGATATCCGCTACAATGACCAAGCTTTAGTATTTTTGCCGGTGCCTAAAAGAAGAAATGTCTTATTGGAAACAGCGGAGCTTTTCAAAAGCTTTGCCAGTTGGATACAGTAATTGATTTTTTCGGCACTCTAAGTTAAAATTAAGATAAGCTCCTACTAATCAACATATTCCTACTAATCAACCAGCCTCGACTAGAAGTCGATTCTAGGCGGGCAAATCCTTTCACCAATTTACAAATAATATTTAAGGTATAAGCTTAATATTTCTTTTGTATATTTAATTGCCTGTCAGTAAGCAAATTTCAGATTTATATATTCATAGAGGATTAAAATTAAAAAATATC
>CAYMRZ010000079.1:0-3783 GCA_964393045.1 uncultured Bdellovibrionales bacterium | reverse complement strand
GTTAAGCCACAGGCTTATACTACCGGGACCGATCCACTATTAACTTCTCTTCTCTACTTTCTCTACTTTCTCTGCTTTATAAACTTTCTGACTTTCTTCACTTTATAAACTTTTGCACTTTACGAACTTTTACACTTTATAAACTTTCTCTGTTCTAGCTTTTGTTGTTTATCTCCTCTAGCGCCTCCTTGATCAACCGCTGATCTTCTTCCGCGCTAATATTTTTTTTCAAAACTTTCCCCAGTGCTACTGACACTAGCTGGCCTAGCTGGCCTTCTACTTCCTTAAACATTCTTTCCTTTTCAATTTGAATTTGTTCCCTGGCTTCTTTCACTACTTTCCCCGCTTCTTTCTTGGCTTTTTCCACTGTTTCTTTCTTATTATTTTCCACCATTCTTTGGGTATCCTCTAGAATAATCTTGGCTTCCTTTTTAGCTTCCAATAATTTGTCTTCTCTAATCTTTTCCGCCTGCTCCAATTGCTCTTGGGATTCTTTGGCGTCTGCCAAGCCTTTTTCTATAATATCCGTCCTTTCCTTCATTTTTTTAGTTAAAGGCTTGTAAGCAAATTTATACAAAACAAAAAACACGATTCCAAAATTTATTAACTGGGCAATAATGGCTTTTATGTCAATGTGAAATGAATTAATAATATCTTGCATAAATATGGGTTAATTTTAAATTGTCCTGCTCCGTAAAATTGTTTTTAATTTCATTGGAGCAAACAGTCCTTTATTCCAGTCCCGAAAATTCAGGACTGGTAAAAGCACTATTTGATTGTAAAGGCAATTACTAGAGCATAAATAGCGATGGCTTCCGCAAAAGCCACATTCAAAATCATTGGAACCATAATTTTACTGGTAGCCTCTGGATTTCTTCCAATAGATTCCATTGCCTTAGCTCCGATTTTTCCGACTGCCAAAGCCGGAGCAATGGCGCCAACGCCGATTGCAAAAGCTTTTGCAAACATTGTCAGGTCCACTGCGTGTTGTACAACTTCATTTTCCATGGTTTTTATAGGCAAATTATAGCTCTCGACGGGATATTATTTTTAACGTCGGATCCACAATTCGCTTTAAAAATTAATTATTATCTTACTAGCTTTTTAGCTTATTAGCTGCTTAGCTTTTTAGGATAAAATTTAATTTATTTATTTCCTAATAAAATAACTGGCTAATTTCTAATTCTTTTTCCATAATTTTTTATAATTACTTGCCTCCGTCCGCATAAATCTGCGTCTTCATTTCATCTGCGTCAATCCGCGTTTTACGATTAGTAAAAACTAATGTTCTTCCGCCGTCATCGTCATCGTCATAAATACCAGCGCTAAAATAGCAAACACCGCGGCCTGCACTACTCCCACTAAAACTTCCAAAAAATAAAATGGGATTGGCAACAAAAAGGCAAATAGCATCATCATCGACGCAATCAAAATTTCTCCGGCAAAAATATTGCCGAACAACCGGAGAGATAGGGAGATAATTTTAGCCGCTTCACTTAAAATTTCCAAAAGGCCCACTCCGAATTTAATCGGGTTCACAAAACTGACTGTCTTATCCTTGGAAAATTTTCTAGGAATATCTATTAATGCCTGGATATTGACAAATTTATTCAAATGTTTCCAAAATCCAATAGTGAAAACTCCTAAAATATGGGAAAAAATTATGGCGAACAAAGCTAGCGCTAAAGTGGTGTTTAAATCCGCCGTACCGCCCCGGAAAAATGGAATAAAATGCCCGCCATGTTCGTAGCCAACAGTACCGATGCCCGGAAGAATGCCCAGCCAATTATTAACCAAAATAAATAAAAATAACGGCAGCACAATTGGCAACAACTTTTCTGTTTTTTTTCGGTCTTGAGTAATGCTGTCAGCAAATTTCATCGCTCCATCCAAGACTATTTCAAAAAAATTCTGCATCCCCTTAGGAATAAGTTTAGCTTTGCGTCCAGCTACCGTGAATAAGATGACTAAAACAAAAACAGCTATAATGCTGTTCAGCCAGGAATTAGTGGCAGTAAAATTACCAATTTTAAAAATAGGCTCTGCATATAAATTTGTTTCATGGGTTGTTTCTTGGTGTTGTTCAGTATTATTTGTACTGCTCATCAAATAACCTTAACTTTATTATGATGTAAAAATTTATTTAAGCTAAATTAATTTTTTCTCTTTCGTAATTTATCCGCCGATGAGACAGAAAAGAGACATGAGGTGATTTTTACCTTTCCTCCTTTTTTCAAGGGAGGATTAAGAAAAATTTTTTGTTCCGAGGTGCCGAACCTGGCCCTAAATGGTGCCAAACCTCAAAAAATTATATTATCCATAAATACGGGAAATAATCGTTGATTTATGGGAATTCCTAGCAAGCTAGCTCCTAATCTCCTTTACCATTATTACGCTTTTCCTTATCAATCTCCTTCATCATCTTTATCGATTCCATCATAATTCCAAAAGAGGAAATCAAGAAAGCTGCTCCAATAGTAGCCAGAAATAGCCAAGGTTCGGTAGCATATTTTCGATCCAGCCAGCGCCCCACAAATAAAGCCGCAATAATCGGAATGGCAATCCATCCGCTGGTTTTTGCAAATAGCATCAATCCTGGTTGCCACCAAGATTTATTTTGCTTGTCTTTTTCTTCCTCCATTTGTAAATAAAATTATTTCAAATCAGTTTTTGCCTAATTGGCAGATAACTGAAAATAGCTAACACAGCCGGAATTCTTTTCAAAAGTGCAATGCGGAAATTCTTAAAAACATTATCATTATAAAATTATATAGCCAAAAATAAAATCGGTCAAGCCGAAAAAAATTCATCCTTAAAAATTCCAGTATTTAAGAATGAATATTTTTTATAAGCTTACTTAAAAAATTAAATCATTAAAAATCTTCTTATTCTCTAGCAAGCTAATTAGCTAAATTCTAGCTAATTAGTCCTCTTCTATATACTTCTCAAACATATCCGCGTATTGCAAAACCCGGTCGCCGTACCAAAGATAACTTTCCCAGGCACCGCCAGCCAAATACATAGCTGCTGCCTGCCGTTCTGCCGATTCTTTGTGTTTGGTTACGCCGTTCACTGCTGCCAATTTCAATCCCATCGCTACCATCGCGTCTTCCAAGTCCCAAGGATCTGGCGGATCATTGCCGGTAATTTTTTCTACCCGATCTTTGTATCCCAGCCAAGTTGAAGGCATAAATTGAGCCGGTCCCATCGCTCCTCCCCAACCGCCGCAACCGTCCTTGGCATCAGGATTATAACAAATTCTTTTGGAAACCGGCATTTTTTTAGCTTTATAGCCCAAATCATCGCAAATATCTTCAAAAATATCATGCTGGCTCGGATTCATATCTTTTTTATAAGTACCGCCGCCTACATTTTGCCCCATATTTGATTCCACCCGCAAAACTCCCAATAGAAACTCCACTCTTACTCCGATCTCGTCTGAAACATATTCCGCTACTTCAATTGCTTCCTCCAAATCAATTGGCTCACCCAAGCTTTGTAAAGCATTCAACTGCCGGCGCAGATCTTCCCGCTTAATATTTAATAAATCTATTTTTTCTTGGGTTTTTTCCAAATAAAACTGCTTGCTGGCTTCTTGATTTTCCATGGCCTTTTTCTGTTCTTCCTGTAATAATAAAGTTTTATGTTCTTGCTTTTTTTTGTCTTCTACGATTTCTTTTTCACTGTTTAATATTTTTTTTTCTGCTTCTATCCCTTCTATCATTTTTTCAAATTCCACCTGCACTTGTTCAATTTGTTCTAAATAGTTAAAATATTTTCCTA
>CAYMRZ010000078.1:0-3817 GCA_964393045.1 uncultured Bdellovibrionales bacterium | reverse complement strand
TTTTTGAATTTTCTTGTACTGCTGGATCGCTAAAAAACTCCTCTGCCTCTTTTTCCTTAAACATGCGCTTAAAGTTCCTCCCTCTTTCTTTTTTGGGCCTTCGTTTTTCTCTTTTGCTTATAATTTTATCCCTAGCATTCATCTCTCTCTTCTTTGCCAGCTCCTGCTCTTGGTCCGCATAATAATTTGAGCTGCCTATTTTCCTTTGGTTATCAAGGCTATCAAGATTATCCAGCTGCTCCACTGTCTCTCTGGCAGCTTTTTCTAAGAGAGGTTTCTCTGTCTTTTGCAAGGAATCTCTTTTGCCTATCAAATTATAATTATCAGTAACTTTTAAATTTAAATCTTGAAGAATTTTTCTTACGTGAGCGTTGTTAGTAGCAAAAGTAATTTTCTTGCCTCTTTTTTCAGCCTCTCTTTTCAAAATTTCTAAATTTATCACTCCTTTAACCAAAACGGCATCTTCTGGTATAACCAAAAAAATATCTTCAGATCTTTGAATTTTTATTTTATTGACAATGCTGGTAATTTCCTCTGACGGTTCAATATATATTACTTTTCTCATTTTTAATTTTGATTTATTTTAACTGCTTTATTTAAAATTTCTGTTAACTCATCTTGCTCGCTTTTTCTTTTGACAATTAAGCTGGCCAATCCGAGAGGGGTTATGCTCTGGGGATCTTTTAATGTTTTTGTTTCGTCGGTTATGTAAACAGCTTCTTTGGGCTGGATGAAACTGATATCAGGTTTTTTGGCGAAAGGAAGGCTTTCTGCAAATTGGCTTGAGCCAAGCACTTCTTTAATCCCAGGCAAAGCGCTTCCTCCTCCACAAAGCAAAATACGGGAAGGAAGGGGTTCATTTTTCTCTCCTAAAAAATTTTCCAAAGCTACCAGCAAACCCGTTCTCCACACTTCAGAATCTTCAAATAAAATCTTGTCCAGTTTTTCTGATAAACTATCTTTAATTAAGCCTGAGGAATATTTAATTTTTAATTCCTCGGCTTTTTCAAAAGGCAATTTTAAATCATTAGCCAAGCGGTTGGTAAAGCATCTTCCGCCAACAGAAAACATTAAAGTGCCTTCCAAAACTCCCTTCCTCATTAGGGCTACATCAGTTGTCCCGCCTCCGACATCAATGAAAATGGAACCGAATTCTTGTTTATCTTCCAGTCCTAGTGAGTTAATTACCGCATAAGGCTCAACAGCAATTGACATTAATTCCAAGCCTAAAGTTTCAACAATGGTATTTAAAGCATCTTGGTGGATAGACGGGCAATAGGCATTAAAGATTCCAATTGAAACATTCTTGCCTTGAAATCCGATGGGATTAGCTACCGAATAGCCGTCAATTTTGACATTGACAATATTTGCACCAATTAATTTGATATCGATTTCCTTGTACCCATTTTCCCATGCCAGCCTTTTTTTCATTTGGCTAGAAGCCTTCCATTGGACTTTTTGGATTATATTTTTCAACTCTGGTATATCCATGCGGCGAGCCGGGTTTGCCCTTTCGTAATGCACGACAGTAGTCATTCCTTTTACAAATTCACCGGCAATCCCCACAATCACTTGTTCTACTTTCTTTGTACCAGCCATAAAATTAGCCTCGGAGATAGCTTCTTCACAAGTTTGGATAACTCCCTTAATATCGCTTACCGCTCCATAACTCATATTTCTATAATTTTGCCTGATTTGGCTTGCTCCAATCACTCTTCCCTTGCTTTTATCTTTATTTTCTCGCACAACTAAGGCTTTGACAAACTCGGTGCCAATATCTAGAGCCAAAAAACAATCCCTGCTTAATCCTCTTTTTTTAAAATGATCTAAAAATGACATTTTTTATTTTTTGTTTATAAGTAAAATTATCAGAAAAACACAATTCACTGAATTTATTAACTATTTAATTGATTCCATATTAAAATTAGCACATTATTCAAATTATGAAAAGCAAAACTAATTAATTTTTTTATTATAATATGATATAATTCTTAATGTATAAAAATCGCATTAAAATACTTTGTTACCATATGCGAAACAAAACAGTTGAGTAATGTTTATTATTAAAAATATACAACAACTATGAAATATCTCTTATCTCTTCCCAGTTTAGCTTTTTTAATTATTGCCCTTTTTAATTTCTTTGTTAATAACTACCTGGGAGCAGCGTTGTGGTTTTTGACAGCTGTTATTTTTATGATTATTTTTTTTCCTATTATAATAAATTTACCCGAAAAAAAAACTCCCGTATTCCAGATATTTATTGCCCTCTTTTCGCTCTTGTTTTTTTTCTCTGCAGCAGCCATCAGCGACCTGTACAAAGCCGGATTTAGCCAGGGAAAAGCCGCTGTTTTAGGTTGTTTGATAGGAGTTGCTACTCTGGGGATTATTATGCTTGTAAGAAAAAAAGAAAGCTAGTTCCATCTCCATAAATAATAACCAATAAATTCCCCGCTAGTATCTGGTTTTTTTTCTCCAATTAATTTTATTAAATCCTCTTTTTTTATAAAAAAATTATTTCTACATTTTTTTAAATCAACTCTCCAATGTTCTCCTTTCAAGCTATAAAGCATAACTCTCTTCTGTTCTGGATAATAATCTGAAACTGTGCCGCCCAGCGTTCCTTTTTCAGGTTTATGCCAGTAATCATTTATGTTTATAATCCCCATACTCTTCGTCCCTCGATCAACAAAAACTAAATTTTTTTTAGTTTTTTCGCTTTTCAAGAAGACCAAATTCAAAGCCAGGGCACTTAAAATTATCATTAAAATTAATAACCAATTTTCGTGCCGGCAATAAGGCCGAGATTTGCGATAAAAAATAAAAACCAAAAAAGAAAAAAATAGACCGAGAAAAATAAACAAAATAGGGAAAAGCGCAGAAAAAAAATAAGGATTATTAGTTATCACTAAAAAACTTTTCAATTCATCCATTAAGTAAAAAGCTAAAATAAGGAAAGAGGTGAAAAATATAAAGCAAAGAAAGCTAATAAAAAGCCAAAAACAGGAACAAAAAATAAAATAAGTTTTCGGCTTAGCCTGGTATTTTTTTTCTTTTATTTGATGAAAAACTCTTTCGCTTATGGACTTCTTCATAATTAAATATTACTTAAATTGGGCATCTTTATTTTTTACGCCTTTCTTTTTCAGTTCTTCCTGCAACTTAACTTTTGCCCGGTTTATTAGAGTTCCCACCGTTCCAATCGGCTTTTTTAGAATATCAGCAATTTCTTGGTAGCTTTTCCCTTCTAGATAGCTTAGCATTATCACATCTTGATATTTTTTTTCTAAATTACGAATAGCTTTAAGCAGTTTCTCGTTGGTTATTTTTTGATAAACTTCCTGCTCGGTGTTATAGCTGTCTTTTATAATATTTTTCAAAGCTTCATTGTTATCCCAGGAAATTTTTATTTTATCCTTTTTGTTATTACAACGCCAATAATTGATTGTTTCATTGTGGGCAATCCGATAAATCCAAGAAGAAAATTTCATTTTAGGATTGAAAGCGTTTAAATTTATGTAAACTTTAAGAAAAACATCCTGAAGGATATCTTCTGCTATTTCATCCCTTACTCCGCTTATTCTCTTGATATAACGAAAAATCTTGTCTTCGTAGCGCTGCATAAGACAAACATAGCACTGCTTGTTTTTCTTAACCATTTTTACTATTTCCTCATCGCTTTTCTGATCACACTCTTCTTTTTTCCCACAATTTAAATGCATAAAAATAAATTAATACTCTGGAAAGCTTAGCACAAAGGAATAATTTTTAAAAGAAAAAAGATTCCGGGCTTACAACCTGAACGGGCCGATATCAT
>CAYMRZ010000077.1:0-3886 GCA_964393045.1 uncultured Bdellovibrionales bacterium | reverse complement strand
CAAAAAACCCAACTCCAACAAGAGCAGAAGTCTCCGATGTTGCTTATGCTATTTTTGAAAACACTTCTGCAGTAATGCTATCAGAAGAAACGGCAATCGGAGAAAATCCTATAGAATCTGTATATTATATGAGAAGAATCATAGAAGAAGTAGAAACTTGGATAAAAAATAACAATAAAAATCTAAAGTAAACCAAAAAGTATTTTACTGTTAATAAGATTGCAAAATTGAAAAATGGCGTCCCCAAGGGGATTCGAACCCCTGTTGCCAGGATGAAAACCTGGTGTCCTAACCACTAGACGATGGCGGCAGAATAAATTATTTATTTTCCAAGCATTCTATTAATTCTCTTTTCTTGAAACTGTTATTTTTTAATTCAAGCTCTCTTTTTCTAGCAATTTTTTTACTGGCATATCCTTCAAAGTATATCAATTTCATTGGTAATTTATGTTTTATGGACTTAGTCTTGCCTTGATTATGTTCTTTTACTCTCTTTTTTAAATTATCAGTATAGCCTATATAGTAGGTAAAATCTTTCTTGCTTTTTAACAAATACACAAAGTACATTTTTTATCTTTTATTTTTTACAGGATGCCAGCCAAAGGCTGGTCACCCTCTGGGCGAAAAACCTGGTGTCCCCGCCTCGCGTCGACAAGCAACGCGAGTCGAGGCGGGCTAACCACTAGACGATGGCGGCAGAAAATACTTATAACTTTATTAAAAAATATGATTAGAAAAAAATGATTTTTCAATAAATTCTGGAAATTTGCTAAAATAAAGAGCAAACACGCTAGTAAATTTAGCATGTTTTTAAAAACTTGACAAGAGTTTTAGATCAATTAAAATTACTATTGAACATAATTCTTAAGTTTCATATCATAGGGGCTGTTAAGTAAAAACAAAATATGAAAATAAAACGCAGTTATTACTGCATTGTGGATAAAAACAACAAACCGGACTTTAGGTATTTATTTGAAAGTCCCCAAGACGCTTACAGAAAAATTAAACAAATAAAAAATTCCACTAAAGGCGAAACGCTTTTGTTCAAGCCTGATCAGCGGGATTTTTTTGATGATAAAATCAGGAAAAATTTTATCGGAGCCAATAAAAAACTTGCCATCAAGCGGGGATGCTGGACAAAACTAAGTGTAAAGAAAATTCGCTTAATGGAAAACGTTAATCCGGAAAAGTTATTTAAAAGAGTAGTCAGATCTTGTGAAAATGAGCTTTGCTATAGCAAACAGAGAGAAAGAGTGACCTCCAGTTTCCATAATTCCAGAATTAATCTTCCCACCGTACCGAATCCATTTTTGTCTTTTGAATGGGAAGCCTCTTTCCTAAAAACCAAGGCTTTTATGGGTGCCTTTTCTTGTCTTTGCCTGTTGACTATTTTCAGTGTTTTATTTATCCAGAAAAACACTACGGATAAAATAACTGCCAAGCTTTTGGATGGACAAAACGTGGCTATTAAAAAAACAGCTGAAGCCCAGACCAAGGTTTTAGGCAAAAAAGATGAAAAAATTGCCAAACAATTTGACGAGGAATTGGATAATTTTGTTATCAAAGCTTTGCAAAAATTTGATTCAGTCAAGCAAGAGGAACTGGGCGGAGAAATAAAAAATATGGTAAAAGGTTCGCCGATGGAACAAATGGTGCCCTACATTGCCAAGCAAGACCGGACGGTTGCAGCTTTTCTAGTAGGCATTGCCAAAAAGGAAAGCAATTTTGGCAGGCGAGTTCCGGTTCTAAACGGCCAGGATTGTTATAATTATTGGGGATATCGAGGCATTCGCGATCGAATGGGCTCCGGAGGGCACACTTGTTTCAATAGCCCAGAAGACGCTGTTAATACCGTGGCGGGAAGATTGAGCGAGTTAGTTAAGGCTGACATAGATACGCCGCAAGAAATGGTTATTTGGAAGTGCGGCTCCAGCTGCGCTACGCATTCTGATTATAGCGTTCAAAAATGGATTAGCGATGTTAATATGTATTTTAAACAACTGGAAGTTCCGAAAGATAACGCCTAAGCGTTACCGATCGGTTGATTAGTTACGCAATTTGAATCATGATATTAGCTTCTTCCCTATTTAAAACAAGAAGAAGGATAAAAATTTTGCAGCTCAAGCTAATAATTAATAGATAAAATTCTTTTTATATAAATGAAAAAATCGCCCTCAAAGGCGTTTTTTATTTAACAGTATAAAAACCTCCGGCTTTGCCGGAGTGTGTCCCAGCCATACGACGGGACAAGTATATAAAACAATAAAATGTAAGATTTCCTAGCGTTGTTTACAGTTTCAAAAATGGATTTGGGACTCCTTAAATTTTCAAAACGGCATTTTTGCCTTACCTAAGAGGCAAAATGCCTTAGAGGAAAAATTAGAAGGATTCTATAATTAGAAAAAGTGTAAATAACGCTCGAAATTTTTACAAATAAAAAAAATAAAAACCACCCCTTAAGCCTTCTCCTTGGAAAGCCTGCCTTGTCGGCAGACAGGGAAACTACCGTGTGAACTGATGGTTTTTATTTTAGAAAATTAAATCATTAAAAAAATTATTTTAAAATTAAAAATTTTCACCTCACATTCCGTGTTCTTTTTTATACTCATCCCATTCATTATCAGACCACTTGTCCGGCTTTTCGGTGTGCTCCGGTTCAGCCTCAGGGTGGTATTTGGCCGGATCGTCATAAAAGCTTTTAAAAGCCTTGTCTATTATAAGCTCGCCGTCCTTGTTTTTTACCCTTTGATAGAGTACCGTATAGAACTGGTTATTAGGCGTTCTCTTGGTAACGATGGGACCTTCAATTTCCACTTCTCTTCCATCGTCTGTGCCAAAAAAACTGAAAGTAAGAATCGTTCCTTCTATTTTTCCTTGGATTAGAATTTTAGCCGGAGTATTGTTAATAAATTTCAAATCCGGCCGCGGAATATAAACCGTAGCGTCGGTTCCTTGGGGAGAATAATATTGGACCGGATAGGCATGGTTTTTTCTTTCGGTAATTTCAAAACCAGTGTTATAAGCCGCCCGAAACATAGTAGTGGAGACTTGGCAAATGCCGCCGCCGAATTCTGGGATAGTTTCGTTGTTTTTGATCACCAATTCCGGTTTATAACCGTTTTCCGCATCAACCGCGCCTAGATATTTTACAAAAGAGAACTCTTCGCCTTTATCTAAAATTAGCCCGTGGAACTTGGAAACGCCTACATGAATATTATGAATTCTGTTTTTAGGCGAACCGGCAAAATTTGATTCTCCTTCTCCAATTTTTTCCACGATTCCCATTGCTTCGACATTTTCAGTAGTTATCTCTGGTTTAATCTCCTCAACAGCCAAGGCAATTTTTTTGTTTTCTGCGTTATTGATCAGGTTTTTCTTAATTCTTTCGAAACTTTTTTCTGTGTCCAGGCGGTATCCATTTTTACTTAAAGCCAGCACCCTGATTTTTCCATTTGTGCCAACCTCCAATTTTCCGTTTATTGGCTCAGTATTTATTTTTTCAGCTATCTCCTCGAGATATTCAGTTATTTTTTCCCGGCTTAGAAGTAATTGGCCGGTTTTCTTGGTATGAAATTTTCCCAGAAAGCTGCCGGTAATTTTGCAATAGGCGGCCTCTTCCATATCTCCTTGGCAGGCAGGGCTGCTTTCTATTTCTGATACATATTTGGCGTCCTGGATAAATTTTATTTTGGTCTGGGAAAATTTTTCTATTTCCAGTGGATAAACTGTTTTGCTATTAGCGTCTTCCAAGTGATAAATTTTTTGCAATATTTTTTGCAGCTCGTGATTTTCAAAAAAAGATTTTTGGATTTGGGCTTGGGATTTTTCTGCTATCAGAAAAAAAGCGCTTACCGCTAAAGCGAAAGAAAAAAAAATAAACTTGCAG
>CAYMRZ010000076.1:0-3956 GCA_964393045.1 uncultured Bdellovibrionales bacterium | reverse complement strand
TCTAGGCGGCCCCACTCATCAAGCCACCGCCTTTGGCGGGGGTGTAATGACTTAATTCATTACGAATCTTTTATTTCAAAAAAGGATGCGCTTAAACAAGAAAAGTTTTACAAATCAGGCTATGGGAGAGAAGTTTTGAAAGAAAAGCTAAAAAATAGTATCTTGGAAATTTGATTATTCGAGGGTCGTCTAGTGGTAGGACAACAGGTTCTGGTCCTGTCAACCGGGGTTCGAATCCCTGCCCTCGAGCAAAAATAAAAAATACCCATTAAAATTGCAATTTTAATGGGTATTTTTTGTAATTAGAAAATTTAAACTAATTGCATTTTTCTTGAAAAAATTTTAAACTTTATTTAAAATACAAAAACAATAATAATAACAGAAAAAAGGAGGGAGAGATGGATTGCCAAATCATCGACAGACCTTTAAAAAACCTGATTTTATTTAAAATCCAAGGCTCTATATGCTGTCTCGAATGTACTTTTATTTCTAAAAAAACTAACTTTCCCTGCCGGTGGTGTAGCAATTCCCAGAAAGTTTTCTTTCATAACCAAGTGCGTTTTTTGACACAAGTAAGAAAAGAAATAAAAGGCTCTAATTATGAATCAACTTTTGATGTGGACTCCCAAGCAGGAGATTTGATTATAGAATGGATAAAATCCATCTTGGTTCGACCGGCTTGTGAAAACTGTTTTTGCGGCAGCATTATCAAACTCTTTTGAAATGAATAAGGAAAGAAAAAGGAGAGAAAGAAGATGAAAAAAGCGACAGCTGAAGAAATCGAGGCTAGAAGACAACAAATTTTTGCTGAAGAAAGAAAAAGGTCAAAATCAAGCAGAACAATACTTGTCGTCAATGACGGTATAATTATCAGGAAATTACTGGAAAGCATCAGAATCGTAGCTGAGGAAACAAGAAAGAAGGAGGCCATCCTTAAATAAAATAGCAAAAAATTACAAACGTAAAAATAAACTTGGTCTGAAATTTCGGCCAAGTTTTTTTATCCACAAAATTGCTAAAAACGAATAAACTCTTTATAATGGAAGAAAATAATCAAATTACTTATGGATATAAAAGACAAAAAAATTGCCATTGTTCATGATTTCCTTTTGGATTATGGGGGAGCTGAAGGCGTTTTAAGTACTTTCGTTGAAATGTTTCCCCAGGCAGATATTTTTGCTCTAATGGGCGATGAGAAGAAGATAAAGAGATGGAATCCAGATTTAGCTAAAAAGAAAATCAATTACTCCTTTGTCCAAAAATTTCCTAATTTTATTAAAAAAAGAAAAAAATGGCTGCTGCCTTTTCTGCCAACGGCGGCGGAAAATTTTAATTTAAGAGACTATGATTTAGTAATTTCTTCTTCGGGCGCTTTTTCCAAAGGAATTATTGTAAAACCAAAAACTGCGCATGTGTGCTATATGCATAGTCCGATGCGCTATGTCTGGGATTGGTCCAGGGAATATTTAGAAGAGAACGAATTAAAAGGAAAGAAGAAATTATTCTCCAGACTTTTTTTAAATTATTTGCGGATATGGGATCGAGCCTCTGCTCAACGGCCGGATTACATTATTGCTAATTCTCAATATACCGCCAAAAGAATTAAAAAATATTATCGTCGGAAAACCGCTGTGATTTATCCGCCTGTCCAAGTAAAAAATTTTCAAGTTAGCAGGGAAAATCAAGGCTATTTTTTAACTGTCGCCCGGCTGTCTAAATATAAAAGAATAGGGCTCATTATTGATGCCTTTGAGAAGCTCAATTTGCCGCTTAAAATAGTGGGACAGGGAAGTGAATTCGAAGAGTTGAAGAGCTTTATAAAAAATTGCAAAAATAAAAAAATAGAATTATTGGGCTGGAAAAACAGGGAGGAATTAGTAAGGCTGTACGAAAATTGCCGAGCTTTCATTTTTGCCGCTGAAGAAGATTTCGGCATTGCTCCAGTGGAAGCAATGGCTGCCGGTAAGCCGGTGATTGCTCTTCGCGCCGGAGGAACAGGAGAAACCATTATTGAAGGCGAAACTGGAGAATTTTTTGATACGCCGGAAATTGAGATTCTAGCTGATGGCGTGAGAAAATTTATTGAAAAAGAAAAAGAATACGATGCTAATAAAATCTGCCAGCAGGCAGAAAATTTTAGCAAGAAGAATTTTAAGCAATATTTCATTAATTATCTTCAATCACTAAAAAATGAACCGGGAAATTAAAAATTATTTTAAAAAAGCTTTCAAAAACAATACCCTTTTTCAGGCTTATCTTTTTTGTGGGCCTGTGGGAACGGGAAAATATAATGTGGTTGAATTTTTGAAGGAAAAATTCATAAAAAACAAAGATAATTTTATTCATCTTCAGCCATTAGAAGAAAAAAATGAAATAACCATTGAGCAAATAAGGAATTTAATTAAAAATATTAGTTATAAGGAAAAAACAAACAATAAAAAATTAGTTTTAATTAGCCAGGCGTCTAAAATGAATTTGTCTGCCGCTAACAGCTTGTTAAAAATCTTAGAAGAGCCGAACAGAAACGTGTTCTTCATATTATTGAGCGATCAAGAAGAAAGCTTGCTTCCCACAATAAGGTCTCGCTGCCACAAAATATTTTTTCATCCTAAAAGCGCGTCAGAAATTAAACAACATTTAAAAATAAAGTTCAAAAATAAAGACGATCATTTTTTAGAAGAAGCCTCAATGTTTTCCAGGGGGTGCTATATTGAGGCAGAAAAAATTGTTAACAATCCAGAAATTTTAAAAGACAAAAGGCAAGAATTTAATGATTTTCGCCAGGCCATTAAAGGCAGCTGGAATGAGGGGATAAGTTTAGCAGAACTTCTTACAAAAGAAAAAGGCAGCAAGGAGTCGCTAGTAGTTAAAATTGATTACTGGATTTGGTCTTTGGGCGATTATCTTAAGTCCGAAATAAGCAGGTGCGGAAATATTTCCATCCAAAAAAAAATACACTGGTTAATCCGGGAATTGCTTGTACTTAGAAAAAGAATCAAGCAAAGCAACGCCAATGAAAAACTACAGCTAGAAAATTTTTTTATTCAAGCAGGATAAAAGAAATTAATTAACTAATTATTAGTAAGTTAAATTATCAAATATGCCTAAAAAAAATAAAAGACTGATTTTAATTGATTCTAATGCCTTAATTCACCGGGCTTTTCACGCCTTGCCGGAGCTTTCCAAAAAAGACGGTACACTTACCAATGCAGTCTACGGTTTTGCTTTGACGTTATTAAGCGTAATAGACAAATTGAAGCCAGATTATATTGCTGCTGCTTTTGATTTAAAAGCGCCAACTTTCCGCCACAAAAAATACGATAAATATAAAAGCACCCGGCAAAAAGCGCCAGACGAACTCTATATGCAAATTCCTTTAGTTAAAAAGATGCTAAAAGCTTTTAATATTCCTATTTATGAGTTAAGAGGTTATGAAGCGGATGACATTATTGGGACTTTAGCTAAAGATAAAAAATTAAATGGAGATCTAGAAAAATTTATGGTTACTGGAGATTTAGATATTTTACAGCTAGTAGACAAACAAGCTAAAGTTTTCACCCTCAGAAAAGGCATTAAAGACACAGTTATTTATGACAAAAAAGCAGTGGAAGATCGTTTTGAATTAAAACCAAGCCAGATAGTGGATTACAAGGCTTTAAGAGGAGATGCCTCTGACAATATCCCCGGTGTAAAAGGAATAGGCGAAAAAACTGCCACTGAACTGTTGAAAAAATTTAAAAATTTGGAAGGTGTTTATAAAAATTTAAATAAAGTTAGCTCGGAAGCTGTGCGGAAAAAATTAGAAACTGGCGAAAAGGATGCTTTTATGAGTTATGACTTGGCTAAAATCAGAACAGATGTGCCCATAAAATTTAAACTGGAAGATTGCAATGTGGAAGATTATAATAAGCAAAAAGTCATAGATTTCTTCAAGGAAATTGAATTTTATTCCATGG
>CAYMRZ010000075.1:0-3987 GCA_964393045.1 uncultured Bdellovibrionales bacterium | reverse complement strand
ATTAATTTTTCATAAAGTCATATCGCGGGGTAGAGCAGTGGCAGCTCGTCTGGCTCATAACCAGGAGGTCGCCGGTTCGAATCCGGCCCCCGCAACATGAAAAAACACTGGACCTATGTAATAAAAAGTGAAGAAGGAAAATTTTACATCGGTTATACAGAAAACTTAAAAAGAAGATTAATTTTTCACAATAGCGGGAAGTCAAAATGGACAAGCAGATATAAAAACTGGAAGTTAATATATTCAAAAGTATTTGACAATAAAACAGATGCTAGAAAATGGGAACTGTATCTTAAAAGACAAAAAGGCGGCAATGGTTTTTATAAGATTATCGCATCACCTGAATCATAATCCCGCCCAGGCGGGATCGCCGGTTCGAATCCGGCCCCCGCAACATGAAAATTTTCAATTTTAAATGAATTTTCAGTGTATTAATTTTTTAATTAAGAAATTAAATCATTGATAATTGATCACCTGCCTAAGTGCAGACAGGGAAAGCGTAACTTATAAATTGAAAATTTTTTTATACTTGACAAAGCAACTTCCGTCTATGCTAAAATTAAGGCGAGACAAGCAGTTGGCGCCAACTTCGTTTATATTTTTCAGATTTTTTTAGAATTTATGCTTAGCTATTTATATAAAATAAATTAGTTTTTGCCAGGGTAGCTCAGTTGGTCAGAGCACAGGACTCATAAGCCTGTTGTCGTGGGTTCAAATCCCACCCCTGGTACTTAATAATAAAATAAATATTGATGTATTTTGTTTATGTATTGAAGGATGAAAAAGGAAGAATTTATAAAGGAATGACCGGTGATTTAAAGAAGAGGCTTCTTGAACATAAAGCAGGAAAAACAAGGACTACTAGAAAGATGAAAAACATAAGATTGATTTATTTTGAACGTTGCGAGAGTATTAAAGAAGCCCTAAAAAAGGAATTGTATTTTAAAAGTGCCGCAGGAAGAAGATACTTAAAAAAAGTTATCAAGGACGCACCTGCCCGAACGACTGGTGTCGTTCAGTCGGACGGGTAAGCCTGTTGTCGTGGGTTCAAATCCCACCCCTGGTACAGGAAGGTCTTATAAGACAGGCATATCGTGGGTCTGAAAATTTGCCTCCGATTCAAATCGGAGCAACAAATTAAAATCCGCCTTGGGCGGACAAATCCAGTTTCCGCTATAGGGGAATAAAAATTTAAAGGCGATTAAGATTTATAAGTTAGAAGCTACATAACATGAAAATAGGCATTGACATTCGTGCTATTGGAAAGAAAAGAACTGGTGATGAAACTTATACTAAAAATTTAATAAAAAATCTTTTAAGAATTGACCAACAAAATCAATATTTTTTATATACCGATGTATGCAATAAAGATAAAAATTTTCAAATTAAAAGCCAAATAGATCCCAGAAATCAATACAAAAATTACCAGATTATTTCTATAAAGCCAGCTCATAAATTATTATGGACTTTTTATTCCCTTCCCAAATATCTTAAAAAAAATCCAGTAGATATTTTGCACTTGCAATACATTACGCCCCAGCTTTTAACCAAGAAAACAAGATTAATTACCACCATTCATGATGTTTCCTTTAACGCTTTGCCGCAATATATTAAAAAAAGCGATTTATTTTTCCTGAAAATTTTAATTCCTTTATCCCTGAAGAAAGCGGATAAAATTATTGCTGTTTCCAGATTTACCAAAAAAGAAATTGTCCGGTATTATAAAATTTCCGAGAATAAAATTAGGGCTATCTATAATGGCGGCGCCGGAGAAAGTTTCAGGAAACTAAAAGAAACATATTCCAAGAAAACCCAAAAGATAAAAGAAGGGCACAGCTTGCCCGATAATTTTATTTTTTATGCTGGCACTTTACAGCCCCGGAAAAACATTCCATTTTTGCTAGAAGGCTTTCAGAGGCTTAAAAATAAATATGGAAAAGAGTATCACGAAATAAAGAATTTAAAGCTGGTTCTTTCCGGCCAGCGCGGCGGACATAATTACGACTCTAAGATTGATAAAAAAATGCAGCAAATAAAGACAGAGGCGCCGGATGTTTTTAAAGACATCATTTTTTTAGGCTTTGTGGGAGAAAAAGAACTTTCCTACGTTTATCAATGCGCTAAAGTTTTTTGTTATCCTTCCCTGTATGAAGGTTTCGGTTTGCCGATAATTGAAGCAATGGCTGCCCGGACTGCTGTATTATGCAGTTCTTCCAGTTGCCATAAGGAAATAGCTCAAAACGCAGCTTTATATTTTAATCCCAGAGATTTAAAAGATTTTACAAAAAAATTATATGATATTATAATAAATAATAAGAAAAGAGAAGATATGGCAAATGCAGGTAAAGAGAGGGTTTATTTTTTTTCTTGGGAAAAAACTGCGTCCGAAACGCTGAAGCTATACAACGAACTTAAATTTTAAATTTTACTTTTTTAAGTTATAATTAGTCAATTAAACATTTAAAATTAATTTTAAAAATGAAAGCATCTCAAAAAAACAATATGAAATATCACCCCTCCCATTATTCGGGCGGAGCAAAAAATAAAAAGAAAAAATTTTACAAAAAGAAAAGTTTTTTAATTCCAGTTATTATTATTTTGATTATTCTGTTGGGCGGAGCAATAATGGCATTTAAAACCGGCTATGTTTTAAATAAAATTTCTATTTCAGATGAGTCCGGATTAAAAAGCTTGTTAGGCGCTATTGGAGGCAAAAAAGAAGTAAAGGTCGATGAAAGTGGTCGGGTAAACGTCCTCCTCTTAGGGATGAGGGGCACAGATATGCCGGGCGGAGGTCTTTTAGCTGATACTATAATTTTAGCTTCCTACCAAACTGAAGAAAATAAATTAGCTCTTATCTCCATTCCTCGTGATCTTTATGTAAAAATTCCAGACACCCAGAGGCGGGTAAAAATTAACGCAGTTTACGCTTACGGAGAAGAACAAGGGAAAGACAAGGGAATGGAAGCTATGGAGCAAGCAGTTTCTGAAATAACTGGATTGCCAGTTGAGCACGCAGTAACTATGAATTTTGCCGGCTTCAAGGAATTGATCAATGCAGTAGACGGCATTGAAGTTTATTTAGAAACTCCTTTCTATGAAACGAGCCAATTTGTCCAGGGGCAGGAATGCGGTACTCACTTTGAATTGCCTCAAGGCCTAAATGAACTGGATGGGGAAACCGCTTTATGTTATGCCCGGGCCAGGGAAAACACCTCTGACTTTGACCGTTCCAAACGGCAGCAACTGATGCTAAAAGCTCTTAAAGATAAATTAGTTTCCGTCGGGACATTAACGGACATAACTAAATTAAATAGAATTTTAGATGCTTTAGGGAATAATGTAAAAACTGACTTCTCTTCTTCTCAAATTAGAAATTTTTATGAAAAGTATGGAAATATAAAAGATGCTCAGATTTATCAGCGCGTTTTTGAAAATTCCGAGGAAGGATTTCTAATGGTGCCACAAGATGCCCCTGAAGGTGCAGGTTATATTTTAATACCGAGAGCGGGCTGGGATGATTATTCCAAAGTGCATGAAGTATGTGAAAATATTTTTGAAATTCCTTCCCAATCCGACATTCAGCCTGTCAAACAATACACTCGCCCGACTTCCAAAAAAATTAAAGATGATGAAAAAGGAGATGAAAAGGCAGATAAAGATGATGATGAAGAAGACGAAGAAGACGAAAAATAATTAAGGCTTGTCTTAGCGGGGAAAAGATATATCTATAATTACCTTTTGTAAAATGGGAAAGGACTTATCCATAATTGTAACTTCTTACAAAAAAAGCTCTTTGCTAAAGCTATGTTTGCAGTCATTAAAAAATAATGTCAGGGAGGTTTCGTATGAAATTATTGTAGTGGACTCAGAAACCGAGGAACCTACTTATGATTTAATGAGGGAAAATTTTTCAGATATTAAATTTATCCCCAATGAAAAAAATGTAGGTTTTCTTTCACTGGTTAACCAAGGCTTGGATGTAGC
>CAYMRZ010000074.1:2062-4006 GCA_964393045.1 uncultured Bdellovibrionales bacterium | reverse complement strand
ATTCAATTTCCTCATCAATAATTTTTTTCGGATCATATTTCGGCCAAGTCTGGTCAAAGGCCGACTTGCTTTTATCCGCATTCATCCGCACTTTACTATCCGTTTCCATCTGCATTTTATCCGTATTAAACTGCATTTTACTATCCGCATAAGTCTGCGTAGAGTCTGCGTAGGTCTGCGCTTTGACCCAGAATTCCTCCGCCATATGCGGCGCAAAAGGTGAGATTATCAAAGTTAAAGTTTTTTTAATTCTTTTTGCCTGTTCCTTATTAAAATTATTTTTATTTTCATTTATCCAGTTAACCAATTCCATAATTCTGGCCACGGCCGTATTGAAAGAAAGTTTTTCAATGTCTTCTCCTACTGTTTTAATAGTCTTGTCCAACATGTTCAAATCTTTAACGCCTTCGCCTTCGCCATTTAGTTTATGAAACGTTATCCATAATTTTTTTACGAATTTATGCATCCCGGCAATGCCACTGTCACGCCAATCTCCTCCTTGGTAAAAATCTCCCAAAAACCTCAGATATAATCGGGTGGCATCCGCTCCATATTTTTCTATCATTTCATCCGGATTAACTACGTTCCCTTTTGACTTGCTCATTTTCGCCCCATCTTTGGTAATTAAGCCATGGCCAATAAATTTTTTGTACGGCTCATCAAAATCAAGATAGCCCAAATCGTTCAAAACCATAGTCACAAAACGAGAATACAAAAGATGAAGCACCGTATGCTCCTTACCTCCAATATAATGATCTACTGGCAGCCATTTTTTAGTTCTTTTTTTATCGAAAATTCTATCATTAAATTCAGTGGAAGGATAACGCAAAAAATACCAACTGGAATCGACAAAAGGATCACTCACGTCAGTTTCCCGCTCTGCCAAGGTGCCACACCTCGGGCATTTTACTTCTACAAAATCCTTGTTTTTTGCCAACGGCCCCTTGCCTTTGCCTTCCGGCAAAAAATCTTCCATCGGCGGCAACTCCACTGGCAGGTCTTTTCCATTAACCGGGATAGGAATTTTATATTCTTCTATTTCCCAAGCCACTAATCCATTTTTCTCTATTCTTTCTAGGTAATCATCTGTCCAGCTGGCATAATTTCCCTTAAAATCCTCTAGATTTTTAAATGTTTTTTCAGGAAATATTTTTTTTATTAACTCTTTATCTTCAAATAAGATTTTTAAATCTTTAAAGGTTTTTACATCCTTAATCTCATAGGCTCTTTCTTCACTGGTTTTTTTATTTTTAAAAATAATTTTGTCCCCTATTTTAACATTGCCAAAGTATCTATCTTTTTCTTTAGGATTTAATGCTCTGGTTTCCACTGTTTTTTTACCATTTACTATTTGCTTCCAAATTAATTGTTCACGAAAACTAATTTCTAAAATCTTTAAGTTTTGAGTTGCAGTTTTGAGTTTTAAATTTTGATTTTTAATTTTTTCTATGCCGCACTTCTTACAATGCACAATCGGAATTGGCGGTCCCCAATAGCGCTGGCGCGAAACACACCAGTCCCGCAACTTATAGTCTACTGCTTTTTCTCCGTATTTATTTTTTTCTAACCATTTAATAATTTCTTTCTTAGCTTCTTTAGTTTCCAGCCCATCAAGAAAATCTGAATTGATATTTATTCCTTCTCCAATAAAACAATTTTTGTTTTTTATAATTTCTAATTTTGAATTTGTTTGTTTCTTGTTTCTTGTATCTTGTCTCTTGCTTTTGACTACTTCAATAATGGGTAATTCATATTTTTTGGCAAATTCAAAATCCCTCTCATCATGTGCCGGCACGGCCATAATTGCCCCCGTGCCATAATCACTTAAAACATAATCCGCTACCCAGACAGGAATTTCCTTGCCCATGGCCGGATTAATGGCTTTAATGCCTTTTATTTCTAATCCCGTTTTTTCCTTTCCTTCCTCTTTCCGTTCCTGCTCTG
>CAYMRZ010000074.1:0-2052 GCA_964393045.1 uncultured Bdellovibrionales bacterium | reverse complement strand
TGATTTATTTAAAGCTTTTTCAACATACTCATGAACTTCGTTCCAATTTTGAATTTTGGATTTTGAATTTTGAATTAATTGATGTTCCGGCGCAATTACCATATAAGTAGCACCAAAAATCGTATCCGGCCGGGTGGTAAAAACCTCGAGGTAGTTGGTAGTGGGTAGTGAATAGTGAGTAGGATTGTTGATCTGCGAGTATTGGAGAGGAAATTTTATCTTCGCTCCAATGCTACGCCCTATCCAATTACGTTGATTGTTTTTCACATCCTCCGGCCAATCAATCCAATCTAAATTCTTTAATAATCTATCGGCATATTTGGTAATAGCAAAAAACCATTGTTTCAATTCTTTTTTCTCCACTTCACTGTCGCAGCGCTCGCACCGACCAGCAATCACCTGCTCATCTGACAAAACGGTTTTGCAAGACGGACACCAATTCACCTTGGCTTTTTTCTGGTAAGCCAAGCCTTTTTTATACATTTGCAAAAAAATCCACTGAGTCCATTTGTAATATTCCGGCTTGTAAGTTTCCACTGTATGCGACCAGTCATACATATTTCCAATCGAACTTAACTGGCGGTAAAAATTTTTCTCCGTCCTCTGAGAAACGTTCTTGATGTGCTCTTTGATTTTCATGGCGTAATTTTCTGCATGAATGCCAAAACCGTCCAACCCGATCGGTTCAAAAACATCGTAGCCTTGCATTCTCTTGTAACGCCCGAAAGTATCCACACCAGTAAAGGTGGAAACTCCGCCAATATGTAGCCCTTCTGCACTGGGATAGGGAAACATCATCAAATTATAAAAAGGTTTTTTGGCCTTATCTAAATCAGGCTGGTTTAATTTTTCTTTTTCCCATTTCTCCTGCCATTTTTTCTCAATGGCCTTGAAATCATATTTTGGTATTTCTTCTTTTGGCATATAAAAATAATATTTATTAGAAAATTCTCCTGCTTTTTAAAATAAAACTACTACCTATCTTAAGCTAAATCCGGCTTATTATCAAGTGAATAAAACGAAACCACAGAAAAAACTATGGTTTCGTGCAAAAAGATCTTTCAACTAATTTTAAATTTTCTCTAACGTCTCCACAATGGACTTTAAATCATCCATTAACTCTGGCGCATTCTCCTTATCCAATTCGTCCTCTTTAACAGTAATGCCATAGAGAATGACATACTCTTCCCCTCCCACTTCTGCTGAAAGAGACCGGTAATAGTCATAGGCGCCAGCATCTAAAACATCCCAGCCTTTGGCAGTGTATTTTTTGCCTTCTATGGTCAATTGATCGGATTTTCGATTGGATTCTATGTCAATCGCACCCACCCCCGTTCTCCCACAGGGTAAATTCCTTTCTTCCCTCCCCGGAGGAATAATAGTAATAAAGCCTTGCTGGTGGCTGACATTTATGCAAATATGATCGCTATAAGTGTTTTTGCCATCCTCGTCTTTTATTTCTTTCACTGTGGCAATCAAGGGATATTTGAATTGAAAACCGTATTGTTCGTTTTTATAAATATTCCAATTCGCATGCTCCGCCACAACTTTTTCTTTGACTTGCTTTTCAGCCTGTTCCGGTCCGGTGTTTTCCACTACCTGGATTGCTGAACTTTCTTCTTTTTTTTGGGAAACTTCAAAGGCTTGCTTGCTAACTTCTTCTAGGCTTTTTAGTTTCTGTTTTTGAATTTCCTTAATAGCAGCGATTTCCTTTTCTTTCCACCACCAAACTAATCCGCCAACAATCACCGCCGTAGCCAAAACAGCTACTAAAACCGCTAATAAGGTGTTGGATTTTCTCAAGGAATTCATTTGCCTGAAATCCTCAGCGTTTTTGTTAGCATTCTCTTGACTTTTATTTTTTCCCATATTTTTAAATTAATTTTTATTTTTTTAATAATAGCATGACTAGATTAAAAATTAAAATTAATAAACACAGATATTTTGATTTATGATTATTTGAAGTTTTTAATGTTTTTTTATTATAGGCTATATCTTTTTTTTGAAGAATCAACCTCCCCTGTTTCCCCTCCTCGTCTGAGGAGGGGACTT
>CAYMRZ010000073.1:515-4286 GCA_964393045.1 uncultured Bdellovibrionales bacterium | reverse complement strand
TTGAACAAGGGCAGCACGTTTATTGTGGAATTGGATAAGAATTTTGAGGGGAAAAGTGAAAATGGGAATATTAAAGAAAAATAATAAAAAAGTATAATAATTCCAAATAATAAAACTGATATAATCACAAAACGATCATGAATTTTAATTACAATCCATTTTTTCTAAAATTTTATTAAGATTGCAATAAGAATATTTTATGATTTTTGAAGAAAATAATAAAAATTTAAATAATCAAGGTTTACATAAACTCTAGATAGAGTTTTTTGGATGGCTCAATATCGGGTAGTAGCATTTTTACTGGTTTTAATGTTCTTGGTGGTTGCTGATAAAATGCGACATAAAACAAAAATACTTATTTTCCATGCCCTTAGTTTAATTTTAGCCTCCCCTTCTTTGTTTTTGTAATCTATCATTAATGTACTGAACAGAGATAACATTCCAGTAAAAAATTGAATTTTTAACCTATCATCTACTTTTATCTTTTTATATTCATCTCTAATAAATTTGAAAAAATAATTTTCAAGATTTTTTTGATTACTGAACTTAATTTTATTAATAAACAGTAAATCGGCAGTCATAAATCCAAGTTCATATTCAAAATTAATATTTTCTCTAAAATTATCAAAATCAATCAAAGATACTTTTTTGTCCTTGTAGCAAAAATTTGTTATTGAAGGATCTTCTAGCCCGTATCCGTAAAGATTTTCTATTTTTATGTCTGAAAGTTCAGACGAAATTTTAAAAACACAATCAAATTCTCTTAGATAACCATCTTTCTTTATTGTTAAAAGTTTTTTTAAATAACGAGGAAGATGGAAATTTAACTTATATTGCTTATGTTGATTTAATTTTTTTAATTCAATTATTCCTAAAGATATCAAATGTGGAATCTTTTTTTCTTTAAATTCAGCTATATTTTCTCCTACATCGCTCACCAGTAGTTCCAGAGAAGTTTCCTTTTTTTGAATTAATCGTTGAGCATTAATTTTTAAATCTTGACAAATATTCACTCCCTTGATGTTTTTATTCCAAATCGGCTTATACTTTTTGTTTAGAATTTTAATTAGAATGTAAGTGTTGTTATTTGAAAAAATCCTAAAAACATTTTTCCGATAGGCTGGTATGCCTCTGCGAAAACCCCTGTCTGTCAATCTTTTCTTATTTTTAATTTCTTTAAATTTCATTTATCACTAAAATTCATATTATGTTTGATTTTATCTAACTGATTAAGAAGTTCTTTTTCATTTTTGATGATATTAAAGTCTTTTTTTAAACTGAGTGCATCTTTGTTAGTTAGATTTTTACTAGGAGCGAATAATTTAATTAGACAATTTATATTCCATTTTTTATTTTTAAGATATTTAATAATTTCAAGCAAGAAAAAAGCTACATCACCTTCCAAATAACTTTTTTCCTTGCTTAAAAATTTTTCTATTGATTTAATACTATTAGCTCTATCTAGCATTTTGAATATAATCTCCTCTTCAACCAATTGGATTATTATCCTTATGTAGGGGCTATCAGATTTAATGTAAATTTGATCCCTCCACCATTGATCAATAAAAGAATGGATCATTATGCCAGTTTTATAAAATTTCTTATCAGTTTTCTGCAAGCAATTAAGTTTTTTTATTAGTTCTTTTTTATTGGAAATATTAAAATGGTTTTTTCCTCTTGCACTATTTAAGTAGTGAACATCAGGAATGATGCTTCCCACTAAAAAATCAGCCTTATTATTATCATCAAGCCTATTGCCGATTATTTTAGTTGAATAATATAAATGAGTTGCTGGTAATGGCATCTTAATGGATTAATTCTTTATATATCTTGTCATAGTTTTCAACCATTTTTCTAATCGAAAAATTATTTTCTACATGTCGACGACACTCTAGCGGGTTAAATTTTTTAAAATTGAGTAATTCTTCAATCATTTCTTCTTGAGTTTCAATAATTGATCCAACTTTTTCATTTAAAATTTCTGGCACTGAACCATTTCTAAAGGCAATTACAGGAGTTCCGGCGGCTAAGCTTTCCAGCATTACTCTTCCGAAGGGCTCATTCCATTTAGTTGGAAATAACATTGCTTTAGCTTGACCAAGAAATTTATTCCTTTCTTCATTTGTTATTTCTCCGACAAAGGTTACATTTTTTTCAAATTCAATAGCTGGTTTAATTTTTTTATTATAAAATTCTCGATTTCGTGGTTGAATCTTTCCTGCAATCTTGAGCTTAATCTTGCTTTTTTTGGCTATGCTAATTGCTTCTAGAATGCCTTTTTCTTCAGTTAATGATCCTATGAAGGCAAAATAATCTTTTTTCTGGTGTTTTTTGTATAATGGTATATTTTTTGTATTTATACCATAATGAACTACCTTAGTATTTCTTATATGGCTAAACTCCTTTCTATGGGCCTCTGATAAAAAAACGTGAATGATTTTTTTGCTATTGCAAATTTTGTTTAAAAATTTAACTTCGGGTCTCAAAACTGAATGATAAGTGAAAACTATCGGCAATCCAATCAATTCTGCTACAGCTAACATTGGGTAGAGATTATGAATGTGTATAATTTCGTGATGTTTTTTAAGAATTTTTTTTGTTGCAAAAATAGCCTGGGCAACCTCAGCTGTTCTGTCATAACCCTGATCAGCAACCCCATCTTCAAATAAAGAGGAAATAGAAATCCCCTGAAGATAATTACAATCTCCAGGGGAGTAAAGAGTGATTTCGTGATGTTTATTTTGAGCACATATCAAATCAAAAAGAACTTTTTCAACTCCTCCATACTTAAGGGTTGGAATTTTATACCAAGGAGTGCTAACATGTGCTATGTCCAATTTGTTATCCATTGTGCTTTAGTTAAATTTGTAGGCTGAAGCATGTTTGACTTTTTTGAAAGCAATCTTCCCAGATTTACTGTTTCTTCTATAACAGCCATTTTCCCTTCTGAGAGATAAATTCCAGCCCTTCCTTTGTATTCTATCTCTAGCTGGGATAAGATGGGTCTTTTTTCAGAAATGCAACGGTCAGCATTTATACTAAAATTACGATAGGTTTCACTATTTCCAACATAAAACCATATTTTTTCTCGCTGCATTGTTCCGAGTAAGGAAATTTTAATATTAAGCTTCCTTTCTAATCTTTTGCGAAGTTCATCAAATTCACTCAGTGTCATCCAGCGAGAAAATGACTTATTTTCATATCGGGTTAAAACAGATTCGCTTTTAACTCTAGATAATTTAAAAATTTTTACAACAGGAAAATATAATTTTTTATTAAAAGCTGAATGTCCAAGCATAAGAATTTGCTGCAGGTCATTTTTTGATTTTTGGCCATAAAAAGATACCTTATTTTTCCATTCTTGAATACCTGTTTTTTGTTTTCCTAAACAAAATTGACGGAAAAATGGCTTGAGTTCACCATCTTTAAACCATTTGTCGGTTTGAAATATAAATCTAAAAGGATCTAAATTGAGAAGGTTGAATTTAATCTCTATTTCCTCTTTTTCAATATCTCTACTGAAATATTTTCTAGACAATTTCATAATTAGTTAGCCCCTTTCTTTTTTTTAGAATGCCAATAAATTCTCTGGTCACTTCCTCTATATTTTTTTCTGTGGTATTAATTTCTATAACCTTACTTCTTTTTTTTGCCTCTTTTAGCATAATTTCAGCGACTTTATCTTGGAAATCAACAAAATCTTCAGGGCTATGGAGATATTCATATCTTTGTATTTTATCTTTTTTACGAAAATATGCATTGCTTGGACTA
>CAYMRZ010000073.1:0-505 GCA_964393045.1 uncultured Bdellovibrionales bacterium | reverse complement strand
TAATATTAAGATATATTACCAAAGACGGTGGGCTCAATGCTTTCATTGCAGAAAAAAACCAATTTTCTATTTTTCCATAAATTTTCTCCTTAGCATAAAAATTAAAATAATAACTATCAACAATAACTAATTCATCTGAGTAAGGTTTTATACCAAAGTCATAAAGCAAAGAAATTAGGGTAGCCAAACAGGAGGATCTTAATTGAGGAGACATCGCGTTTAATTTCTCAGTAGAATTTTTTGGGGAAAATAATCTTGTTATCCCATTTAAATTTTTATAAAAGTCTTTCCAGGAAAAAGCCTTAAAATCTAAATATTTCTCTGCTTCTTTGATTATTGATGTTTTTCCTGACCCATCTATACCAAGCAGACAAACAAAAGTATCTTTTACCATTTCATACTCCTTTCAATTTGATTATAGCTAATTTTTAAAGACCAATTTTGTTTTTAATAATATTTGTATTTTTACTTACTGTCAACTTATTTGCCTGTCCTTGATTTTAAA
>CAYMRZ010000072.1:0-4309 GCA_964393045.1 uncultured Bdellovibrionales bacterium | reverse complement strand
TGAAATACGGAGTCTATGATTTTATCGCTGTAAATTATCCCAATACGGATATGGTGGGGCATACCGGAGATTTTCAGGCAACTGTGAAAGCGGCAGAAATCATTGATCAGCACTTGAAAAGCCTCTATAAAGAAATAAAAAAGAAAAACGGCGCCCTGGTAGTAACTGCCGATCATGGCAATGCCGATGTTATGCTGGACCAGGCCAGTGGCCGGCCTTTCACTTTCCACACCAAAAACCCGGTGCCTTTTGTCGTGGCAGATGATAAATTGAAAAAGAAAATAAAGCTTAAATCAGGCGGCAAATTGGCCAATGTCGCCCCAACTTTGTTGGATATTCTAAATATTTACCCGCCGGAAGAAATTACCAAAAAATCTTTAATTAAAAAAACTTAATACTTTCTTTCGATAAAAGATACCCATTTCTCCTTAAGTCCCCTCCTCAGATGAGGAGGGGAAACAGGGGAGGTTGATTCTCTAAAAAAATAAATCCATAAAAGAACAATAAAAACTTTTCAGATTGAAGACATCTGTGGCCCAAGCTGTATTTTGAAAAGAGCAATGCATACTAAAATAACACCTCCGTGCGGGTGTTATTTTTTACATTTTTATTAATTTTTTAAGCGCCCAACCAACCTGCCTTGTCGGCAGACAGGCCTGCCTCGTTGGCAGATAAGCTCTAATAAGCCAATAAGCTAACAAAGCCAACAAAGCTAACAAGGTGCCAAACCTCGGCTTTCTTGAGCTTATTCAAAGGGTTTTATAAGCCTAGACTGCTTATATGCTGCATTTTTGTCCCCAATCTTATAATTTCCTAACAAAAAACAACATCTCCTGGGTGCAGATATTTTTCACAAATAAAAATTAACTTTTGGAATTGAATTTAAGTTCGTGGGATTGACAGATTGACTGTTATCTGCTATATTAAAACGTCAATAGTTGAGAAATCGTTTTTTAACCAAGAGAGTGGTTTCTCGCTATTGCGAGGATCTGCTCTTTTACAAAACCAAGGAGGTGGAAAATGGGAGAAATAATTCAAAATCAAGTCGGATGGCGGATACTTATTATACTCGGATGGCAGACACTTGCCATACTCGGATGCTTTTACTTCGCCGTAGCCGAACTTCGAGAAATCCGGAAGGTGCTGGAAAAGAAAGAGAAAAGCAAGGATGAGTAAGAGCAGATCCAGTTCAAACTCAAGGTGTTGGCTCACACAGCTAACGCCTTTTTTTATGAGCAAAAAATAATTTGAAAGAAAATGTCGCTGAACGTATCCGAGTATGTGAAGTTCGCTTTTCGGATTTATTGATTATTATTTGAATTATCTGATTACTATTTTAGCTGGCTTTGGTTTAAATTACCACCTAATGGAGAAAAGCGAATTTGGGAAAGGCGAGCAGTATTTCTGTTCGGAAAAAGAAGCCCAGGCCGCCGGCTACCGCAAAGCCACCAACTGCCCGTAGAATTTTTGATTTTAATCCAGTGAGAACTCTCCCCTTGTAAGGGTGGTGGTGGGCATCTATTTTTAAGCTTAAAACACCACAGAAAAACATTCCAACATTTGCCCCAGTAGTACAAAATTCGTTTGACTACGGGGCAGGCAAGAATGTTGGAATGTCATAAAATGTCATAAGGTGATTAAAAAAAACTACAGAGTTAACTCTGTAGTTTTTTAAAAGAATATATAATACTGTTTTTAAAATTATTCTGCTTTTATTTCTTGATTTTCCTCTTTCTCTGCCAACTCTTTCAATTGGCTCAAACTGTCAGAAAGGCAGAAAACTCCCCAAATATTCATATCATTCAATTTAACAGCAGCCTGAAAACTGCGGACTGGGTCTTCATCCACCACAACAATTTTGCCTATGGGAATTTTTTTCTTATTTTTTTCAATTTCCTCCAAGGGAATATTTGTAGAGCCTTCCAGGCGATTTTTTTCAAAATCACTTTCTCTTCTTACGTCTATAAACTGGAATATTTCGTCTTGGCTGGTTCTTTTGATTAATTCTTCAGCAGAAATAAAAGTTGCCTTGGCTTTATCTATGGCAGAATTCGGATCGCCGGCAGAAATTAAGGGAAGCCGCTGGTTATAATAAGCCTCGATCCCTCCCTGCAATAAATAGGCGCTGTAGCCTTTTTTATCCAGTTTTTGCACTATCTCAGCTCCTTTTTCGTTGGAAAATCGGCTGACGATAATTATTTTTTTGTCTTTGGGGAAAATATTTTCTGAAAAATTTTCCAAATTCTCTTCTTCTTGGACAGGATAGCTGACAGACGATTCGATATGCTCAAAATCAAAAAATTTCTTAGGCCTTATGTCAATAATTTGATAATCTTCATCGTTTATAGCCTTGGTCGCTTGTTCAGGAATAACATAATCAACATCAAGAGCCATCAAGCTGTTTTTTTCTTCTGGGCTGGCCGGCTGCGGTTCTTTTCGATTATTCATTTTCCAAAAATAAATTGCGCCGGCAATAGCTGCCAGTATCAAGATGATTATAATGGGAGTGAAGTTTTGTTTTTTCATGATAAAAATTTATTTTAAAATAGCTCCGATAAAGCCTGGATAGCCGTTAATAAAATCCTCTGCCTTAGTTGCCGGCTTCCCTTCTAGCTGAAGTCGCTTGATTATAATATCGCCTTTTCGAGATCGTATTTTAACCTCCCCATCTTCCTTGAAAACTTCTCCTGGCCTGAGTTTTTTTGGACGGGAATTATTTCCTAGAGCGAGGCCTATCTTGTTAAAAGTTATTTTTTTAGCGGTTTTGCCTCCCTTGTTCCAGAAGGAGTAAATTTGTGGCCAATTAACGAAAGCGCGGTATTTATTATATATGGCTTGGGCGTCCTCCTTTTTCCAATCAATAAGCCCGTCAGATTTGCGGATTATCCTGGTGTAAGTTGCCTCATTATGCTCCTGCTTTTCAGGAATTATATTGCCGCTTATCCATTTTTTTAATACGCCGGAGAGCGTTTTATTTATTTCCGTTATAATATTTTTTTCCAAAGAATTGTAATCATCTTCTGCTTCTATATCTATTGGTGTCTGAAAAATAACATCGCCATGGTCCATTTTTTCGTCCATTAGCATGAAAGTTATGCCTGTTTGCCCATAGCCTTTTAATAAAGCGGTTTGGAGAGGAGCGGGGCCTCTCAGATTGGGCAACAAAGACGGATGAATATTGAGGCTTTTCAAAGGCGGAGCCTCGATTAATTTTTTAGGCAATATGTTGCCGTAAGCGCAAGTTAAAATTAAGTCCGGTTTGCCTGACAAGATTTCTTTGATTACTTTTTCATCCAAGCAAGAAAACTGTTTAAAGGGGAGATTTTTTTTCAAAGCCAGCTCTTTAACAGGCGTAGCTTTCAACTCCTGCTGGCGATCAGCAGGCTTATCTTCAGGGGTGATTATCAAGATTATATTAAATTTTTCTTTTAATAAATTTTCTATCACTTCTTTGGCTATCAAGGAAGATCCAAAAAAAACAATTTTTACTTTAGATTTTTTTTTAAAATACATATTTTTAACAATTTAACAATGAAACAATGAAGCAATATAATAATTCTTAATACTTCACTTCACTTACTGCCCGATCAACAAAAAGCACCCCGTGCAAGTGATCAATCTCGTGTTGCAGTGCGCGAGACAAAAGCCCTCTGGCTCGAATGACTTGTTTTTTCCCATTAGCGTCAGTAGCAGTTATTTTTATTTTTTCTGAGCGTTTTACCGGCAGAAATTTTCCTGGAAAAGAAAGGCATCCCTCTTCCCTGACAACTTCCGAACCCCATAATTTCTCAATTTTAGGGTTCATGATAGTAAAGACTTCATTTTCAATTTCTATAATGCAAAGCTGGAGGTTTTTGCCTACTTGAGGAGCGGACAAGCCAAGCCCGTCGTTGGTGGAACGCAACAATTTGAGCATGTCCGAAATCAACTGCTTGGTTTTGAAATCAGTCGGATTTTCTATTTTTTGGGATGTTTTCCTTAAAATAGGATCCGGATATTCGACTATTTTTAACATGAGCTTGCTATTTCAATAATTAGACTTTATAGATATTGGATTAATAGAGCAATAAAAATTTGTCATAAATAATTACTGCTAATCTACAAATCTCTTACAAATTTACAAATGATATTTATTTACTATAAGCGATTTGTAGATTTGTAGTTGATTTGTACATTTGTTGTTCCTAAAATACGTTTATTGGGTCTATATCAATCATCCAGCCAGGCTTTAAATTTTGAAAAAGGCTTGAGTTGGCATGGTCAAAATTTAGAGCAGGCGAAAGCGTTAGTTAGAGCCGCAAAAGAGGCC
>CAYMRZ010000071.1:0-4342 GCA_964393045.1 uncultured Bdellovibrionales bacterium | reverse complement strand
GCAAAACGGAAAATCTTCAAAAAAAAAGAGCGGGAAGGAAAAAATCAAAATTAAACTTGTTGAAAAAAAGAAGGAAATTAAGAAAATAATAAATAATATCCAGAAAAAAAAGAATGTAGCAATTGAAGCTGAAGATGAAACGGGCACTGCCATAGCTTTAGAAGAGAACTCAGGAAATTTCATTGTCGGATCTCCGAAAGACAACTTTTCCAAAATAATAGCAGATAAAAAAATTAAAAAAACGGCTTTTAATTTTAAAAAATTGCTGGAGTTGTTTTATAAGGATAACCCTAAAATGATTAATAAAATTGAGAATTATTTTGATATCAAATTGGGGGCTTATCTTTTAAAATCAGGCACTAAAATTGAATTTGAAAATTTAATTTTTGAAGAATTTGGGGAAAGTTTAGAACATAAAATAACTAAAAATGGCCAAGCAAATTTGCTCAATGACAGCCAAGAAACTAAGCAGAAAGAAATGGCGGAAAAAGCTGCCTGGCTTTTAAAATTAAAAAAAAGATACAGCAAGGAATTGAAGTCCATCAGCGAGCAGCAAGATAAAAAAAATAACCTTATGAATATTTTAGAAAACCTGGAAAAACCGGTATTGAAAATTCTTGCTAAAATGGAATTAGCTGGAGTAAAAGCCGATGGAAAAATTTTGAAAACCGCCTCCCAGGAAGCCCAACAAAAGATAGGAAAACTGGAAAAAGAAATTTATAAATTGGCCGGGGAGAAATTTAATATCAATTCTCCTGCCCAGCTGGCGCCGATTTTATATGAAAAATTAGAAATACCCACCGAAGACATCAAGCGGGGGAAAACTGGTTATTCCACTGATTCTGACCAGTTGAGAAAAATTCGCCATATTCATCCGATTGTAGAAAAAATTGAAAACTTTCGCGAACTTAGCAAAGTAAAAAATACTTATACTGACGCCTTGCCAAAATTAATTTTTCCTGATGGACGCATTTATACTACTTTTCACCAAACTACTACCGCTACCGGACGGCTTTCTTCTTCCAGCCCTAATTTGCAAAATATTCCCAAAAAAGGAGAATTGGCTAAAAAAATCCGCCAAGCTTTTCAAGCTGACAAGGGCAAAATTTTAGTAAGCGCCGATTATTCTCAAATTGATCTCCGCGTGGCTGCTCATGCCTCTAATGACGAATTAATGATAAAAGGCTTTCGGGAAGGCAAGGATATTCACCGCATCACTGCTGCTTGGGTTAATGACATCAAAGAAGGGAAGGTAAGCGACAAGCAGCGCAGTGAAGCCAAGTCATTAAATTTTGGGGTTTTATATGGTATGGGAATTTATGGTTTTATGCGTGATAGCGGGGTTAATCGAGCAAGGGCAGAGGGCTTTATTGACCAGTATATGAAAAAATTTAGCGGTCTCAAAAAATATTTAGATGAAACTAAAGAATTTGCCCGTAATAAAGGCTATGTAGAAACAGAAATTGGCCGGCGGCGCTATATTAAAAATATTAATGCTTCTAATTATCAACTGCGCTCTATGGCCGAGAGAATGGCGATTAATTTGCCCATCCAAGGATTGGCAGCAGATATAATGAAAATGGCGATGATAGCAGTAGAAGAAAAAATTATGAAAAATTATAGCTGGG
This sequence comes from uncultured Bdellovibrionales bacterium, assembly GCA_964393045.1. Taxonomy (GTDB): domain Bacteria; phylum Patescibacteriota; class Minisyncoccia; order Moranbacterales; family DUUL01; genus CAYMRZ01. The sequence goes on along the minus strand of CAYMRZ010000071.1, from coordinate 2,714 downwards.
ATGAGGCCAAAACAATTTTGCAAATTCATGATGAGTTAATCTTTGAAGTGGGGGAAAAGATAGCGGATGAGTTTATGAAGGAAGTAAAGAAAGTTATGGAGAAAGTGTATAAACTAAGGGTGCCTTTAGTGGTAGATGTCGCTAAAGGAAAAAATTGGGAAGAAATCTAAAATCAATTTAAAATTTGAAATTTGAAATTTTAAAACAATTTTTATTAAACCAGCAAAACTAAAGAACTAATCAGCCTTGGGCTGAAATCCCTAATAAAATTTCTGATATTTAATAATCCCTAAAAAGCTAATCAGCTAATTCCTCTAATAAGCTAAACAAATGCCTGAATTGCCGGAAGTCCAAACTATTGTCAATGATCTAAACAAGAAAACAAAAGGCTACGAGATAGCTGACTTTTGGACTGATTGGAAAAAGTCAATAAAAATGCCTTTAGCAAAATTTAAAAAAGAAATTATCAGCCGCAAAATTAAGGAGATTGGGAGAAAGGGAAAGACTATTTTGATATATCTAACTGGTGAAAAAAATAATGCTATTGAAAAAATCTTAACCATTCATTTAAAAATGACCGGGCATTTATTAGTTAAAAGTAAAAAGTTAAAAAGTGGAAAAAGTAAAAAATATTTTAATGAAAAAGTTAATCAATATATTCATCATATCTGGAATCTGGAAAAAGGAAAAACTGAGAAAACTTTAGAATTTTCAGATTTAAGGAAATTTGGAAAAATTCGCCTGCTGAAAAAAGGTAAAATTCCAAAAGATGATGAATTAAATAAATTGGGTGTTGACCCTACTAGTGCGGAATTTACTGTTAAAAAATTGAAAGAAATCTTAGAAAAAAAGCCAAAAACTATCATTCGCGGAGTCCTAATGGATCAAAATTTGATTGCCGGCATCGGCAATATCTATGCCAGTGAAATTTTATTTGAAGCTAAAATAAACCCTAAAAGGCTAGCTGGAGAATTAAAGAAAAAAGAGGTAAAAACTTTGCATGCCTGCATAAAAAAAATTCTCAAAAAAGCTATTCAAATGCGAGGCACTACTGATAGTGATTATCGCGACACGCAAGGTGTGCCTGGAGGTTTTCAAAAAGTTTTAAAGGTGTATAATAGGGAAGGAGAGCGCTGTAAAAAATGCAATTGTAAAATAAAAAGAGAGAAGATTAACCAACGCAGCGCTTATTTTTGTGAAAGTTGTCAAAAATAGAATATGGAATTTTTAATTTTGAATATATAATTTAACAAGATAAATAAAAAAAATGAATCCAAAACAAGAAATGTATATTAAGCAAGGGGAAGATAAAAAGCCATCCCCGCCCAAAAAGAATCCGCTACAAGATAAAAAATCCAAGAAAAAAATTATCTGGATAGCGGTAATTTTGGTTATTGTTATCGGTGGTTGGATTATTTACAGCAAAAAATCTCGCCAAGGGAAACAAATAGAAGTGAATAATCAAAACCAAAACGGGAAAACCCCTTCCAGTTATCCATTAGCTAATGAGGGCGATGTCAGTCCGATTTCCGGTTTGGCTTGTGAGAATTGGAATCGCCGGCCAATTGCCGTAATGCAGGCGGCTGACGTGCAAGCTCGTCCGGCTTCAGGCTTTTCTAAGGCGGATATGGTAATTGAGATGCCGGTAATTACCGCTTCTATTACCCGGTTAATGGGTATTTATATTTGCAATGATCCGGAAGAGGTTGGTTCTATGCGCAGCTCCCGCCATGACTTTATTCATCTTGCTAAAGGATTTGATGCTATCTATGTCCACTGGGGAGGCTCTCATCAAGCCAAAGACATACTCAATGAAGGTTTAATAGAGAATATTAATTGCAACAATGATGGCGGAAAATCCGGCGGCCATTGTTGTTTTCGGAAAGAAGGCATGAGCCGGGGGGTGGATTCTGGTTATGCTAAATTTGATAAATTGCTAGAATGTTCCGAAGATTTTGGATACCGCATGACTTCTGAATTTTCCGGCTACCCGCATCAGGGAGAAGCTCCCACGGACGACCGGCCGGAATCAGGCAATTTAAGGGTGGGTTTTGCCGGAGCATACGCGGTGAACTATGAATATGACAAAGAATCTAATAGCTACAAAAGGATCTGGGATGATGATCCGGATAAAGACCGGGCAACCGGCGAACAGATTGCGCCTAAGAATGTTGTTGTTATGATTGCCAAGTCAGAACAAATTGAAGGCCAGTATAATAATGTCCAATTGGGGGATCCTTGGTATGATGAAAGTGACAGCGGAGAAGCGCACTACTATTTCAACGGGAAAGAAATGGTGGGTACTTGGAAAAAAGATAAATCATCCATGGGCTCCAAACTTTTGTTTATGGACTCAAACGGAAATGACATAAAATTTGTTCCAGGACAAATTTGGGTGGAAATCCTAGAGCCAGGACAAGGGTTGAAATGGCGAACTAATCAACAAACAGAAGAGCAATCTTCCAGCACGGAAGAAAAAAATAATACAGAGCCTGATAACACAGATTAATTTCACCAAGACTTGGGCTAAAATTTCTTACGGCGAATAAAGTTTAAAAGATAATAAACAAAAAATGGTTTACTTCTTTTATGGGGAAGAGGATTTTTTAATATGGCGCGAGGCTAATTCTCTTAAGCAAAAAATTGCTGATCAATCTCAAAAAATAGAGTTTCATTCTTTTGATTGCGAGGAAGGGATTAAAATAGATGATTTA
>CAYMRZ010000070.1:0-4981 GCA_964393045.1 uncultured Bdellovibrionales bacterium | reverse complement strand
AAAGAAGCGGCAGAAAAGGTTAATGATAAAGAGTTAAAGGTAGAAAATTTTTTAATATAAAAAGTAAATTTTTAATTTTTTTAAAAAAATGAAAAAAGTATTATTTAAAATTTTTTTAACGGCAATTGTAACAGGCTGTTTTTTTGGATTAATAAAAATAAAAGATTGTCAGGCTCAAAGTTTGGGTGGTTTTGTGATAGAAAATTATCAAACCACAGTAGATATTGAAGAAAATGGTGATTTTAAAGTAACAGAAAATATCAAAGTTAATTTTTCCGAGAAACGGCATGGAATTTTTCGGGAGATTCCTTATAAATACAAAGACGATCGAGGATTAAATCATAATTATAGAATAGAAATTTTATCCGTTACCAACGAAAAAGGCCAGGGTTGGTGGTATGAAGAAAACCGTAGAGGAGGCAAGGTTGTTTTGAAAATAGGCACGCCTCATCAAACTAGCGCTGGCACAAAAAATTACGTAATTAATTACGTAATTCAACGAGGCTGGCGTTTTTTTGATGATCATAGTGAATTTTATTGGAATGCAGTTGGGGTAGACTGGGATGAAATTATAGAAAATGCTAGTATTACTATTAATTTGCCTCAGGGGATTAATTTAAATAAAGAAAACTTGGCTTGTTATACTGGAGAATATGGCAGCCGGGAACAGCAGTGTTCTGGCCGGATTATTTCTAATAAACAAATAAGTTTTCAATCAAATACGACCTTAGGAAATCATCGGGGATTAAGCGTAGCAGTAAAATTTCCTGTTGATTATATTGAAAAACCGTCTTTCATCAATGAAATTGGATATTTTTTGGCAGACAATTGGGGTTTTTTATTGCCGATAGTAGTTTTTGTTTTAATGTTCTGGTTGTTTAGGAAATATGGTAAAGAGATAGATTTAAACAAAACAGTGATTGCCCAATATGACCTGCCCAAAGGCATGACGCCAGGCGAGGCCGGATACTTGCTAAAAGAGAGATATTCCAATGATTTTATCAGCGCTGATCTGGTAGATTTGGCAGTAAAGGGTTATTTAAAAATCAAAGAACTGCCTAAGAAGACTTTTAAAAAACAAGATTATGAATTAATCAATTTAAAAGATTGGCAAAATGACAATTTGAAGCCGCACCAAAAAAGATTATTGGAAGGGCTATTCCCTGAAAAAGCAGGCAGCAGTGTTAAACTCTCCAAACTGAAAAATTTTTATAGTGATGTTAATAAAGCCAAGAAAGAAATTAAAAAAGAAATTAAAAAGGCTGATTATTTTGAAAAATCGATTTTCAATAAACGCTGGTTATATTTTATTTTAGGGCCGATTATTGGATTTTTTGTGATTGTCGTAGGAGCGGTTTTCCAGCGCTGGGATATTTTAGCAGGAGGCTTAATAGCAGAATCAATTGTTTTTGCTTTTGCTATTTTTATGTCTAAGAAAACCAAGAAAGGGCAAGATGCCCTTTGGCACGTAAAAGGCTTGAAGGAATATGTCAAAACCGCAGAACGCTACCGGGTAAAATTTCAAGAAGAAAAAAATTTGTTTGAAAAGTTCCTGCCTTATGCCATGGTGTTTGGCTTGGCGGATAAATGGGCCAAGGCTTTTGAAGGGATTATGAAAGAGCCGCCTTCTTGGTACGAATCATCTAACCCAAATTATGTTTTTGCACCGGTGGCTTTTGCCAGCTCCATGAACAGCTTTTCCACCCAGACCGTTTCTCATAGTGCACCGCCTTCATCTTCTTCCTCTGGTTTCTCTGGCGGTGGCGGTTTCTCCGGCGGCGGAGGCGGCGGAGGGGGAGGGGGAAGTTGGTGATCTAGCTTTTGGGAGTTAGCTGATAGCTTGTAGGGGGCGGCAAACATTCCACCACTACGGTTGACGTGACTGCTTATTTAAAATTTAAAATTAAGAATTTAAAATTAAACTAGCCCATGCATTATTTTGACAGAAAATTATCTCGAGGGTTTGTGGCCCTTTTCAGCGGTAAAGCTATTATGAACGTCGCCAGCGGACTCTTCACTTTGTTTTTGCCCATTTTTCTTTATAAGATTTTTCAAGAGAAAATTGAGCCGGTAGCTGCCTACTATCTGCTTGGTTCATTGATTTATATCCTGGTTTTGCCTTTAGCGGTTAAATATTTAAATAAATTCGGTTTTCGCCGAGCCTTAAAAATGAGTGCTGTCTTTGGATCTGTTTATTATGCCGGATTGTGCGTTTTAAATGAAGAAAATTGGAGATATATAATTCCAATTGTTCTAATTTTAATAACACTATGGAGACTTGCTCACTGGGTGCCTTATCATGTAGATTTTGCCAAGTTTACCGACAGGGCGGATAGGGGGAGAGAGTTGAGCGCCTCTCGATCTCTTTTGGCTTTGATTGGAATTTTCACTCCCTTGATAGCCGGCTTTATTATCAGCCAGTTTGGCTTTAACGTTTTATTCTTAATAGGGGTAGTGCTGTTTTTTGCCGCTTTATTCCCTTATATGCATTTGCCGCACACTAAAGAAAAATTTTCTTGGAGCTACACGCAGACCTGGAAAAAATTTTTTTCCAGAAAACATCGCCGAACAGTTTGGGTTTATGCGGCTGACGGCGTAGAAAATGCTACTGGCGTCTTGGTTTGGCCGATTTTTATTTTTGTGCTTTTTAATGGCAATTACTTGGAAGTAGGGCTTATTTCAACCTTGATAGCGGCCGCTACTATTGTTTTGCAGCTTATTGTGGGAAAAAAGATTGATAAAAAAATAAGAGAGAGAAAAAAAATGTTAAAATACGGAAGTTTTTTGTATGCTTTCGGCTGGATATTTAAGATTTTTATTCTCTCCGCCTTGCACGTTTTTGTGATAGATGTTTACCATAAATTAACTAAAATTTTTACCCGTACCCCCTTTGATGTGCTTACTTATGAAATTGCCGCGGATCAGGGACATTATGTAGATGAATATACCGTGTTGCATGAAATAGTTATTGGGTTGGGAAAGGCCTTGATGTTTTTGTTGGTAATAATTTTGATTCAAATAATTTCCCTGAATTGGGTTTTTCTTGTTGCCGCCTTAACTTCCTTAGGTTTTTCTTTTATAAGAGCGGAGAGAAAAATGACCCGGAAAAGTTGTTGACTTGTTGAATCAAATTTTATAAATTTAATATTTACAAAAGAAGTTTTGTAAAACAAAGAGGCAGAATAAAAATAATTAGCACTATTTAAAAAACACGGAGTATAGTATAATGGTAGTACGTGCCCTTGCCCCGTTAGAAAATTTTATAAAAGACACAATAAAAATATTTTTTGACAAAAAATAAAAAGAAATTAATATCGGGGTGTAGTATAACGGTAGTACGCACGCTTCGGGTGCGTGTAGGCTGGGTTCGACTCCCAGCTCCCCGACATATTTTCTAACGGGGTGAGAGTGGGTATAGTCCCGGTTCCCTGCCTGCCGGCAGGCAGGAATTCCGGGTACTCCGACGAGTGAGATTTTTACCCCGCACCCTTTATGGTTGCAGGGCTCGGCAGCCCGACATCATAAAGGTAGTCGCCTCCTCGGCGACCCGTCGAAGAGACGGGTACGTGCCCTTCGGGTGGGTATAGCCCCGGTTCCCTGCCTGCCGGCAGGCAGGAATTCCGGGTACTCCGACATTATCCGCCTTTCGCAGAAAACCCTGGGCGTAAGCCCAGGGGATGAATAAAGGGTTTAATTTTCTGCTTCGGCGGATTTCACTCCGCCGAAGAAACAGGAGACACCGCAGGTGTAAACCCGCGGAGATTCATTTATTATTAATTGCTGGTTTACTGATTTAAAAACAAAGAATTTAGAATTTTAAAAATAAAATGAAAGAAAAAATAATCTCCTTAGACGAAAAAGCCAAGGAAAAATTATCAGACGAGGAAATAAAAGAAAGGTTTAATGGAATTTCCAATGAGGCGGTAAAAAATATAAAAGAAGTGGGAGTATTTAAAATGTTAAAAATCAGAAGCTTGTTTAAGAAAATTTTATTTAGAGAAGATTTTTCAAATTTGCCCGAAATGTCAAAAAAAGAAGCGATGCAATACTTAAAAGATTTAGACCTAGAAGATGTTAATGCCAGAGAAATGAATAGAATATTTGCCGCTGTTAACCGGATTATTTATAAAGCCGATAACGAGCAGGATAAATTTTAATATAAAATTATAATTATTAAAAAAACTAATGAAAAAAACAATTGCCTTTTTGTCTGTTTTATTTCTAGCGGTTTTCTTGGCGGGCTGTAATAAGTCTGAGCCTGGTGCGCAAGAGCAATCGTCTCAGAAAAATCAGACTCAAGAGAAAGAAGCACAAAAAGAAAATTCCAAGCTTCAATCCTTGAAAGATTTAATGAAAAAAGGAAAGAATTTAAAATGCACCTGGAAAAATGAGCAGCCGGATGGTGGCACAGTTGAAGGCGTGTCTTATATTTCCGGAGAAAAATTTTATCATGAAAGCAACATAGAGCAAGCCGGAGAAGCCACCACTGTATATACTATGAGCGACGGGGGTTGGGTTTATAATTGGGGAAATATGAATAGCCAAGGAACTAAAATGAAGATAGAAGAAATGGAAGAAATGCAGGGTGAAGCCAGCCAAATGCAAACTGATTCAGGCCAAAGTGAAAATTATCAAGCCCAGCAACAAATGGAACAAGATATGGATTTTGATTGCCAGTCCTGGAAAGCGGACAATTCCAAATTTACTCCGCCAAATAATGTGGAATTTCAAGATATGTCAAAAATGATGGAACAGGTGCAACAGCAGACCCAAGAAATGGAACAGCAGATGGAACAAATGGAACAGCAAGCCCAGCAAGGACAACAGCAGGGACAGCAATCAGCTAATCAAATGATGCAAGACGCTTGCAGTATGTGCAATTCCTTGCCTTCTCCAGCCAAGGAAGAGTGTTTGGCAAATTGCCAATAAAAGATTTTTAAAATAGAGGCCTCTATAGAGGCCTCTATTTTTTATCCCATTT
>CAYMRZ010000069.1:0-5282 GCA_964393045.1 uncultured Bdellovibrionales bacterium | reverse complement strand
CGAATTATTAGAAAAAGAGACATTAGAGAAAGAAGCATTTGATGCGATTATAAAAAACGGTAAGAAGGCCAAAAGGAATAAGGAAAAGAAAGAGGAAGGGGAAAGAAGGGAAAAGCTGGATAATAGAAAAAACAAGGATAATAAGGAAGATAATAAATAAAAAATCTATATTAAAAATTAATTAGCGCTTAAATGGAAGTTATGGCGTGAACATAATTTCCATTTCGGTGTTTAAAAAAAATGGACAAAAAATTAAAAAAATTAGCGGAAATTTTAAATGTTAATTTTAAAAATTTTCAACTGCTTCAAGAAGCTATTACTCACCGTTCTTATTTAAATGAAAACAGAAAATACAACTTGCCTCATAACGAGAGGCTGGAATTTTTAGGAGATGCCGTTTTGGAATTATCAGTTACCCGCTATCTTTTTGATAATTATCAAAATCCGGAAGGAGAGCTTACTAACTGGAGAGCTTCCCTGGTGAACGGAGAAATGCTTGCTAAAGTTGCAAAAAAACTTGGCCTGGATAATTATCTTTTAATGTCTAAGGGAGAGAAAAAAGATATAGGTAAAGCTCGGGAATATATTACTGCCAATGCAGTTGAAGCTATTATTGGCGCTATTTATTTGGACAAAGGATTTGATGCGGCTGATAAATTTATTAAAGAAAATATTGTAATCAACTTGCCTGAAATACTAGAAAATAAAAGCTATCTTGATCCCAAAAGCTATTTTCAGGAAAAAGCTCAAGAGGTGACCGGCATTACCCCCAGTTATGAAGTGGTAGAGGAATGGGGGCCTGATCACGACAAACATTTCAAGGTAGCAGTTTTTTTAGAGAAAGAAAAAGTAGCAGAAGGAGAAGGAAGGTCAAAACAAGAAGCGCAGCGCAATGCAGCAGACAATGGGCTGGAAACAAAAAAGTGGAAGTAAGACTTTAATTTGAAAATAATTTTTAATAAAGTTAACCTTAAAACAATAATAAAATAATTTATGCATGATTTAATTATTATCGGTACGGGACCGGCGGGATTGACAGCTTCTATTTATGCCAGCCGGTACAAGATAAAACATTTACTGCTAGGTGCCGAACCAGGGGGGTATTTGAACGAAATTCACAAAATTGAAAATTATCCCGGCATCCCATCCATCACTGGTTTTGAGTTAGCGCAGAAAATAAAAGATCACGCAGAAAGTTTAGACGGAAAAATTGTCCAGGAAACAGTGGAAAATATAAAAAAGGAAAAGGAAAGTTTTCAGGTAGAAACTAATCAGAATAAACATCAGGCTAAAAATATAATTTATGCTATTGGCACAAAAGAAAAGCAACTCAGCATCCCCGGAGAAAAAGAGTTCAAAGGCAAGGGTGTTTCTTACTGTGCTACTTGTGATGGCCCATTTTTTAAAGACAAAGAAGTAATTGTCATCGGTGGAGGTAATTCGGCTGCTATGGCTGCCCTAATGCTTTCTGAGCACAGCAAACGAGTGGCAGTAGTCTTTCGCAAGCCGGAAATGGGATGTACGCCGGCTTATTTAGAAAAAATTAACAACAACGAAAAAATCGAAAAGATTAAAGAAACCAATGTGGTAAAAATTAAAGGCGATGGAAAAGTAGAAAAAGTCATTTTTGACAATCCCTATAACGATTCAAAAGAATTGAAGACAGATGGGGTTTTTATCGAAATCGGCTCTGGTCCTGTAAGCAAGTTGGCTGAAGAAGCGGGAGTAGAACTGAACGAGCAGAAATATATTAAAACTAATCCAGATCAATCTACCAACCTTGAAGGATTTTTCGCCGCTGGTGATATTACTACCAATTCCAATGGTTTTCAACAAATTATTACTGCTTGCTCCGAGGGAGCAATAGCGGCACTGGGAGTTTATGAAAAGTTGAAGAAGTTAAAAAGTTAATAAGTTGATTAATCTAATTGAGTTAAATAAATCTATGGCAAAGAAACCCATTGATTTTTCTCAAGGAGGGAAAATTGAGATAAAATCAAAATATAAAGTTAATAATAAAAATCTTTTTCAGATTTATACTCCTGGAGTGGCAGAAATTGTAAAAGCCGTTGATAAAGATAAAAACAAAACCAATAACTTAACCTGGCGGAAAAACGTGGTAGTGATCGTATCAGATGGCAGCGCGATCTTGGGAATGGGAAACCGGGGACCAGAAGCAGCTTTACCAGTTATGGAGGCCAAGGCAGCGCTATTCAAAGAAATTGCCGGTATTGACGCGGTGCCGATTGTTATAAAAACCCAAAAAACCAAAGATATAATTCGAACTATTGAAAATATTGCACCAAGCTTTAATGGCATAAACCTGGAAGATATTAGCGCGCCGCGTTGTTTCGAAATTGAAGAGAGTCTGAAAAGGAAATTAAAAATTCCAGTTTTCCATGACGACCAGCATGGTACGGCGATTGTGATTTTGGCTGGCTTAATAAATGCCGTTAAGGTGACTGATAAAAATTTAAAAAAGGCTAAGATTGTGATTTCCGGCGCCGGTGCAGCTGCTTTGGCAACTACTAAATTGCTTTTGAAGTTCGGCTGCAAGGATATAATTCTTTTTGATTCCAAGGGGCCGATTTACAAAGGTCGTAAAGGCTTGAATAAATATAAAAAAATTATTGCTAAAAAAACTAATCTGGAAAAATTTGACGGTAATTTAAAAGAAGGGATTAAAAACAGCGATGTTTTTATCGGTCTTTCCATGCCAAGATTGCTGGATACTACGGATATTAAAAAAATGAATAAAAACCCAATTGTTTTTGCCTTAGCCAATCCAGTACCGGAAATTTTACCGGAGAAAGCCGAGCAAGGCGGAGCGAAAGTGGTGGCCACCGGTCGAAGCGATTTTCCTAACCAAATCAACAATGCTTTAGTTTTTCCGGGAATTTTCCGCGGAGCTATTGACAGCGGAATTTCGAATATTAATGACAAAATAAAAATTGCTGCCGCTGAGGCAATTGCCAGTCTCATGAAAAAACCAACAAAAAATAAAATTATCCCCAAAGTATTGGACAAAAATATTCCAAATAAAATTATTGGGGTTTTTAAAAATATTTAATGTATAAGGTCACTCAAAAAGAATTTAAAGACATTATGGCTGAAGGGATAAAAGAGATTCCCAAGAAATTTTTGGAAAAGTTGGATAATGTGGCAATTATTCTAGAAAGAAAACCCACGCTGGAACAACTAAAGAAATTAAAAATTCGTCAGGATTGGATTTTATATGGATTATATGAAGGCATCCCCCAAAATATTCGGGGAAGTAACTATACCATGGTTTTGCCGGATAAGATTACTATTTTCAGAGAGTCAATTGAAAAAGAAGCTGCAAACCGAGAAGAATTAAAGGAAATTATTAAAAATACTATTTGGCATGAAATTGCCCATCATTTCGGTTTGGATGAAAAACAAGTACGGTCAGCCGAGGAGAGGAGGAGGAAAAAGATTTCCTCTTGAATAATTTTTTCACTTATTCTATAATATAAAAGAGACAAATTAAAACTTAAAATGTTTTTATGAAAGTGGTCTTACTTGAAGATGTTGAAAATCTAGGAAAACGGGGGGATATTAAGGAGGTTAGCGACGGTTATGGCCGTAATTTTTTAATTCCTCACAAAAAAGTTCAAATTGCTACAAACAAGGCTATTCAATGGGCCAAAAAAGAAGCGGAAAAAAGAACTCAAGAGGCAGAGAGAGAACTTAAAAAAATCCAGGAATTGGCCAAAAAAGTTGACGGCCAAGAAATAGTGATAAAAATGAAAGCTGATGAAGGCAAGCTGTTTGGTTCGATTGGCGAGAAGGAGATTAAAGAAGCGTTGAGCAAACAAGGCATTTCAGTTAAAAAAGAAGCTATTAAAATAAACAAACCTATAAGAGAAATAGGAGAGCATCAAGTTGATATAAATTTACAGCATGGCATTGAAACAAAAATTAATGTCATAATTGAGGAAGAAGATAAATAATTAAATATCAGGGGCACAGTATTATCATGCTTAAACATCCAAAGTATATATTTGTTTTTGGGGGAGTGATGTCGGGAATTGGAAAAGGAGTGGCGACATCTTCAATAGCTAAAATTATCCAGTCTAAGGGTTTCGATATAACCGCCATAAAAATCGATCCCTACGTCAATGTGGATGCAGGGACAATGAATCCCACTGAACACGGTGAGGTTTTTGTTTTATCCAGTGGGCTGGAAACCGATCAGGATATGGGAAATTATGAAAGATTTTTAAACGTTGAGTTGCCGTCAACTAATTATATGACTACTGGCAGTATTTATCAGAGGGTTATTCAGAAAGAAAGAGATTTGGAATATGGCGGTAAATGCGTGCAAATCATTCCCCATGTTACTAATGAAATAATGAAAGTGACTCAAGACGCTTCCAAAATTAATAAGTCTGATTTTGTAATCACTGAAATTGGCGGGACTACTGGAGATTACGAAAATGATTTATTTACAGAAGCTGCCCGGCAGATGAAATTGAAAAACCCAGGCGATGTTTTATTTGTGATGATAAGTTATGTACCCTATCCTAATAAAATCGGGGAGATGAAAACTAAACCCACTCAGCAAGCTGCCCGGTCTCTTCATTCTGCCGGAGTGCAGCCTGATATCATTATAGCTCGCAGTGAAGAACCTTTAGATCAAAAAAGGAAAGAAAAAATTGCTAATTTTTGCAACGTGGATCAAAAAGATGTTATTTCCGCTCCAGATATTGAATCCATATATGAGGTGCCTTTGAATTTTGAAAAAGATAACTTGAGTAACCGCATATTAAGAAAACTCAATTTGAAACCTCGAAAAAAAGATTTAAAAGAATGGCGCAGGATGATAGATAATATTAAAAAATCCAACGGCGAAATCAAAATTGGAATAGTAGGAAAATATTTTGGGACAGGAGACTGCATTTTGTCTGATTCCTATATTTCCGTGATTGAAGCCATCAAGCATGCTAGTCATAAATTACAAAAAAAACCGATAATAGAGTGGATTAACTCAGAAATTTATGAAAGGGATAAATCTCGATTAGCAGAGTTGGATAATTATGACGGAATTATTGTTCCAGGAGGGTTTGGTGAAAGGGGAGTGGAAGGAAAAATTTTAGCCATTCAATATGCTAGAGAAAATAGAATTCCTTATTTGGGCCTCTGCTATGGAATGCAGCTGATGGTAGTAGAATTTGCTAGGAATGTAGTGGGATTAAAAAATGCCCATACTGCAGAAATAAAACCCCGTTGCCAAGATCCGGTTATCGATTTAATGCCTT
>CAYMRZ010000068.1:0-5436 GCA_964393045.1 uncultured Bdellovibrionales bacterium | reverse complement strand
GTTTTTTTTAAACTTTTTTCGTTTAGTTTTGTTTTTGCTTTTTAATAAAATCATTCTTGGATAATTTTTTGTTTAATTCTTGAACAATAAGTTTGGCAGCTACAAAAGAAAAAACATTGTGTCTCCCAAATTTATCTAATTCTAGCTTATCTTTCTTGTTCTGATAAGCTAAATCAAAAGTTTGTCCCGTTGCTTTTTCTTGGATATTAAATATTTTAGCCTGGCAATCTTTTTCTGTCCCGTATAAAACACGGCGGCACTGGGCCTGGTTTTTTAAGGCCCTCACTCTTTTATCATCCCCATTTAAAGCTAAAAAACCCTCTTCTGGAATAGCTTCAGCTAAAATCTCCATTTCCGAGGCAATTATGTCTAGATTGGCATTTTTGTCCGGAAAGCTCTTATTGATATTGGTAATAACCGCCATTTGGGGTTTTACCATAGAAAGCAAATACTTCATATCCCCTTTTTTGTCCACTCCCATCTCTAAAACTAAAACCCTGGGAAATTGCCGGCTAAAAAAAGAAATATAACTTCCAGCCAGTAATACGTCTACCCACTTAAAAATTGAAGAATAGCCTGAAGGCAAGAAAAGCACCGCTAATGGAAGCCCGATTTCAGTATTAAAACTTCTGGGATTACCTCGGATAAGGTTATCTCTTTTCGCTAATTCTTCTAAAATTTTGTCTTTCACAAAGGTTTTGTCAGTGCTGCCTGCTATGGCAATTACCATAGGCTTATGCCTCCACAAAACTATTCTGGTTAAAAATTTTAAATAATATTGGATAAAACAGCGAAAAAACTTTTTCATTAAAAAAAATTAAATCTTATCTAAATAAATTTTTAGCCTTTTCATTCCTTCTTCTATATCAGCCATTTTCCTTCCAAAACAAAACCTGAGATGGTTTTCCCCTTGCCGGCCAAAAGCTAAACCCGGCACGCCTGCCAGCTTAGCTTTATACAATAATTCTAAAGCAAAATTCCAAGAGTTTGAGTTTTTATAAAAATTTTCAAAATTATCATAAAAACCAGCCTTGCTTTTAGTCTCAATTTTTTTAATTAATTTTTGCTTAAATCTGGGAAACACAAAATAGGCTGAGTCCGGATTTTTATATTCAAACCAATCTTTCATTTCGTCCAAATAAAAACAAATAGTGTCTTTTCTTTTAATAAACTCCTGTTTAAAATAAGATACATCCTGATTAGCCATCTCTAGAGCGGCCAAAGCTCCCCACTGGGAAATTACCGGTGCACAAGTAACCAAAGCATCATGCACTGCTAAAATTTTCCGGGCTATCGCTTCATCAGCAGCCAAATAAGCTACTCGCCAACCAGTCATAGAATAGGCTTTGGAGAAAGAAAAAATATAAACGATTCTTTCCCTAAATTCAGAAAATTTACCGATAGAAAAAAAGTCCTGCCCATCGTAAATAAAATCCCGATATACTTCGTCTGCTAAAACAAAAAGGTTATGATATTGGGCAATTTCTAAAATCTTAATAATTTGGCTTTGGTTAAAAACAGTGCCAGTGGGATTATTGGGATTGCAAAATAAAATTACTTTGGTTTTATCGGTTATTTGCTTAACCAATTCATCAACATTAAAACTCCAGCCAGTTTCTTCTTCTAGGGGAACAAAAACCGGCTTTCCTTTGGCCACTCTTACGGCTTCTTGGTATGAGGTATAAGTCGGATCAGGGATTAAAACTTCATCTCCGGGATTAATTAAGGCTAGCAAAGAAGCAGTTATGCCTTCAATCGAGCCAGCAGTAATTATTATCTCCTTCTCAAAATCATAATTTATATCTTCTTTCGATAAGTTATATTCAATTGCCTCTCTTAATTCCAAAAGACCGGGAGAAAGGGAATAATGGTCAGTCTTGCCTTGCTGGATAGCTTCAATAACTTTATTTTTTATGCATTTAGGCGCATTAAAACTCGGCACTCCTTGAGCCAGAGAAACCACTCCGGGAATTTTTGAACTCCGGATTTCCATTTCCTTGATAGGCGAAAGCTTTGGTTCTTCCATTTTGAAAATGTTTAAATCAAAAAATTAGATTTTCGATTGCTATTGATGAATAAAAAGTTTTCAAAAAAGGTTTAACTGAAATTTTGATATACAATAGTTTCTACAATAATTTACTGGATATCTAATAATTATTTTTACTAGAGCAATCAACCTTTGAAAATTTTTATGAAGTGGTGACAATCAAACAACACGCAAAAATGTATTAATTAGTTTGTAAGTGGCATTTTAAGTTTAATATCAAGGAAAAAATAAGCAATACTAAAAACTTTCTGTCAATAAAATACCCATTAAAATGGGCATTTTGAAAATCCGTCTTGGGCAAGAAATGGATATTTTTTATTGCGGTAAATTATTATCTTTTAGATTTTATTTTATCTATTTGTCCTGGCATATATTTCCTTAAAACTTCCGGAACAACCACGCTGCCGTCTTTTTGCTGAAAATTTTCTAAAATAGCAATCAGCGGCCGCACGCTGGGCAAGGCGGTATTATTAAGCATATAAACAAATTTTTTATTATCCTCTTTGTCCTTATATTTAACATTCAATCTTCGGGACTGCCAATCAAGAAAATTAGAAGCTGAGCCCGTTTCTCCATAATTATTACGGCTTGGCATCCAAGCCTCTAAATCAAACATTTTATATTTCCCGGCGCCCATATCACCAGTACAAATTTGCACCACTCGATAGGGCAGGCCTAAGTCCCGGTGCAACTCCTTGGAAATTTCTACCATTTCTTCATGCATCTCTTCTGATTTTTTAACATCTGCTCCCATAATTGCTACCATCTCTACCTTCATAAATTCATGCACTCGGAATAAGCCTTTGGTGTCTTTCCCATAGCTGCCAATTTCGCTTCGATAACATTGAGAGAATCCGCAAAGTTTCAAGGGCAAATCTTTTTCGTCCAAGATCTCATTGGCATAATAAGCCAAAAGAGAAGGCTCGGCTGTTCCTATTAAAAATTTGTCTTCCTTATTTTTTTTGCCGTCTGCCTCTATTTCTGAATTGGCAATCTTATAAATTTCATCTACTTCAGGATTATATTTTTTGCCGACAAAATAACCGGTACCAAACAAAGCAAATTCCCGCACTAAAGTTGGCGGAATCATAGGTATGAAGCCCTTATTGATTAATTTTTCCAAGGCAAGCATCATTAAGGCCATCTGCAAGTTAACGGCTTCATTTTTTACGTAATAGCCTCGATAACCTGCCACCTTAACACCTCTTTTTATATCAAATAAATCCAAATCTTTAGCTAATTCTAGATGGCTTTTCGGCTCGAAATCGAACTTAGGCAGTTCGCCTTCCTTGAAAACTTCTACATTTTCATTCTCATCTTTGCCAACGGGCGTATCTTCAGAAGGAATAGTAGGCGCTTTTACCATTAATTCTTTATATTCGACCTCAATTTTCTCTAGTTTCTCTCCTAATTCAGCGATGTCTTTTTTAAGTTTCCTGCCTTTTTCTATCTGTTCCGAGCTAGGTTTGGCACCTTGGGAGCCAGGTTCGGTACCCAGTGAACCGGCTAATTCATTTCTCTGAGCCCGCAATTCTTCTATTTTCTGCAACAATTCCCTTCTCTTGCCATCCAATTCCAAAAGCTTATTCACATCTAGATCAATATTTTTATTCTTGGCTGCTTCTTGAACTCTATCCTTATTTTCTCGAATAAATTTTATGTCTAGCATCTTAAATTAAGTTACAAATTATGAATATTTTATTTTGACTTCGGCTTCATCAAGGGGAAAATCTGGCATTCCCGGGCAGACTTGTCCATCAAAAAAGCAAAAACCCTTTCGCTCATCCCAAATCCGCAAGTCGGCGGCATGCCATATTCTAAGGCTTCCACAAAATCTTCATCATTCATTTGAGCCTCTTCGTCTCCGGCATCACGCAATTTTTGCTGCTGTTTAAACCTTTCTGCTTGGTCAATTGGATCATTTAATTCACTATAGCCATTGCCCAATTCGCTACCGGCAATAATTACATGGAAGCGCTGGACTATTTCTGGATTATCTTTATTTTTTTTAGCCAAAGGAGAAACCATTAAAGGCTCATTTACCAAAAACCCCGGCCCTCCCAATTGTTTTCGGCAATATTTCCAAAGATTGTCGATAGCGCGAGGCTTATTTAGACCTTCTTTTTCATATTCCACTCCCAGCTCTTCTAATTTTTCTTTTATAGCTTTTAAATTAGCATTGAAAATATTTATTCCTGTTATTTTCTTAATTGTTTCGGTATAGTCATACGTTTCCCACTCCTTGGATAGGTCAACTTCAAAGCCTCTTATTTTAAATTTTAACTTGCCAAAAGTTTCTTTTGCTATATACCGGTAAAGCTCTTCAACTAGCTTCATGCCCTGCTCATAATCGGCATAAGCCCAATAAAATTCCATTTGGGTATAGTCTTGAAGATGCTCCGTGTCCATTCCTTCGTTGCGGAATTGCCTGCCAATTTCAAAAGTTTTTTCCATACCGGCTACCATTAGCCTTTTTTGCCAAAGCTCTCCGGTAGAAATTCTCAAATAAACATCCACATCCAAAGCATTGTGGCGGGTTTTAAACGGTTGAGCATCCGCTCCACCGACTTTTATTTCCAACACCGGCGTTTCCACTTCCGTAAACCCTCTTTGTTTTAAAAATTCTCTTGTTGCCGACCAAAATTTATCCCGTTTATAGATTATTTCTTTTGTTTCCGGGTTATACAAAATATCCAAGTAGCGTTTTCTTAATTTTTCATCCTCATCCTGCAAAGCTCTGTATTTATCCGGCAACGGAAGAATTGATTTGGCAAGCAAAATAATTTTATCCGCCAAGACCGACTTTTCTCCTTTTTTAGTATCAAACCTTTTTCCTTCTATTCCGATAAAATCGCCTAAATCAAGGTTTTTTAACCAAAACTTATAATCGGCATCCGTATTTTTTAAGTTTTTTTTATTTAAAACTACCTGCATTTTGCCGCTTTCGTCTTTTAGATGAATAAAGGCAATGTTTCCCATATTTCTAAAAAGCGTAATTCTGCCGGCTATTTTAGCCGGTTCTTCTATTTTTTTCTCTAAAACTTCTGCTATGTCTTCCTTTTTGGAAAACTTTGAAGGAAAAGGGTTGATTCCCTTTTCGTAAAAATTATTAAGTTTTTTTAATTTGTCCTTTTTTATCTCGTCTAACATTTTTATCTAATTTATTTACAAAAACACGCTACTTTAAATAAAATAACACACTTTTATCGCTAAGTCTAGCAACTATTTTTTGGTTCGCTTAAAAAAGTCTTTTTGTGCTGCTGCTGAATTTTTGGACAATACATTGTCATTGTAAAATTTTAAATTTTAAAAGTATAAACAACGCTAGACAATCTAGCATATTTTTAATATTATTTCTTTTCTTTAGAATTACAAAATTATTACATTAT
>CAYMRZ010000067.1:0-5452 GCA_964393045.1 uncultured Bdellovibrionales bacterium | reverse complement strand
CATTTTTTTATTGTCATTTTTAAAGATTTCCCAGAGTTGGACTCCAAAATCCCCTAATAAGCTAACTAGCTAGCTCCCAATAAGCTAATTGAGCATCTTCGCCGTCCAAGTTTTGTTTTTCTTCAACTTATCAAAAGTTCCCTCAAAAACCAATTCCCCGCCTTGTTCTCCTCCTTCAGGGCCAAGTTCTAAGATCCAATCGCTAGCTTCTATAATATCTAAATTATGTTCAATCACAATAACACTGTTCCCTTTATCTGCTAATTTCCTAAGCACTTTCAACAATTTAAAAATATCCCGAAAATGCAAACCAATGCTGGGTTCGTCTAACACATATAAGGCTTTTTGCCGATTATTGCGGGCCAACTCGCTGGCCAGCTTTATCCTTTGCGCTTCTCCCCCGGAAAGTTTGGCGGAGGACTGGCCTAGTTTTAAGTAGCCTAGACCCACCTGGCGCAAAGTTTTCAGCTTGCTTTTTATTTTCTCGTTGGAAGAAAAGAAATAATAAGCATAGTCAATATTCATATCTAGAACTTCAGCAATATTCATTCCATGATACTTCACTTTCATTATTTTCTTATTATAACGACTTCCCTTGCAATAAGGGCAAATAGAGTAAACATCTTCTAGGAAGCTCATCTTCATCTTTCTTACGCCTTCTCCCTGGCAATATTCACAGCGACCACCTTTCATATTAAAAGAAAAATGGCTGGCATTTAAATTTTTTTCTTTAGCAGTTTTAGTTTGAGCAAATAAATTGCGGACTTCGCTAAAAATTCCGGTATAGGTGGCCGGGTTGGAGCGCGAAGATTTTCCTAAAGGGCCTTGATCTACATTTATTATCTTGGAAATTTTGTCAGCATTAATAATTTTCTTGTGTTTTCCGGAAGACTTTTTGGAGTTATAAAATTTCCGCTTTAGCTCTTTGACTAAAATATCATTTATTAAACTGCTCTTTCCGCTGCCGCTAACCCCCGCCACAGCTACCAGTCTTTCTAGTGGGATATCCACATCAATATTTTTTAAATTATTTTCCGCTGCCCCTTTAATTGTTAATTTTTCGGAATAATTATTTCTTTTGGAAACGCTGATTATTTCTTTATAAATTCCCCCTTTCTTCTTTAAATAAGAAGCCGTTTCCACTTTTTCATTCTTTAATAATTTATCGTAAGTACCCTGAAAAACCAAATCTCCTCCCTTGTCTCCGGCAAATGGTCCGATTTCAATAATGTAATCCGCCGCTTGAATCAACTCCCTGTCATGTTCAATAACAATTACTGAATTTCCAGCTTTTTTAATTTTATTCAGAGTGTTAATTAATTTTTTATTATCTCGGCTATGCATACCAATAGTAGGCTCGTCCAAAATATATAAAATGCCGCTTAAACCGCTGTTGAGTTGGTTGGCCAGCCTAATTTTTTGAAACTCTCCGCCAGACAAGCTTTGGCAAGTCCTGTCTAAATTAAGATAGCCCACCCCCGCCTCTTTAAGAGAATTTATTCGCGTTAATACTTCTTTAAAAATATTTAGCTGCTGCTTTTGCTTTTCAGCTTTCTTGTCTTTCTCAAAAATGCTTATTCTGGAATTAATTAGCTCGGCTAACTGGCCAATCTCCTTTGTGACCAACTGATCAATGGTTTGTTCAAATAATTTTACATTTAAAAATTGCCTTTTAAGCCTTTTGCCCTGGCAATTGGGGCATTGCTCAATAGTCATATATTTTTCCAGTTCATTTTTGAAAAAATTTGTCTTGGCGCTATAATACTTATCTTCAATTATTTTAGAAATGCCGCCAAATATTAAGGGTTCTGATTTATTATTTATTTTTAACTCTATTTCATCTTTGCCTGTGCCGTACATCAAAATGTCAAATACCTTTCTAGGCAGCTTATGAACTGGCGTCTTTAAGGAAAAACCATATTTATTGGCTAAAGCTTTTAAAATCGCTCCGTAATAATTTTCTTTGTCTTGCCTTCCGCTAGTTTTAAGCCAAGGCGCTATAGCCCCTTCGGCCAAGGACAGTTTTTTGTTGGGGATTATCTTATTGATATCTGCTCTGACGATTTTTCCCATCCCCTTGCAAAAACTGCAGGCACCTTCCGGTGAATTAAAGGAAAAATTCTTAATTTTCAGGTCTCCCAGGGAACAACATCCATCCGGACAAAAATATTTTTGGTTAAAGGTAATTTCTTTTTCGTTATCCACGATTATTTTGGAATGATCTTCGGATATCCTTAGGGCCGTTTGCATTGAATCAATTATACGCTCTCTGTCAAACTTCCTGTCATCTAAAATAATTCTATCCACTACTACATATATATCGGTTTGGTCGGGCCAATTATTTTTGTCTAGCTCTATTTCTTTTAATTTATAATTTTTTTTATTTATTCTCACTCTGGCATATCCTAAATTTTTAATAGCTTTAATGCGTTCGGCAATTTTTTTCTTTTTTGGCCAGCGGGCAACAATGGAAATCATGGTGCCTTTTTGCATGCTTCTTAGCTGTTCAACAACCTTTTGCGGTGTATTTTTCTTCATTTTTTTTCCGCATTCAGGGCAATAGGGAATGCCATAATTTGCGTAAAGCGATTTTATATAATCATAAATGCCGGTTATAGTGCCCACGGTGGAGCGAGGATTATTGGAAAAAGCTTTTTGCCCAATAGCAATCGTAGGAGAAAGATTTTTTATCTGAGCTACTTGAGGTTTTTTTATAGGCATTAAAAAAAACCGGGCGGAACTGGATAAATTTTCCATATAGCGCCGGTAACCCTCAGCATAAACTGTATCAAAAGCTAAAGAGGATTTTCCGCTGCCGCTTACGCCGGTTATAACTACCAATTTATTTTTTGGTATAGCTAGGTCTATATTCTTTAAATTATTTTCCTTAGCTCCTTTGATAAAGATTTTATCTATTTTTTCCATTAATGTTATATAAGATGGTTATAGGTAATGATATTTGGATAACCATTATATTACAAATTTTTTATTTCGTAAAGAGAACCTCCCGCCTGTCCGCTTCTCCGCCAGTTGGCAGATTTAGCGAGGTGAACTCGGCAAAGCAGACAGACCTGCAAATATTCATTAAGTTATTGAGCTAATCCTGCTAAATGTTTAAATTAAGCTTCGCGCCCTAGCTTCCGCGAAAGTTTGCGTTTGGTCCGCGTGAGTCCGCACGTATAGGAATTTTTGAAATTCCTATACGATAAATTAAAATCTCAAATATTTTTCCCAATATTGAAAAAGTTTCTGAGTAGACCAAAGATCGCGGCCATTGTATTTGGCAATTTCTAAATATTTTTTTTCTTGAAATAATCGAGTCACATCATCACCGCTAATGCCGTCTTCTTTGGGACTCTTTATCCCAAAAGCTCGGCAAGCTAAATGCAAACTAGGCCGTTTCCAAACCGCTCCGTAAAAAGTCAACTGATCCATTAAGTCAATATGCTTGGCTCCAGACTTTTGAAGATTTAAATAACGATTGGACATCAAGTTTTTGCTGGGCTTTATTTTGTGGATAGCGCTGCGAATCATTAAAAAAGGCACGTCAAACCCTCGGCCATTAAAACTGATAAATTCATCGGCATGGCTGGCCACCTTCCAAAAATTTTCGATGATCCCCTTTTCATCCATCGGTTTATATTTAATTTTATCCTCTTCGAATTCCTTAGCACCGCCATCCTCAGGCGCAGAAAAATAAACCGCTCCTTGATTTTTTTCAGCATCTAGGACACCAACTGCTACAATTTGTGAAGTAAAGGGTGAAAAAACTAATTCATTTTTAATATCTTCTAATTTTTTTTTATATTCTTCTTGCTGGATAGTTTCGTCTTTGATATAACGCGTTAAAATTTTTTGGGTAGTTTTATCCATTTCATCAAAATCCTCTCCAGCAGTCTCAATATCAAAAATTATTTTAGCCATTTTTTGTTTTTAAAAATTATTCTCAGAAAGTCTGTGTCTTAAATATATATTAAATTTTTTTAGAAAATTAAAAATTATAGTGTCCCAGGCAGGACTCGAACCTGCAACCTACAGCTTAGAAGGCTGTTGCTCTATCCGGTTGAGCTACTGGGACATTAAGGTATAAAATCTGCAACTCATCGGCTTAGAAGTCCGCCGGTTGGCGGATCTATCCGGTTGAGCTACTGGAACATTAACAATCAAGAGCAACATAGTTGCTCTTTTAAAAAATTTCAAGACAAAAAAATTTCTATACTTTTTATCCGCAAAATTTTACCTTCAGCACTTTTTAAAAACTACCAAAAAAAAGCTTTAAAGTCAAAAAACTACTGGGTAAGTTGAAATGATTTATCACTTGCCTCTTGGCTCGCCTCAAATTCCTCCTCCAATCGGAAAACCCCTTCCGCGTTAGGAAAATCAGGCACATTTTTAAAATGCTCCTTCCTTTGATTAAGGCTGCTGATAACCCTTTCAATCTTTTCCATTTTTTGATTGATCTGCTTTTCTTTCAATTGAAATTCATCAACCATTTCCCTCTCAGGTTTTTCGGAGAATACATATTTATTCCAAACAAGCAAAGCCAGGGCGAAAACCGCCAAGAAAGCTGCTATCGTAAAAATCCAGCTCTTCTTTTGAATAAAAATCAAGAATTGGCGATATATGTTTTGGACTTTGTCCTCATTGCTTATTTTTTTTGGTTTATTCTCATTGGAAACCTTTTTTTCTTTTTTAAGAAAAGGCTTGTCCTGTTTTTTTTCTTTCTTCATTAAGTCGACTTAAAAGATAATAAAATATCAGCCTTTAATTCAGCCCCGCTTAAAACTTGCTGGGGATTATTGAGTTCTCTTTCGAGTCTTCGAAAATCTGATTTCTCTAATACTTTCATTTCTAAGGAATTAAGGTTAACCGCATACTCAAAATTTTCTATTTTATAAATAAATTTCAACAAATTTTCATAACTTCCAATGTAGGAAACTTTAAGATAATTTAAATTTTTATTGTTTTTACTGCTTTGCGGGGATTGCGCGCTGTCCCCTGAAACTGCACTTGCATTTTCCTGAACTATTTTTTTGGATTTTTTAGGAGGATCGTAAGACGATTTTTTAATATAAATACCCAGCGAATCAGCCACTGCTTCTAAGCTTTTTATCAATTTTAGCTGGTTTTCTTTAGTAATAATAGCCTCTTTGACAGCTAGCTGGTTATCATTCATTTTATCTGATAGCGCTTGATATTTATCCACTTTTGTTCCTTCTTTTATTAAATAATCCAAGCTTAACTGCTGTTTTTCTAACGCTTGTTTTTTAATTAAAATTTTATCCATTAAGAAATTCGTAAGCACATAAGCCATACCGGCTAATACTAAAAATCCTATGATTATGGAAAAAATTATTTTCTTTCGGTTGTTTAAAAAATTTGCTTTCATGCTTATTTATTCTTTTTATTATCGAGTTTAACAGTGAAAATAAAATCAACATCTCTGCTGGAA
>CAYMRZ010000066.1:0-5483 GCA_964393045.1 uncultured Bdellovibrionales bacterium | reverse complement strand
CTGGCTGATTAAAATAAAAAATAAGAAGAACAAGAAAGATGATTTTTATAATGAAATTGAAGCCAAGGAGCAACTGATTAAGGAAGAAGAGGATGATCTCGATCATGTGATAAATGAAGATTTAGCTACTGCGGATGAGCAGGATTTAATAAAACAAGAGCAGAAAAAAAAGAAAACAGGAGATTACAATTTAGAAGAGATTAAAAAAGGTTCAAGCAACCAGAAAAGAAAAGATCCTGTTGATTATTATTTAAAAAAAGAAGAAAAACAAGAATCTTCAGAAGAAAGCGAGTCTTATAAAAATGAACAGCCTTCTCAAGCAGTGAATGAAGATTTTAAAAAAGAATTGCTAAAGGAAGTCTCGGAGTTTCAAGGAGAAGAAAACAGAGAAAAGGAAGAAAAAACCCAAAGAAAAGTTAGCCAATTTTTTTCTCAAGGGAATAAGGAAGAAGATTCCCTTGGGCAGGAAAATGAAGCAGTTGCAAAAGGCGAAGAAGTTTTAGCTGAAGACCTAGAGAAAATTGAAAAAAAAGAAAGAGCAAAGAAAACTGAAGAGCAGGAGACGAAAGAAGAAAAAGAAGGAAGATTTAAGACATTTTTGGAGAAGGCTAATATTTTTAGCCGTTTTAAAAAAAATAAAGAAAAAAAGGCTAGCGAAGAAGAAGGGGAAAGTGAGGAAAAGGTGCAAACAGAATTTGCAGAATCTAATGATAAATTTTCCGATGGCATTGTAAAAATAGAAGATTACCAAAAGCCTAAAAAAGAGGAAAATTTATTAATTAAAGAAGTGGTTAAAGTAGATAGAAGCGCTGCTGAAATTGACGATGAGATCGGAGTAGACAGGGAAATTTTAGAAAAAAAATTAGTTCAGAAAATAGTTGATAATCCTAAGCAAATCGAAAATTATCGGCAATTAGGAGAACTGTATATAAAAATTGAAAATTATCCGGAAGCCCTGGAATGTTATAAACAAATTTTGAAAATTTATCCACGGGACGTTGATTCCAAGCGAAAAATGGAAAAGGTTGCTTTTTTAAAAAGAGTAAAAAAACGAGAAAAAAATAAATAATTTTAGTTTGTTATTATTGCGTTATCGAAGTTTAATTAACAGAGACCTACCCGCTATTACCCAAGCTCATATAGTTTCCGTTTCCGTTCCGATAGTAAAAAAGGGGTGCGGCGAGATAAGCAGTTGGTAGCAACCTCATTGGCGACTCGCCGGAATTTTGCGATAACGTGATAAATAAAATACAATTTTCGCCTATTTTGATTTATTGTGCCGTTGTAGCTCAGTTGGCAGAGCAACTCCATGGTAAGGAGTAGGTCCGCGGTTCAAATCCGCGCAACGGCTCTGGCATCAACAATTAACAATTAACAATTGACCTTGAGTACTTTTAGATTTTTAAATTTTAAAGTATATAAAGATTCCAGAGGTTTTTATAAAAGAATATTGATTTCAACAGAAAGAATAAAAAGTTTTTATTTTAAAGATCAGATTAGGAGAGCATCATTATCTATAGTTTTAAATATTGCTGAAGGTTCTAGCAAGAAATCAGATAAAGAATTTGCTCGATTCTTAGAAATATCAATCGGTTCAGTTAATGAAGTTGTGGCTTGCCTAGACATAATGAATAAAATTGGTAGAATAAATAAAAAAGATTATAATGATTTAATTAAAAAAGCTGAAGAATTAGTAAATCAGCTGGGCGGTTTTATAAAAAAATTAAGAGATAAATAGCAGTTAAGTGTTAATAGTTATTGGTTAAATGTTAAATAATGGGTCGGTGGCAGAGTGGTCAAATGCACCTGACTGTAAATCAGGCGCCTCACGGCTACGGGAGTTCGAATCTCTCCCGGCCCACATTACTAGCTTGTAGGAATTAGCTAATTAGCTGTTTAGCAGGAAGGAGTTTTACTAATTTTTCTGCGAGTTTATGAGCAGCAACAAATCAGTAATCCCGCACTGGAGCGTAGCGACTAGTTGCTAGGTGAATTGCTTTATTTTCTACAGATAGTTGCCTTAGGCAGAAACTAATTGGCTAACTAGAAAAAAATAATATAAAATTATGAAACTTGAAGGCAATTTAGCCCGAAAAGAAGAGGAAAATTCTAAAGAAAGTTTAGAAAGTTTTTCTGAACGACCAGAACAGTTAGAAGATCCCCAAGCATTACTGGAGGATGCTTTAGAAAAATTAAGAAATATTAAAAAAGGAGATTTAAATGCTGAAGAAACAGAAATATCTCTTCAAAATGCCCTAGACATGCTTCAAGAAGAAGACATAGATAAATTAAATGAAGAGGATGGAGAATCGGTTTTTTGCAGTATTTATCAAGGGATTAATAATAGTGGAATGGAAAAGTATTTAGATAAGTCCAGTATGGATAAAATTAAACATTCTTTAGCTAGTAAATTTGGCATTGACATCCAAGAGGGTGAAGAAATTATGCAGTTGGTCGATTTAGATCAACAACTTGAAGAAACAGAGAGAGAGCTCAAAGAAGATGCTAGTCATGAAAATTTAAGCGAAGCAGAATTAATTAAAAATAAAGAGCAAGTAGAAAAATATTTTGCCATTAAGCAAAAAATTAAAAAAGGGCAGCAAGAAATAGTTGGCCAGCAAGAAAGTTTTCGAACTAAGGCGGGAAAAATGCTTAAAGAAAAATTCTCAGAAGCAGGAGAAAAAATAGACTTTAAAATGCTTAATAATAAATTGTTAAAATTTTTAGGCGAAAAACAAATTGCCAGCAAGACACTGAAAACAGCTGCCGCTGGTTCAATTGCTCTGATGGCTGCTGGCAGTCTTTTTAGCCCGGACAGTGCTGAAGCAGCAGAAATGGGAGACGACGTAGAAAGCGAAAAGGAAGATTTTATTAAATTAATGGAAATGAAAGGATTGGATAGAGAGCAAGCAAAAGAAGCTTATGAAAATAGATTAGCTTCGTTGGGAAATTTTGGCACTAAAGATAATTTTTATTCTCAAGAGAAAAAATCAGAACAAAAAATTGATACAACAGAAGAACCAAATCCAGAAGAAAAGGAGATAATCAATGGGCCTATCAAGTTTGAAGCTTCAGCAGGAACGGTTTATGAAAGAAATCTTGAAGAAGGAGAATTAGATTTAGTAAAACAAACTAGAACAATAGGAGCAGAAGATGGCTGGTATGAATACGATGGCCGCTGGGTTGATGTGGGAGATTCAATGGGAAGCCGGTTTGCTAGAATGGGAGAAATAGAAAAACATTTAAATAAATTAGAAATAGATTATTCTCAAGATGATCAAGAAAAAATTGTGAGGCATTATCATCCCCATCCGCTTAGCTTTGGCCTTATAAAAGATCTTAGTGAAGCTGGCGGGCTAAGGCCTGTTCCTCCTAGTTTGGGTGATATAGATTTTTATGTTTCTCAGACAGAGGATTTTACCGAGAAGGGAAAAAAATTTGAGGGAGGAGTGACAGACTTGACAGGGATTTGGAGAATCAAAAATATTGATACAGAAAAAATGCCTGATAATTTTGAAGATAGATATCAATTTATTTGCTCCAAACTTTATTTGCCAAATTTTGATTTAAAAGATATAGAAAAATTTATTAAAGAAGCTGATGACCTAGGTATTGAATTAGAATATAACATTGTGCACGAAGATGAACTAAAAAACGACAAAGAAGGATTAAAAAAAGTAGTCCAAGAATATTTAAAGGCTAACAATAAGGATGCTGCTACCTTTTTTCCTCCTGATACTTATGAAAAATATATAAAAGATATTCTTGAAGATAAAAAAACAGAATCAGAAAGAGCAGAAAAATTTAAATCTGAAGAAAGTGGATATGCAAAAGAAGAAGAGGCAACTTATCAAAATAACCTAAACCTAATTGTCGAACATAATGATTTATCTAACTTAGAGGATGATAATTGGCAGAAATTTTTAGAAAACAAAACTTTAAGTGAATTAATAGAAATCCTGGACGGTTCAACTCAAGTGAAGGGGATTGATTTAGCTACTGCTAAAAAATTAAATGATTTTTTAAAACCACACCTTGAAAGTAATAATCCTTTTCCAGCGAGCACATTATTAAAGGATGTTATTTCAGAGATAGATATTTAAATATTGAAAATTGTAATGTATTAAGATTATTTTATAATAAATTCAGCACGAAAAAATTTAAGATTAGCAATTGTGAACTTAATAAGGAATTAATTAATAAAATGGAAAAAATATTAAAGGAATTGAAACCAGAAGAAAGAGAGAACTTGGAAGCTATCAAAAAGAAAGACTCTGAGTTATTTCAGCTGGTTATAAAAAAATTAGTCCGTTTCAGAATTGCAGCAGCCAGTGGCAATTTGAAAATTTGGGAAAAAATTAAAAAAGAAGAAGAAAGAAATATGAAAATTTTACTGGAAGCCCTGGAAGGCAAAAATAAAACCGAAGAACTGAAAGAAAGAATAAAATCCATTTAAAATAATCTAAAATATTTAGATCTTTCACTTGTAATAAAAAATAACCATACTTTAATAATTAAAATAAAACTATGACTTTTTATGAAAAACCTGAAAAAATGTCTGAGAAAACCTTAGACCAAGAAAGGGCTTCCAAGTCTTTGCGAGAAGAACTGGAAGCAGTTGATTGGTATCAAGAAAGAATTGATGCCACTCAGGATGAGGAATTGAAAAAAATCTTAGAACACAATCGGGACGAAGAAAAGGAGCACGCAGCGATGCTGATTGAATATTTGCGGCGCAAGGATGAAACTTTTGCCAAGGAACTGAAAGATAATTTATTCACGGAAAAAGAATTAGGAAAACACGAGTAGTAAATTTTTCAGAATTTTTTAAATACCCCGAGTACTCGGGGTATTTTTATTAAAATAAACAAATTTTGTTTATTTTTAACTTTACTTTATAATGATGAATATTACAATTAATTTTTAAAAATGGAAAAAACAAAAGAAAGATACTATAAAGGGTTGTTTTTATTTGGAGCCTTTTATGATTGGATTTTAGGGATATTATTCTTATTTCTTTATAAACCGGTTTATTTGATTCTTGGTATTGATTTGCCCTCCGATCCTATTTACATTTCTCTTCCTGCTGCTTTCATTTTTGCTTCCGGGTTTGCTTATTATCTTGTTTACAAAGATCTTGAAAACAGTGAAAAGCTAGTAGTTTTGGCTACTATTTATAAATTTGCTTATACAGCCGTGGGATTTTTTTACTTTTTTGTTTTACAAACAATACCGCATCAAATTTTTCTTATTTTTGGCTTTATTGATGTTCTTTTCGCTTCTTTATCAATAGAGTTTATTTTTTATCTTAGAAATAGATTCTAACCAAATATTTTTTAATTTTTTGGCTACGATTTTTATTAATTTTTATGTTATGAATTGTAATAAATTATATTCAGCAAACTCTCTTTTTAAAATATTAAATAATTTTTTACCCATAAATTAAGTCAATAGTGTTAAACAAAGCCAAATTTACAGATTAG
>CAYMRZ010000065.1:0-5498 GCA_964393045.1 uncultured Bdellovibrionales bacterium | reverse complement strand
GAAATTGGTCATAAAGTTATTTGTGTTGATATTGACAAAGAAAAAATAAAAAAATCCCTGGAAGAGTTAGGCTTGATAGTTAAAGAAAAGGAATCTAGAAAGTTTTCAAAAGCAGAAAGCGCAATGGCCATTGCCAAAGATGAAGCTACAGCAGAAAGATTAGCAAATGCTGATCCAAGCAAAGACCATGAAGAATTTGGAGAATTAATGAGTTACCCTGAAACTGCAATCGAAGCCTTTGGGAAGAAAAAATTGCAATTTAATGAAGAAAATGAGAAGTATCCTGATTTCAAAGATATCATTTTTAAATTTCAATTATCAAAAAAAAATTGGCAAGAGGAATTTGAACTTTTAAAAAAGTGGAGTAAATCAATAAAAAAATATTCCCCAGAAACATTTAATGATTTGAATGGGTTATACTTTTTGGAAAAAGAAAAAAATAAATAATCATATTTTATGCAGAATTTTTTAAATCCAAAATCAATCGCTATTATCGGCGCTTCGGAGACCAAGAATAAAATTGGCAATATTTTGCTGGAGAACTTAGCTGCCAATAAAAAAATAAAAATTTATCCGGTCAATCCCAGCCATCAAAAAATAGGAGACAAAAAATGCTATCCATCGGTTTTGGATATTGAAAAGGAAGTGGATTTGGCGGTAATTGCCATTCCGGCTAAGTTTGTGCCTAAGGCAGTGGAGGAGTGTGCTTGGAAAGCCGAGCCGATAAAAAATATTGTGATTATTTCTGCCGGTTTTTCAGAGATTGGAAAGCAAGGAATGGAATTGGAGAAAAAAATAAAAAAATTAGCAACAGAGAATAAACTAAACATACTGGGACCGAATTGCTTGGGAGTCATTAATGTCCAAGCGAATATTAATGCTTCATTTGCTAAAAAAAATATCAAGAAAGGCAAAGTGGGCCTAGTGATGCAGTCCGGAGCCTTTACTACCGCTATTATGGATATGGCAGAAAAATTGAATTTTGGCTTTTCTTCTATCATTACCTTAGGGAACAAGGCTTGCTTGAATGAGGAGGATTTTATGGAATATTTTAGGAAAGATAAAGAGACTGAAACGGTAGTTTTTTATCTGGAAAACATTTCCCAGGGAAGAAAATTCAGGAAAAGCTTAAAACTATTAGCCAAAGAGAAAAAAGTGATGATCTTGAAAGCCGGCAATTCGGAAAAAGTTAAAGCGGCTATTCAATCCCACACCGGCGCCATGGCCGGCGAAATAGACATTATAAAACAGATAATCAAAGAAGCCGGAGCAGTTTACGTAGACAACATTTCTGATTTAATAAATTTTCTGAAAGTTGTTTCTGGATTTAAAACACCTAGAAACAATAAAGTGGTAATTCTAACTAATGCCGGCGGTCCGGGGGTGATAGTAACTGATTTAGTTGAGAATTCAGAAAGCTTAGCTTTAGCGGACATTTCAGATGAAGAAGAGGCTGAGTTGAAAAAAGATTTGCCACCAGCCGGGGCTTTCAAAAACCCGATTGACATTTTAGGCGATGCTGACAGTGGACGCTACGGCAAGGCCTTAGAAAAAATAAGCCAACTTAAAAATGTCGGCAGCGTTTTTGTTTTAATCACTCCTCAGGCTCAAACGGACGTAGAAAACATTAGCCAGAAAATAATTGAAGCTAACAAGAATTTTGTTTTTCCGATTTTTCCGGTCATCTTGGCCGGAAAATCCAAAAAAGAAGCTAAGAAAATTTTAGCAGAAAATAATTTGTGCAATTTTGATTATCCCAGCCAGCTAATCAGAGCTTTAAGCAATTTATTATTTAACCTAAGAGAAAAATTATCGTTGGAGGCAAAAGGCATTGAAAAAGACCAAGCCAGAATAAAAAAAGCAGCCCGAATATTCAGCCAACAAAAAAACAAAGTGCTTTATTCTGACCAAGCAACTGAGCTATGTGAACTTTACGGAATAGATGTTTTGAAAGCGAAAACAATTAACAGCCAGAAAGACATCAATGAGGAGAATTGGAATTTTCCGGTGGTTTTGAAAGTTGAAAG
This sequence comes from uncultured Bdellovibrionales bacterium, assembly GCA_964393045.1. GTDB lineage: Bacteria > Patescibacteriota > Minisyncoccia > Moranbacterales > DUUL01 > CAYMRZ01. The sequence continues at coordinate 3,471 of CAYMRZ010000065.1, read as the reverse complement.
CGATAAGATTTTACATAAAAAAGACCAAGGCGGAGTGGCTTTAAACATTAAAAATATAGAAAATTTATTAAGCAATTATTCCCGGCTTAGCAAAAAATTAAAAGTTTCCCGCTTTATTGCCCAGCCCCAAATAGACTATGGTTTGGAAATAATTTTAGGAATAAAAGATGATGTTTCTTTCGGCAAGGTTATTATGGTAGGATTAGGAGGAACTTTGGCAGAGGTTATCGGGCAGAAAGAAATCATTCTTTTGCCGACAAATAAAAAAATAATCAAACATCAGCTGGAAAGATCTTTATTGGCTAGAATTTTTAAGAAAGAGAATTTGGATTTGAACATTTTAGCAACCGAGATAGAAAAATTATCAATACTGGCAGCAGAAGCTGAAAAAATCAAAGAATTAGATATAAACCCTTTAGTTTTTTATCAGGGGAAACCGATAGCCTTAGATATCAAAGTAATTTTGAAATAATTATTAAAACAAAGAAATGGACAATGACAATAAAAAAAAGATTTTAATCATCGATGACGATGACGAGATAAGGGGGATTTATGTCGATATTTTCAATCAGAAAGGCTGGCAAGTACTAGAAGCTAAGGACGGCATAGAAGGAATGGACATAGCTACTTCCGAGGAGAATATTGACGCTATTTTTACCGGCATCATTATGCCGCGCATGGATGGTTTTCAAATGATGAAGTCATTGAAAGAGAGGACTTCCACTTCAGGTATTCCAGTTTTTATCAATTCTCACTTGGGGCGCGAGCAAGACCGCCAAAAAGCCAAAGAGCTTGGGGCGGTTGATTTCATTGTCCAAGGCAGGATTTCTCCTTCAGAAGCTTTTCAGCGGATAACCTACCAGCTTTCTGGAAAAAGTTATTTACTGAAAGTTGATCCTTATGAATTAGATGCGCAGGAGATTATAGCTGACTTGGAATTGCCGGAGGAATTAAAATGCAAAAATTGCGGCACCAGCCTGGCGATTAAAGTCACCCCCGCAGAGGAAGATTTCAAAGCTAAATTTATTTGCCCGTCTTGCGAAAAAGAATATTGATTTTTATTTAAATGATTAAAGATAATTGGAGGTTAAAAAGGGATGCCGGAAAAAATCCGCGCAGATTATTTTCTGATTTACAGCTGCCGATTGAAGAAATTTTATTAAACCGCGGCGTGGCTAGCCAAGAAGACAAAGACTTTTTTCTTTATCCTGATTATGAAAATGATTTGACAGACCCTTTTTCCATAAGCGGAATGGAAAAAGCGGTCAAAAGGTTAAAAATAGCGCTTAAAAGAAAAGAGCGCGTTTGTGTTTATGGCGATTATGACGCAGACGGAGTTACTTCTAGCTGTTTATTAAAAGATTTTTTCGATCAAATAGGCTTGAAAAATTTTTGTTATATTCCGGATAGGAACAAGGAGGGTTATGGAATAAATTTGAAGGCGTTTGAATTTATAAAAAAGCAAGGAACGGGCTTAATAATCACTGTTGATTGCGGCATATCCAATGCAGAGGAAATTAAAAAAATAAAAAAAGAGCATAATATAGATGTTATAATTTTAGATCACCACCATTTGCCATCGGAAATTCCTGATGCATTGGCAGTAATCAATCCCAAGATAGATAAAAATAAGAGAATTGAGTATTTAGCCGGAGTCGGAGTAGCTTTTAAATTTATTCAGGCTGCCGCCTCTCTTTTTCCGGAAATTGAACCGGAGAAATTAAAATGGCTTTTAGATTTAGTGGCAGTCGGCACTATTGCTGATTGCGTTCCCCTGCTAGAGGAAAATAGGATTTTAAGCAAGTTTGGCTTGCTGGTTTTGTCAAAAACCAGGCGAACAGGCTTACAGCAGCTTTTTGAAGTGGGCAGAATAAATATAGATGAAAGCCATATTCCTTCCAGCCAACAAGTGGCCTTTCAAATTGCGCCTCGAATTAATGCTGCCGGCAGAATGGATCATGCCAATGCTGCTTATAAATTGCTAGCTTGCCTGGAAGGAGAAGAAGCTAAAGCTAGAGTATTGGCGTTAGAATTAGAGAGCCAAAATCAGCACCGGCAAAAAGTCACTAATCGGATTGTCCAAGAAGTGGAGGAGAAAATAAAGCACAGGCTCAATGAAAAAATTATTATAGAAAGGTCTCCTAGCTGGGATTTAGGCGTGGTTGGGTTGGCAGCCGGCAAGATTTGCGAGAAATATCATTGCCCTACCATACTTTTGAATAAGAAGGAAGATCTCAGCCGAGGCTCCGGGAGATCAATTGAGGAGTTTAATTTAATAGAGAGCCTAGAGGAGCAAAAGGATAAATTAAAAAAATATGGCGGACATCGGCAGGCAGCGGGCATGACTATCGATGATGGCAATTATGAGATTTTCAAGAAAACTTTGAAACAAAAAGCAAAAAAAGCAATTCCGGATGATTTAGTAAAGAGCGTTAAGATAGATGCCAGAATAGCTGTTAAAGATATTAATGAAGAATTAGTGAGGCAGCTGAGCTTGTTAGAGCCCTTTGGCCAGGGCAATCCGCAGCCGATTTTTATGTCTGATGAGTTGGAAGTGGCTGACAAGAAATTAGTGGGGAAAGAAAGCAGCCATTTAAAACTTTGGATTAAGGCTCCGCATTACGGGAAAGGCTTTTTTGAAGGAATTGGCTTCGACATGGGGAAAGATTACAATAAAATTAAATTAAACAAGAATTTATCAGCCATTTTTAATTTAGAAGAAGACAGCTGGAACGGCTATAAAAAAATTCAGTTGAAATTAATTGATTTTGCTGTATAATATAATTTGAGTACAATTTGATTTTTATATTTTTTTAGAAATTATTTAATTAACCAATAAAGGGGATAAATAATTTTTTTATTTTCTTAAAAAACTTGACAAGATTTTTTTTAAAAAATATAATAGTAGTAAAGATACCCATCAAGCTACCATATATTGTGTTTTTTACATTAAAAACTAGAATATGCATTGTCCATACTGCGGTCACAAGGAAACTAAAGTAATTGATTCAAGAGAGGCTAGCAACGGCAAAGTCATAAGAAGAAGGAGGGAATGCGAAAAATGCCAAGCTAGATTTTCAACTTATGAAAGAGTTGAGATTTTGAATTTAATTGTGAAAAAGAGAGACGGGAAAAAAGAAGAATATAAAAAAGAAAAATTAGAGGAGGGGATTCGCCGGGCCACTAACAAAAGAATGAATGAAGAAGAGTTGGCCGATTTGATTTCTGATATTGAAACAGAAATAAATGCTAAGGGAAATTGCAAGGTTAGTTCAAGGGAAATTGGGGGGATTGTACTGAGAAAATTAAAAGAAAGAGATGAAGTTTCGTATCTAAGATTTGCTTCAGTGTTTAAATCTTTCGGCAGCGGCAAAAGATTCTTAAATGAATTAAACAAAATGAATTAAACAAATTTTTTAACATATTATATAAATTAACAATTATTAAATTTAAAACAAAAATGAAAAAGAC
>CAYMRZ010000064.1:3122-6108 GCA_964393045.1 uncultured Bdellovibrionales bacterium | reverse complement strand
ATGGTTTTGTCGGAGCCTTAAGCGGCAATCTGAGGAATTTGGTGGGAGTTTTGCAGGCGATAAAAGAAGATAAAAGTTAATAAGGTTAGAAAGTTTATCCTAGTGAAATAAGAACACAATTTCACGGGATAAATAAAGTAAAAGAAGTTTTGGAATAAATTACAGAGTTAATTACAGAGCTATTATATCCTAACATTTTGATATACTAGCAATTCCAACAATTTAACAATAAAACAATTTAACAATATAGCTAATAATAAGTAAAAAAATAATATGGCAGAAAAAAAAGAAGCTCCTAAAAAAGAGGAAGCCAAAGAAGAAAAAAAATCTGATGCTAAGTCCGATGTCGCTGAAGCTAAGGCAGACAAAGACGTAGAAGTTCCCAAAAAATTTAAAAAGATCGTGGAAGAGATTGAGAAAATGAGTGTTTTAGATCTTTCTGAGTTAGTCGGAATTTTAGAAGAAAAATTTGGTGTAAGCACGGCCGCTCCCGTAGCGGCAGCAGGCGCTGCTCCTGCTGCTGGAGGAGAAGGCGGAGAAGCTGCGGCAGAAGAGAAAAGTGAATTTGACGTGGAATTGACCGGTGCCGGAGATTCCAAAATTGCTGTTATTAAAGCGGTTAAAGAAATTACCGGCAAAGGCTTGAAAGAAGCCAAGGACTTGGTAGACGGAGCGCCTAAAGTTATTAAAGAAAAAGCTCCCAAAGAAGAAGCAGAAGAATTGAAGAAACAGTTAGAAGAAGCCGGAGCCACTGTTGAATTAAAATAGTCAGCAAGTTCTTTGATTATATAAACAAAAAATATCCCGATTACTCGGGATATTTTTTGAATCAGAAATTTTTTAAAAGTTTATTGAAAACAATAGATTCTCAGAGTTCAACTTTAGATTCTCCAAGAGTTGAACTCTAGGAAGATTCTAGAAATAACTCCAGGAAAAGCGAACTTTATAAAAAATTATAAAACAAGGACATTCTTACATTCTTGAGAATGCAAGAATGTTTATAGTATGGAAGTTGCCAAATATGCCAATAATCAGGGAGGGGATAAAAAAACCCGCCGAACTGGTTTCAGCTGGCGGGAAGAAGGGTTTGTAGAGAGTTTTTTATGTTAACCCGGAAAAGGAACAACCTTTCCCGGTTTGTTTTTTTGTTTTCTCTCCGCGGTTTTTTCTTCTGCAATAATTTTTTTTAGAGTTCTTGCTTCTATGTCATTTTTTGGCATAAAAGCTCTCATAGCATTTTCTTCTGTTGGAGTTGAAAAGGGAAATGCCTTGTTCAAAAATAAGCGGATTTCATTTGATAGGATGATTTGATCTATTTCTTCAGTAAGATTATTTTCCGCATTAGCAGACGCATTTATTTTTTTCATAGAAAAACCTCCAATCTATAAATTAATAAAGAATTAAATTTAAACCCACTTTTTAAGTTAAATGCAAAAATTTTATTTTGTCAATTCCTTAAGCCTACACCATTTAAAAATCTAGGGATACTAAATTTGACAGAATTTAAAGAAAAAATTATAATATAAACAAATTTCCCTGGGCATTATACTTAAAAGGTCGGTGTCTTAACGGGGGAAATTCAAGAAATGACAGTTTAGCATTAAGCTAGAAAAATGGCGAAAGAAATGGATCAAGAATTTCTAGAGCACATCGTAAAAGCTATCGTTGATAACCCAGACGATGTCAAGATTGAAAGGAACATTGATGAAAAAGGTGTTCTAATGACCTTGACTGTTAACCCAAAAGACATGGGGATGATCATCGGTAGGCAAGGAAGCACTGCTAAGGCAATTCGAACTTTACTTAGAGTTGTTGGTGCAAAAAACGATGCTCGTGTAAATTTGAAAATTAATGAACCAGAAGGTTCAGAAAGAAGTGCTCAACCTGAGACCGAAGCTTCCGAAGAAAAAAAGGAAGATTCAGAACAGAGCATTGATGATATCGTGAACGATATTAAATAAAGTTTTAAAAACTTTTAAATATCCTGAAAACCGTGCTATACTTTTAAGCGCGGTTTTTGGTTGATACACATATAAACATGCTAACATTTTAACATGCTAACGATTTTTATATCTTATGACTTTTCATATTATCACAATTTTTCCAGAAATTTTTAATTCATATTTCCATGAAAGCATTGTTGGGCGGGCGATAAAAGACAAAAAAATTTCGGTTAAAATTTACAACTTGAGAGATTATACTGAAGATAAACACAAAAAAGTGGACGACACCCCTTTTGGCGGGGGGCCGGGCATGGTGATGCAAGTGGAGCCGGTTTATAATTGTGTAGAGGAAATAAAAAAAAGCCTTAAAAGTGAACAAATAAAAACGGTTTTATTTTCTGCCAAGGGAGAAAAATACAGTCAAGCAAAAGCTTTTGGTTACTCAGAATTGGACGAGATGATTTTAATTTGTGGCAGATATGAAGGAGTAGATGAAAGAGTAGCAGAACATATTGCGGATGAAGAAGTTTCTATTGGCGACTATGTTTTGACTGGAGGGGAAATTCCAGCCATGGCCGTGGTAGATTCCGTTGCCCGTTTAATCCCCGGTACTCTTGGCAATCGGGAATCTTTGTCAGAGGAAAGCTTTAATTTAAATAAAAATAAAAAATATGATTATCCGGTTTATACTCGACCGGAAAATTTCAAGGGCTGGAAAGTGCCAAAAGTTTTACTTTCAGGCGACCACAAGAAGGTAGAGAAATGGAGAAAAAGTAAGCAAAAATAAATGCCTCAAAAACAAGAAAAGAAAAAACCTGACGGAATAATTCTTTTGATTACAGCTGCCTTGGTTTTGTTTGGAGTGGTAATGATCGCTTCCGCCGGAGTTTTTTTTGGAAAATCCCGTTTCGGCGATGAATATTTTTTCCTGAAACACCAGGTAATTTTTGGAATTTTGCCTGGTTTTGCCTTGCTTTTTTTAGTACAAAAAATAAATTATCGCTGGTGGAAAAAAGTTGCTGTCCCGCTTTTTTTTCTGGCAA
>CAYMRZ010000064.1:0-3112 GCA_964393045.1 uncultured Bdellovibrionales bacterium | reverse complement strand
AATAATAAGCTTAATTTTAGTTTTTATTCCCGGCCTAGGAACCTCTTTGCATGGTGCGAGCCGCTGGCTTAATTTAGGGCCAATTTCTTTTCAGCCGACAGAATTCATGAAACTTACGATTATTCTATATTTAGCTCTCTGGTTGGAAAGCCGGTTCAATAGATTGGAAAATTATAAAGAAGGCCTAGTTCCTTTCATGGGCATTATTACTTTAGTAGGATTTTTAATAATGAAACAGCCCGATATGGGAAGCCTGGGCTTAATTGTTTTAGTTTCAATGTTAATGTTTTTTACCTCTGGCGTGCCGTTGCGCTTTATGTTTTATTTATTTATTGGAGGAGGATTATTGACGTTCATTTTAATAAAACTTGAGCCTTATCGGATGAACCGCCTCACGTCTTTCCTGAATCCCAGCCTGGATCCGCAAGGAATTGGTTATCAAATAAACCAAGCTTTGATTGCTGTGGGAACAGGTGGACTTTTTGGTTTAGGACTGGGGCATAGCCGGCAAAAATTTAATTATCTTCCGGAGCCGGTAGGGGATAGCGTTTTTGCTATTATCGGAGAAGAAGTTGGATTAATTGGCGCTGGGTTGGTGGTAGCAATTTTTGTGCTTTTTGCCTTAAGAGGATTAAAAATTGCTAAAAACGCCCCAGATATGTTTGCCAAATTAGTGGCTGTTGGTGTTACATTTTGGGTAGTTTTTCAAGCTTTTATCAATATCATGGCTATTATTGGCTTAATACCTCTTACCGGTATTCCGCTTCCTTTTATCAGCTACGGGGCCACTTCTTTGATTTTTATCTTGACAGGGGTGGGAATTTTGCTTAATATATCTAAGCATTCAAAAGTTTAAGAATATTTCAAAAAATTTTAAAAGATTGGAGGTGAAAAGAATGTCCTTCTGCGATATTAGAAAAGATGAAAATCTCAAGAAAGTAACAATAGGTTTTATGGGAGAAATGCTGGAATGGAAAGCAAGAGTGACTGCGGTTTCCGGACGCGTTATAACGTGTTTGGTTTACTCCCAAAAAAAACTTGCAACGGAAGAATTTGATCGCCTAACAGGCATAAATATCAAAGGAGTAGGATTTGGCTGGCTGGAAAAATTTTCTTAAAGGGAGTGCACTATGTTTTTAAGAATGCAAAGCCCGATATCTGCATTGCCAGATAGCGGGCTTTAATTTTCAGAAATTTCATAAAAAAATTAATTTGAATGGTTTACAAAGTTATTGTTTTTAATATAAAAACGCAATAGCTTATTTTTCCAGTCACCGGCATAATCAATGCCAATACGCTTGGCTTTTTGGATTTGTCGGGGGCAGATGTTTATACCACGGCCTTCTATATATAATTCAGGGCTTGGTTTGATGGCGGAAGCGTAGTTGAGTTTTTTGTCGATTTTCAAAGCTTGGCACAACTTTCCTGGTCCACTGGTCAGATTGGCAAAGTCATCTGTTTGGCGATTTTTCTTCATTTTTTCAATTCCTTCCAGCGGCTCCAATGCCCGGATGAGCACTGCGGAAGGGTAATCTTTGGCCTCAGTCACAATGTTCAGGCAGTAATAAAAACCGTAAATCATATAAACATACCAAATTCCGGAGTCTTCAAACATAACGCGGGTGCGTTTGGTCTTTCCCTTGGAAGCATGGCAGGCCAGGTCGTGTGGTCCGACATAGGCTTCTGTTTCCACAATCATCCCGGAGATTTTTTGTTTGCTGATTTTTCTCACCAAAACTTTGCCCAGTAATTCTCGGGCCACTTTTTCTGTTTTTTGATGAAAATCTCTATAGCGTTTAGGCATTTTTCAAGCTAAAAAATTAACCATACAGTAGACTGGTATACTGTATCACATTGCTTGAAATAAAAAAGTGTTAAATTGTTTCAATGGCCTGTTTGCCGGCTTGCAATGGAGAAAATAAATAGAGGCCTCTATAGAGGCCTCTATTTAACCTAGCGAAAAATTCATGAATTGCATACTTTTTATTGTGATGTTCGGCTTTTTATTTCTTTTTGTTAGATAAACTAATAATTATAAACCCAATTCCTGACAAGACAGAAGCTATGTCATAAGTTAAAATCCTTGCATCATCAATAATATTTAATACTCCATTTAATAGTAATAGAATGCCAATAATTATTAATGTAATTTTTATTTTTTTATTCATAATATTATTTTAAATCATTATTTTTAAAGTTAAAAGTCGAATTTCGCATAGCGTTTCAGTATATCCGATGTTTGCTGTAGCGAAGAGGAAGCAAGGAGCAGCGTCTTCCCGAGTTCTTTTTTGTGAAAAAGATCTAATTCAATTTTGGCACTTTTTAATCTAAATCGGAATTTTCGTTTGTAATAGTAAGGATTCTTGAACGTTCATTTCCAGCGATAGTAAATTTAACCCCATTAATAACTTTGTTTGTTTTCTGCGCAATATTTTCCATAACCCAATTTTTAGCAGAAACTTGGTCAGAGTTATCGTAGGGTACACTAGCAACATAGCCAAAAAATTTTTTAGCGATAATATCAATAGGTTTAGTACTATAATTCAAAGCAGTTGCTTGCACTGTCAATATTTCAGAAGGACTTTCTCCTAAAATTTCTACAAGATACAAATGCTCTGATGTTTCTTCTTTGCACTCCCAGAATGCTAATCTATCAGAACCTACATCAGGACCAGAGCAAGAAAAACCAATATTTTCTAAATTACCATAAATGTCAACTGCACTAATGCCTGGTATTTTCGCTGATTTTTTTAGTTCTTCCTTTGCAGGAGTAATTGACTCATTTTTAACTTCCTTTTGCACTTCTTGCTGTTGTGGAGTAGAAGCTTGCACATTATTTGTGTCCTCATCAGCTGTTTTTTTGCTTGAATCAGGTGATACATTATTGACTGGACTATTAGCTTCTGGCCCGCAGCCGGAAAACAATAAGGCTATTATTGGTAGTAGTAATAGTATTTTTTTCATTATTAAAGTTAAAAATTAGTTACATAAAAAATTTTTAATTAAGGACTGTGCAACTATATATTCTATTGCCTTAAGTTTATCATCAAGAATATTTTTTTTTATTATTTATCTAATTGAAGGCAGCAGTAACAAATAATAGTAAAAATTT
>CAYMRZ010000063.1:0-6310 GCA_964393045.1 uncultured Bdellovibrionales bacterium | reverse complement strand
AAAATATCGGATGTTGATGAATTTTAGTATAAATTTAAATAAATACGAATTATGTCCAACCAAATAAAAAAAGAGATTGAAAAAATCAAAGGCCAATTCAATCAGGAATTAGAAAAAATAAAAGATTTTCAGCAACTCCAGAAAATGAAAATTAAATTTTTAGGCAGAAAAAGCGAACTCAACCAGATTCTAAAGAAGCTAAAAGATTTTTCTTTGAAAGAAAAAAAAGAAATTGGATCTTTGGCAAACCAGATTAAAAAGCAAATGGAGGACAATTTCCAACAATTAGAGAAAAAGTTTGTTGATAAAAATGAAAATTCCAGCCAGGAAATTGATGCTACTATTTCCTGCCAAGTTCCCCATATCGGCAGTTTAAATATTCTCTCCCAGACTCAAAAGGAAATCGAGGAAATTTTTACCGCTATGGGTTTTGAAATTGCTGATGGCCCGGAGATTGAAGACGAGTGGCACAATTTTGACGCCTTAAATGTTCCCAAAGACCATCCAGCCCGGGATATGCAAGACACTTTTTGGTTGAAACAGAAAGCCAAAGCTAAAGGCAAAGAAACTAAAATTTTGCCTCGCACCCAGACTTCCAACGTGCAGATACGCTACATGGAAAAAAATAACCCGCCATTGAAAATTGTGGTGCCGGGGCGGACTTTCCGCAACGAAGCTACTGACGCTTCCCATGAACATACCTTCTACCAGTTTGAAGTTTTAGTGGTGGATAAAAACATCAGCGTAGCCAATTTCAAAGACATCGGCGAAAAATTTTTCACCGCTTTTTTCGGCAAAAAGATTAAAGTCAGATTGCGGCCGAGTTATTTTCCTTTCACTGAACCAAGTTTTGAATTTGATATCTCCTGCCTGGTTTGTGGCGGAAAAGGCTGCAAGTCCTGCAAACATTCCGGCTGGCTAGAAATCGGCGGAGCCGGCATGGTCCATCAGAATGTTTTTGAGGCGGTGGGATACAAGCGAGGGGAATGGCAAGGATTCGCCTGGGGGTTTGGCATTGAGCGGCTGGCGATGATGAAATATAAAATTGATGATATCCGGCTTTTCAAGAGCGGAGACTTAAGGTTTGTAAGGCAGTTTTAAGATTAGTAATCAGCAACCAGTAATCAGTAATCAGGAAGATGGATCGAGAGATAAAAAATTTTTATGATTTAGAGGTTTGGAAAAAGAGTCATTTAGTGGTTTTAGAGATATATAAAACCACTAGCAAATTTCCCAAAGAAGAGCTTTTTGGCTTAATAAGCCAGTTAAAAAGAGCAGCTAGTTCAATTACTGCTAATATCGCTGAAGGGTTCGCCAGGTTTCATTACAAAGACAAAATCAGATTTTATTATAACGCCAGAGGATCTGCCGCAGAAGTTCAAAATTTTTTAATATTGGCCAAAGATTTAGATTATATAGATTTAAATGCTTGTAAAGATATTGGTTTAAAATTAAATGAAGTAGGTAAATTAATTAACGGTTTGATAAAGTCAACAAGAAAGAATTTTGATTAAATAGTTCTAGTTACTAGTAACTAGTTACTGATTACTACTTAACTAATCAACTAACCACCATGTACTATTCCTACAATTGGCTTAAGAAGCTATCAAAAACATCAAAGACGCCCAACGAACTAAGCAAAATAATAATGCTTAAAGGTTTTGAGTTGGAAGGAGAAGAAGATTTAAAAGAACGTTTTCAAAATATTGTGGTCGGCGAAATAAAAGAAATTGAAAAACATCCTAACGCCGACAAATTGCAATTGGCAAAAGTTGAAGTGGGAGAGAAAAACGGTGGAGAACTAAAAATCGTTTGCGGCGCTTTCAACATTAAAGTTGGCCACAAAGTGCCGGTGGCTTTGGCCGGTGCGGTTTTGCCGGTGAATAAATTTCAGATAAAGAAAACCGAGATTCGAGGCGAAGTTTCCAACGGCATGCTGTGTGCGGAAGATGAATTGGGAATCGGCAAAGACCACAGCGGAATTTTAATTTTATCTGATGAAGCTAAGATGGGCCAAAGTGTCGCCGAAGTCTTGGGATTAGATGACACTATTTTAGAATTTGATATTTTGCCCAACCGTGCCCATGATTGTTTGAGTTATCGGGGAATGGCCAACGAAATTTGTGCTATGGAAGGGGAAAAATTCAAATCTCAAAAAAATAAAAACCCCCTTAATCCCCCTTTAGCAAAAGAGGAAAACAAGGGGGATTTATTAAATATCGAAATAAGAGAAAAAGAATTGTGTCCGCGATATATTGGAGCTGTTTTGGAAAATATTGAAATCAAGCCCTCGCCTCGTTGGATGCAGAATCGCTTGATCGCCAGCGGCATGGAGCCGATAAACAATGTAGTAGACATTACCAATTATGTGATGTTGGAAATCGGCAGCCCGCTGCACTGTTTTGATTTTAATAATTTGGCGGGTGAAGAATCAAAAAAGAGAATTATTGTCAGAAAAGCTGAATCGGAAGAAGAACTGGAATTATTAGATGATAACCAATTAAAGCTGGATGAAAAAGATCTGGTGATTGCTGATCAGGAAAAAGCCATCGGTTTGGCCGGGATAAAGGGCGGCAAATATTCCGGCATCAGCGCTGATACGAAAAAGATTGTTTTGGAGGCGGCTAACTTTAACGGCTTCAAGATAAGAAAAACTCGCCAGCGGCACAACTTACTGACCGAAGCCCAGCAGCGCTTTGAAAAAAACTTAAGTCCGTGCTTGGCAGAAGATGCAGCCAGGAGAGCGATTGAATTATTAATCAAATATGCCAACGCCAATTTAATAGATTATGCCGACGAAGACCAGTCCTCTTTCAAAGAAGGCAGGGTTAATTTAAACTTGGAAAAAGCGGAAAGTTTATTAGGGGAAGAACTTGACCAACCAGCGACGGAAAAAATTCTAGAAAATTTAGGTTTCAAGATTTTAAAAAAGGATCAGCGAGAGATAGAAGTGGAGGTGCCTTATTGGCGCTTGGATGTTGAGTCAAGCGAAGATTTAATTGAGGAAATCGGAAGAATAAAAGGCTATGAAAAAATCCAGGAGCAGCCGATTATCACCGAGACAAAACTTCCCCAAAAAAATAGGAAGAGAGAAGTGGAATGGCAAATACGCCATAATTTAACCGGCCTAGGGTATGATGAGTTAATAAATTATTCTTTCTATAGCCAGAAAGATGCTGAAATTTGCGGAATCAATAAAAAACATTATGAAATTCAGGCGCCTTTTTCCAGGGAGGTGGAGATTCTTCGCCAAACGCTTTTGCCGGCCCTATTGAAAAAAACGGCCTTAAATGCCAGTTTTTTTGAAGATTTTAAAATATTTGAATTGGGGCGGATTTATCAAACAAAAGATTATCCCTTGGAAGAAACCAAGATTGCCGGCGCTAGTTATAATAAAAACAGCCAGGCGGAAGATAATTTTTTTAAACTTAAAAATGACCTAGAAGCATTTTTAAGCCATCTGACCGGTCGGAAAGCTGCCTTTGAACCGATAGAAAGCCTAAGCCATAGTATCTTGAATTTAAGCCAAAGCGCGGCAGTCAGCCTGGAAGGAAAAAAAGTAGGTGAAATAGGGGCAGCCGGCCAGCCGGTAGCAAAAAAATATAAAATCAAGGGAGCGCTCAGCTTTTTCGAGATTTCTTTTGAAGCTTTAGTAGAAATGGCAGGTGAGTTGAAACAATTTCAGCCGTTACAAAAATATCCGGTGGCAGAAAGAGATCTGTCTATGTATATTGGCCCCTCCGTAGCTGCTGGCCGCATCGAAGAAATATTCAAAAAACAAGGTGGCCAGTTGCTCCAACAAGTTGAATTGTTTGATGTATTTTTTGATAAAGAAAAAAACAAAAGGTCATTAGCTTATCACTTGATTTTTGGTTTGCCGGAGCGAACTTTAAAAAATGAAGAAGTGGATGAAGCGATGAAAAAAATCATCTCTGCGCTTGAAAAAGAAAAAATAGAAATAAGATCAAAATAAAACTCTTATCTTGATTATTAGATTTTAGCCGTTTACTTTGATGTAGTTATTATGAGAGAAGATGCATTAACTTTAAATATTATTTGTATATTTGCCTGCCTGCCTTGCTTCACAATGCAAAGCGGGCAGGTGAAAAGATTTGTTTATTCGTGGGAGTTCACATGTTTGAACAGCAAGAATTCTAAATAATATAAAAAATAAAATTATTCAACTAAATAAAAACTTAAAAACAACATGTTCCTGATTAAATGGCTGTTAAAAATACTTTTTAAAATATTAATATTTTTGGCTGTCTGGGCAGCCCTTTTTTGGGTGCTTTTCAACTGGCCGGTAAAAGACAAAAATGAAAATATGGAATTTAATGTTTGTTTTTCCAATATCTTTGCGGAAGAAATTGGCTTAGACTGGAAACAAGCCTACATCGCCATCTTGGATGATTTGAAGCCTCAAAAAATTAGAATTGCCAGCTATTGGAATCGGGTAGAGAAAAATCCCGGAAAATATGATTTTTCCGAAGTGGAATGGCAGATCCAGCAGGCGCGGGACAGAAATGTTCAAGTAATCTTAGTTTTTGGCGTAAAAACCCCTCGCTGGCCGGAATGTTTTATCCCGGATTTCTATATGGACAGCAAGGAAGAAAGGGAGAAGGCGCTTTTAGCCTACGAAAAAGCTTTAATAGAGAAATTTAAGGGGTATAACAATATAAAAGTTTGGCAAGTGGAAAATGAGCCGTTTTTAGCTTTCGGCGATTGCATTGAAGGAGCCATAGACGGAAATTTGCTGGATAAAGAAATTGAATTAGTAAAATCCCTAGATGACAGCCGGCCGATAATGGTCACAGACAGCGGAGAGTTGAGCTATTGGCATGAAGCGGCCAAGCGGGGAGACATTTTTGGCACCACTTTATACCGAATAATTCACAAAGAGCCGTTCGGTTATATTAAATATCCTCTCGGGCCGAATTTTTTCCGGCTGAAAGGCCATTTTGTAGGATTATTTGCTGACCAGAGCAATATTATTATATCAGAATTGCAAGCCGAGCCTTGGGGGCCGAAAAGATTGGATGAAATGAGCATAGAAGAGCAGTATAAATCAATGAATCCCCAAATTTTTTCCGATATTGTTGAATATGCCCAAAAAACTAATTTTTCCTCCAGCTATCTTTGGGGCGCAGAGTGGTGGTATTGGCTGAAAGAAGAAAAGGAGAACAACGAAATGTGGCAAGCGGCTGAAGAAGTAATTAACCAAAGAAGGTAATAACAAAAAACCACCCCTCAAGTCCCCTCCTTATTCAAGGAGGGGAAGCAGGGGAGGTTTAAAAAACAATAATTTACAGGGGAATTCGTCATTTTCTAAAAACTATCAATTTCCTAAAAAATCTCTTTTGCATTTTATTTTTTTATGGTAAAATGGATTCAGTTTATAAAGTTCATAAAGTAGAGAAAGTTAGAAAGTTTATAAAATTAGAAAGTAAAGAAAGTGAAGAAAATATAAAGTAAAAAAAGTTTGTAAAGTAGAAAAAGTGAAAAAAATCCACTCCCGATTAAATATAGAACACAATTTCACCAACCTTGACCAGAAGTCAATTTCTGGCAAGTGGGATAAATAACCAGTCATCAGCCTCAATAGTATAAATTTATAATTCAACTGCAGAATAAATAAAAAAGTACGTACGTACGTACGTGGGTAAGTACGAAAAATTATTTACAATTTAGCATATAAAAAATCCGGCCTAGCCGGTTTTTTGATGACATTTCTCCTATTAAACCAATTAACTGCTTAACTAAACAACTATTCAACTAAGCTTGTACCGCCCGGGAATCCCAACCTTCGGTTGGTCAGCCTCTGGGCGAAAAATCTGGTGTCCCCGCCTCGCGTCGACAAGCAACGCGAGTCGAGGCGGGCTAACCACTAGACGATGGCGGCAGAATAAATTATTTATTTTTCTAATATAACTTCTTTTAAAATTATGTACTGCTATGTCCCGCCGAAGCGGGGTCACCCTTTGGGTGAAAAACCTGTGTACCGCCAAGGGGAATCCCAACCTTCGGTTGGTCAGCCTCTGGCTGAGAACCCCAGGTGTTTTAAGTAAGTTTGAAATTGGTACCGCCAAGGGGAATCCCTGCCTCGTCGGCAGACAGGGAACCCCTGTTGCCAGGATGCCAGCCAAAGGCTGGTCACCCTTTGGGTGAAAAACCTGTGTACCGCCAAGGGGAATCCCAACCTTCGGTTGGTCAGCCTCTGGCTGAGAACCCCAGGTGTTTTAAGTAAGTTTGAAATTGGTACCGCCAAGGGGAATCCCAACCTTCGGTTGGTCAGCCTCTGGCTGAGAACCCC
>CAYMRZ010000062.1:0-6495 GCA_964393045.1 uncultured Bdellovibrionales bacterium | reverse complement strand
TGGGTGGTTTTCCCGGAACCGTCCAGGCCGGAAAGGGTGATTAGCTGCATTTTGTAAATTTGAAATTTAAAATTTTTAATTTGAAATGAATTTTTATTGAAACAATTTTTATTTGCTTTTATTTATAGTGCTGACTATTTTTGAGAAAATTAGGATAAACTCTTGTGCTTCTTTATAAAATTTGTTTATTTCATTTTTTCGATTTATTTCAACTTTAGTCAACAATTTCAACCAATATTTCGTTTCCTTGGCTTCCTTTTTACAAATGTAAATTTTATTTCTAAAATCTTTTTTAGAACTTGCTCCATTGGCTTCGCAATAATTAGCACCAATGCTTGTTCCTGCTCTTATAAGCTGGCTAACAATTGATCTGTTGATAGATGTTATTTTTATTGTCTTGATAAAATCTATTAAATCTTCACTGAATTTCAATGTTCTTTCTTCAAGATTATATTCCATAATAAAAATTTAAAATTATAAACTCACTATAAATTTCAAATTTCAAATTAAAAATTAATATATCACGCCATCAAAACTGCCACTGGCATCATTTTGGCCACCGGGTTGATGATGCCGTTGGCTTGCATTCCCTCAATGGCCACCTCTGCGCTTTTGTAATGGCCAGCATCCTGGTCAACAATACTCTTAGAAGCGGCATTATATAATTTTACACCGCGGCTTTTCATTTTTTCATGCAGAGCAGCCTTGTTTTCTGGAACTTCCGAAGTCTTGGTTTTGGATTTGCCAGTGCCATGGGCAGCGGAATAAAAAGTTTTTTCGTTATCATCGGTAGCCGTTCCTACGAAAGCCGGAGTGCTCATGGAAGAGGGGGTGAAGATCGGTTCGCCGATTTCCTTGTAAGGAGAATCGTTTTCCAATCTGGCTGGCCCGAAGGCCTGGGAGGCATTAGAGCGGTGCACCCAAACATTTTCTCCGAAATGACTTTCTTTTTGAATAGAAACGTGAGTCATGTCATAGGCTAGAGGCATTTCAATTTTTTTCTTTAGCACTTTTTTAACGGCTTTTTCAATTTTCATTTGCAATAAAGCGCGATTGGCATAGCCGTGGTTGGCAGCTGCCCGGTTGGCGGCAATGAAATTTTCTGCTAACTCGGAATTTTCCTCAATAGCAAAAAATTCTTCTTTATTTTTATAGCTTTCCAAATCTTTTTTTAATTTTTTGAACCAATCAGCGTTTTTATTTTTAAACAAATTTTGGGCGGTTTTCAGGACAATCCGCTGACTAGCGTGCTCTTTAATTTTCGGAGTATAAAAATAACTGCAATATTGGCCGAAAAGTCCGGAGCCGGTGTGCATCAGAAAAACGTATTGGTTTTTTTTAATTCCCATTTTTCCAGCTTTTTCTTCATCTAGAATATCGGTGATTTTCATTAGATCCAAAAAGTGGTTGCCGGCGGCGCCGAGAATACCCAGCCGGTATTTGGCGATTTGGAAAAATAAGCGAGGAATGGCTTCAAATAATTTTTCGTTGGTAATTTTTTCTTCGCCGAAGGCATTGCCTCGCATAAAAGTATGTTCTGTTTCGCTTACGTCTTTGTTAAAATGTTCTAACAGGGCGGCGGAGCCGCGCTTAGAGACTTCCAGAATAGTTTTATAATCCACCGAGGTACCAAAATAGGTTTTAGTCGGAATAACTTTCACCAATTCATTAAATAAATCGTCAATTTGTTTTTTGCTTAAATCTTCCGTAGAAAAAGGTGTTTTCATCATTCTCATTCCGCAATTAGGAGCGGTGTCAGTTAACTGGGGCAAAATATGCCCCTTGGTGGCCACCACGCTGCCAGAAGGGTTTTTCCGGCCCGGTTTTTGGTGGACGTCAGTCAGGGCGGAGATGTGATGGAAAATATGGGGATCGCTAGCTACTTTCCCAAGCTGATTGATAGTTCTCTCATCCGGCATCAGCTCATCAGAAACATGAAAAACCACCGGCACTTTTTGCTGCCCGGCTGGTTGCATTATTTGTTGATATTTGGATTGAGATTGAATTTGGGGCATTCGGGTTAAAAGATTAAAAAAATAAAAAGTTAAAAAATTGATTCGGGATGAGAATCTAGTGCTAGATCCCTGATTAAATCGGGGATGATAATATTAAAACTCATCATTTTAATATTATCATTTTAAGGCAGATTTATCAATTTTTAGGATTGCATAAAAATTTAGCTTGAATATTCATCTAGGCGGTGGTATTATAATAAAATATGAAAATCTTATAAATTTGATTATAAAAAATTAACTTAAAAAAATGGAAAATGAAACAGAGCAGGCGAAAAAACCTTCCAAAAAAATTGTCTTTATCATAATGGCAGTCGTAGTCATCATTTTGGCTATATTTCTGTCTGTTAAAATCTTGTCCAAAGGCAAGAATAATCAAACTGAAAAACCGAGCGGAAAAGAGATGAAAGAGATACCTGAGACAACGGAAAGCCAGGCAGTGCCGGAAAAGGACGGTGAAGAATTGACACCGGAGGAAGTTATCGCCCGCCTAAATGAAGAGGAAGGCATCGGTGTAGAGCAAGGTCCGGTGGAGGCAGAGATTATCAGCCCAGAAGAAGAAAGTTTCATGCCGAGCCAAGCCAGATTATACAGGGCGCGAATTGAGGGATTGGAAAAAGGGTCTAAGTGCACCTGCAATTGGAAGTTTTACTTGAACGAATATGACGAGGAAGTTCTGTATCAGCAGATGGATGACCGGCCATGCACCGGAGGCGACTTGGAAGAAGGATTAGTTTGCGGCTTTACTACCACTTTCATTAAAAGCCGTGGTGATCTGCGCGTCCATGTTGATGTTGAAGTGGAAAAACAAGGAGAAATTGTCCAGACAGCCGAAGCGGAAAAGATGTACAAAGTCCAATAGACAACCATGGGCTCTCTTTTGTCGAGTAGGAAAATCAAAAAAATGAATCTCCGCGGGCTTACCTGCCTCGCCGGTAGGCGGGCCTGCCCGAAATGCTAACGCATAGTGTTGCAGGCGGGCCTGCCCGAAATGCTAACGCATAGCGTTGCAGGCGGGCATCCAAGATCTTCTGCGAAAGGCGGATAAAATGCAATTTTTAGTGGAGTAAATAAGGAAGCAACAACAAAAACATCCTTAAATACCTACCTACCGGCAGACAGGCTTGAGTTTTTAAGAATAAAGTTTTTGTGGTATAATATAGATTGATAAGTGCAGGGCGTAGTTTTTGGGGTGCAGGATTTTTTATTGCTGTTGGCTTAAAGTAAGTATATCAAGATTTGATCCCGTGGCCTTTTGGTAGTAGATTGAAGGTAAATAAAGGATTTTAAAATTTTTCATAAAAAACTCTTGACAGGGGATTTTATGATGATATAATATCATTAGAATAATATTATAAATAAAAACTATAAAATAAAAAATAAAAATGAGCCTAGCAACTACTAAACAATTATTAACATTGAAAGAAGCATGCGATTGGGCAAGTTCTTTTCTGGGTCGCAATATTAGTAAGTCTAATATCTCCTATCTAATACAATACGGGAAAGTCAAAAAGTATGGGAAGAATGGAAATACCCAAGTGCATGTTGATGATTTAAAAAAATATTACCAATCATTTAACGGAAAAAGAGAAAATGAGTGGAAAAAAAAATTAGGCAATGATCTTAATTGGCGACTTTCTTTCGATCATTTACATGAAAAAGATACAACAAAACATGTTCATAGGTTGCATCCATATAAGGGTAAATTCATACCTCAATTGGTAGAATATTTTATAGACGACCACACCGATTATTTTAAAAAAAATACTTTTTTTAAAAAGGGAGATATAATACTAGATCCTTTTTCTGGCTCAGGGACAACTCTAGTACAAGCGAATGAACTTGGCATTCATTCCATAGGAGTTGATATCTCTCATTTCAACTGCATGATGGCTGACACTAAACTTTTAGATTATAATTTAGAGCTGCTTAAGAAGGAAATTCATAACATGAACTCAATCATTAATAAAATAGAAGTTGATAAAAATATAGGAATATTTGAAAAAGAACTTCATCTAAAGCTCTCTAAATTTAATAATAAAAATTTTCCTTCACCAGATTTTAAAAGAAGAATTTATAGTGGAAAAATAAATGAAGACGATTACTCTAAAAAGAAGGAGAAGGAATTTTTTAAAATTTATAACAATTTAGTATCAAAATACAAAATAGAGTTAAAACAAAAGGATAATAAAACTTTTTTGGACAAATGGTATGCAAAAAGCGTAAGAAAAGAAGTTGACCATGCATTTGATTATATAAAAAAAATGAAAGACAAAAAAAACAAGAGGGTTCTAGCTGTTATATTAAGCAGGACAATCCGCTCTTGTAGAGCAACAACTCATTCGGATTTGGCAACTCTTAAAGAACCGCAACTTACTACTTATTATTGTTGGAAACATAAAAAAATCTGTAAACCACTTTTTTCTATTAAGTATTGGTTTAATAGATACGCTAAAGACACTTTAAGGAGAATAGAGGATTTTCAAAATATAAAAACTGATGCAAACTGGATATCGATAGTTGGAGATTCAAGAAACATTGATATTCTAAATGAGTTAAAATCAACAAATAAGGATTTTTATAAACTAATAAAAAAAAGAAAGATTCAAGGAATTTTTTCTTCTCCTCCTTATGTTGGGCAAATAGATTATCATGAACAACACGCCTACGCTTATGACCTTTTCGGTTTTAAAAGAAGAGATGGTCTAGAAATAGGGCCTCTTTATAAAGGACAAGGAAGAGAAGCTAGAAATTCTTATATAGATGGTATAACAAAAGTCTTATTGAATTCTAAGAAATTTCTTATTAACAATTTTAATATTTTTTTAGTTGCAAATGATAAATGGAATTTATATCCAAAAATTGCAGAAAAAGCTGGTCTCAAAATAATTAATAAATATAAGCGCCCGGTACTTAATAGGACAGAAAGAAATAAAAATCCTTATTCAGAAATAATTTTTCATTTTAAAAATAAATAAACACAATGGCTCTAAACAAAAAACAAGAGGAGGAAATAAAACAATATTTAATTGAAAAAATTAGAAAAAAATTAGAGAATTATAATCCAGAGACTAAAGCCATGCCTTTTCATTATAGATTATTAGGGAAAGACAGGATGGCTTTATTTTCCTTTATTCACTCAGTAAATACAACGCTTGGAACATCGATTTTTGAACAAGTTGGTGCTATTATAGTAAGTCCTTATGCTAATAAAACAGTTGGTCAATACAGGGGACTCAATGGTTATATTAGTAGTGAGGCAGTGCTTGCTATAGATACAATAATGAGAGATTTACGTTCTTCTGCTCGTAAACCAGATAAAACAAAAGAAACGAAAGAGGTTCTTTCTTCAGTTAAAAGTGGTAACAGAGGTAAAAAAATCGAGAAAAGAGTTGATTTGTTTGCAGAAATGAAAAATGGAGCCGAATATTATTTTGAATTAAAATCGGCCAAGCCTAATATAGATGAATTTACTGGAATAAAAAAACAACTACTGGACTGGGTGGCAATAAGAGGAAGTCAGGACGAAAAAGCCAAAATAAAAACTATAGTTGCTATCCCTTATAATCCTTATGAACCAGAGCTATATGAAAGATGGACACTACAGGGACTTTTTGATTTGAAAAAAGAGGTACTTGTGGGTAAAGAATTTTGGGATTTTTTAGGTGGAAAAAATACTTATGAAGATTTATTAAAGGTTTTTGAAAAAGCTGGTTTGGAATTATACGATGAAATCGATGAAAAAATGAAAAGCTTGAAATCGTAATTGTTTGAATAATTTTTGTTAAGCAATTTTTTAAATAATGTCTTTCACGAATCAAGGATTTGAGCTTATAGAAAAAATTTTTAGTAATTAATAAATTATACAAAATTCAAATGGACTATTATTTAATGTTGTCAAATATGGATTTCCTGAGCGCGTTTTCTGGTTTAACTGGCGCAGTCTTTTTGTATTTTTTTGGTTTACCTCCCAAAATTGATCCAGAGGGTCATATACATATAATTGCTGAGCAAAAAGATGAAGAAGAAAAAAAGAGGGGCAAAAAGTATAAAATAATGAGTAAGCTTGGGATAGGATTGGTAGCATTAAGTTTTTTACTACAAATAATAGAAATTATAAATATTAAATAAAAACAATATGTAAATTGCTCAGTAACCCGTCTTCGAGAGGTGAAGCAGGCTCCGGTTAAATAGAAAAAAAATTTAACCAGCCTTGACTAGATGTCAATTTCTGGCAAGCGGGGTAGGCACTTTTTTCTGGCAATTTAACAATTTAACAATGTAACAATCTAACCTTAATTCATAATTCAAAAACAAAAAAATGCATACCAAAAAAATTGCTCAGCTTCTTTCCCAGGCTGAAGACTTGGAAGAAGCTAAAATAAAATTAGCCAGCCGACCCAAGGATGAACAGATGAAATTACTCAAAGACCTGAAAAATTTTATGCAATATATCGGTTATGCCGGCGAGCATCGGGTCATT
>CAYMRZ010000061.1:0-6606 GCA_964393045.1 uncultured Bdellovibrionales bacterium | reverse complement strand
TCTTTCCGGGGGATAAAATTATTTCTAAAAAAATAGAGGCCTCTATAGAGGCCTCTATTTTAAGTGCGTATATTGAACTTATAAAATATTTTTCAGTGTGAATCTGCATTTAATCTGCTTAAATCTGTGGCAAAGAATCTCTACTCAATAATCCAGCTGTTGCCGATCTGTTTGAGTTTGCCTTTGATTTCAAATCCGCTGGCCAGCTTGTGGCCGCCGCCCTTGAAGTGGCGGGCGATCTTGGAAACATCTACCCCCTTGTATTCTTCGCTGCGCAAACTGGCTTTGACGCGGTTTTGTTTTTGCTCGGAGAGAACCAGAGAGAAGTTAGAATCGGCGATAGTATTAAGGATTTCTGAAATGCCGGAAATGTCGCTTTCATTGGCGCCGCAGCGCCGCAGGTCTTCCTTGGTAATAAAAGAAACTACCATGCCGGTTTTGGAGTTGATTTTGGCTCTTTCCAAGGCAATTGCCCAGAGCTTGAGGGCGCCGATAGATTTTTTGGTAAAAAGTCCCCGGTTAATTTTTGACAGGTTAGCGCCCTTTTTCAGCAGTTCCGCAGAAATCTCCAGCGCCTTAGGAGAAGTGTTGTTGTGGCGGAAGCCGCCGGTATCGGCAAAAATTCCATTGAGTAAGAATTGGGCAATTTGGGGCTTAATCGAATAGTCGATATAGTCAAAAAAGCGGAAAATAATTTCGCAGGTAGCACTGGCCTGGGTATCAATTATGTTTACCTTCCCAGGAATAAAAGTGTGGGAGTGATGGTCGATATTAATAATCTTTAATTTTTTATAACTTGGATTTTTATCTATTTCCTGATCAAAGCCCAGTTTATAATAAACATCTCCCCGGTCTAAAAAAATAATGCCATCATGGGATTTCAGGCTATAGTGGTTACAGATTTCGCTTGCAGGAAAAAGTTGGGAAAGGTTATTGCCGGGGCGGTCAATGCAATAGATTTTAGGCTGAATTTTTCTTGAAACCAAATAATCTTTTAAAGCAAAAACACATCCCAGGGCGTCTGCATCTGGCCCGGGGTGGATAACCAACAAGGGTTTTTTTATCTCCTTGATAAGCAATTTCAGCTGTTCAAATTTTGAGGTAAGAATTTCTGCCACTGAGTTTCTAATAATAATAAAAAATTAAGAAAGGATGATAGCATAGTTTTTAAAAGATATCAAGGGTGAATGAAAAAATTAATTTTAAGTTTTAAATTTAAGATTTTAAAATATTTTTTAATTAATTTCGACTGCTAGCTTAAACTATGCGCCTTAGCGCAAGAATTTTCAGTTGCTGCTCATCTTTTGATCCAAGTTCAACCATCTTGCTTCGAAAAATATCCCAGGAACCGGTCGCCCACTTATAATCAAATAATATTTAACTTTTTCCTCTCAAATAAAAATAGCACATCTGGCTTTTTATCCTGCGCTCCCCCTAAGATATTTTTCTCATCAAGGATGGTTAAACTTAGAAAATTTGACTTTTAGCTCTAATTCAACTTAGAGGCTTCAAGCCCATAGCGGCTAAGTTTTTAATTGAAAAAACAAGATCGAATATTTTGAACTCAATATGCTGATTTTCTAAGTATTAAAAATTCAGTAATTCTAACTTATAGACAGAATTACTTTTCTGTTTTTATTTTTTCGAAAATTTTTTCCAAGTCAGAAAGCTTTTCCTGGGAATCATCTGCCAAAAAAATGATTTTGGGAAGAATTTTAGTCTGCATTTTTTCATTTAATTTTTTTTGCAAGCCAAAAACTTCCTTTTGAAGAGTTTTTAAGGCATATTGTTTTTCCTTGAAAGGGAAAACGCTTACATAAACTTTGGCTTGGCTTAAATCCCTGGCGGTATCCACTTTGAAGATAGTCACCAATACGCCTTTTTTCAAGGAAAGCTCTTTTTGAAGAATTTGGGAGAGGTGTTCCCGAATTAATTCATTTATTTTTTCAATGCGGCGGGACATGAGTTTGAGTTTAAAAGTTAGCAAGTAAGAAAGAAGAAAAAGTTAGAAAGTTTATCAAGTGAAGAAAGTGAAAAAAGTTCGCAAAGTAGAGAAAGTTTGTAAAGCAACTCTGTTGCTAGCAACCCATTAAGTGGGAATAATTTTTTAAAATAAAAATAGCTGTTATAATTAAAAATAGGCTAGTATTTTATTCTAAACTAAAAAATGAAAATTGCAATTAACTGTGCTGATCTGGATAATAAGAGAATTGACGGGACCCGGGTTTACATAAAAAATTTGCTTTTTTGGCTGGGAAAAATTTCTCCATCAGACCAGTTTTTGCTTTATCACCGAAAAGACTTCAACCCACTGCTAAAGCCAAAATTTTACGAAAATTATATTGAAAGGAAGATTCCTTATAAAGCCTGGTGGACCCAAACCCGCTTGGCTTATGAGCTGTTGCAGGACAAGCCGGATGTCTTGTGGATGCCAATTCAACAAATGCCATACTTAATTAAAAAGAAAATTAAAACCACAGTGACAATTCATGACTTGGCCTTTAAAATTTTTCCGGAACATTTTCCGCGAAGCGACCGGTTCAAACTCAATTTATTCACCGATTTTGCTGTGGAAAATTCTACTAAGATCATCGCTGTTTCTCAGTCTACTAAAAAGGATATCCTAAAGTTTTATCCAAAAATTAAACCGGAGAAAATAGAAGTAATTTATCACGGGATTGGAAAATCTCAAAGTTCAAATCTTAAAGCTCAAAACCATAATTCAGAACTTAAAATTTTTACTACAAACTACAAACTACCTGCCCGCAATGCTGCGCATAGCGTTGCAGGCGGGCAAACTACCAACTATATTTTATATCTGGGTGCTATTCAGCCAAGAAAAAATTTAATTACGTTAGTGAAAGCTTTTGAAGCAATTAAAGTTCGGGAAAATCAACTCCGCCTTAACCCCTGCCTACCGGCAGGCAGGCTCTCCCTTTCTAAGGGGAGGAAATACAATAATGGTTTAAAATTGGTTATTGCTGGGCCGCCGGCTTGGCAGGCGGAGCCGATTCTGGAGAGAATAAAAAATTCTGAATTTAGCAATGATATAATTTTAACTGGACAAATTTCTTTCAAGGAGATAGCTGAATTATATAAAAATGCGGAAATTTTTGTTTTGCCCTCCTTATACGAAGGCTTTGGCATGCCAATTCTGGAAGCTTGGGCAGCCGGGACGCCAGTGATAGCGGCTGACAATTCCAGTCTGAGAGAAGTTGGCGGCGAGGCAGTGGAGAAATTTGAAACAAAAAAATCCGCTGATTTAGCGGGAAAAATAGAGTTGCTTTTAAAGGATAAAAATCGTAGAATGGAATTAATAGAAAAAGGCCGTGAGCGATTGAAAAATTTCAGTTGGAAAAAATGTGCTGAAGAGACATTGAGAATTCTAAAAAACTAGGAATTTAAAATGTTAAGGATTTATAAATTATTTAGTTCGTAATTTTTTAATACACTTTTTGAAAATAGAAGAAAATATTCCATTAAAAGATTATTCTACTTTCAGAATCGGCGGACCGGCGAAATATTTTTGCAATTGTGAAAAAATGGAAGAACTAAAGGAAGCTTTGAATTGGGCGCAGGAGAAGAAGCAAAGAGTTTTTATTCTTGGTGGAGGCAGCAATATCTTATTTAGTGACAAGGGGTTTGACGGATTAGTTGTCAGAATTATGAATCATGAATTAAGACTCATGAATAACCATAAAACTCTCTCTAACCTCTCTTCTAAAAAAATGGAAACGGAGGGAGTTAAGATTGTTTGTGGGGCGGGAGTAAGCTTGGCCAAACTGGTTAATTTTGCCCGAAAAAATGGTTTGAGCGGCTTGGAATGGGCGGCAGGCATTCCGGGAACGGCCGGTGGAGCAGTGCGGGGGAACGCCGGCGCTTTTGGAGAAGAAATGGCGGATTCAGTGGAGAAGATCAAAATTTTGAGAACGGAAGTGGATAATTTAGAAATAACGGAGCTTAGCAAAACGGAATGCCGGTTTGGCTATCGGGACAGTGTTTTGAAGCAAGAGAGGGATTTTATAATTTGGGAAATTAAATTGGAGCTGGCTAAAGGGAATGAAAGTGAAATAGGAAAAAAAATGCAAGCAATTTTGACAAAAAGAAAGAGCAAACAGCCATCGAAATATCCTTCGGCGGGCAGCGTTTTTAAAAATCCCAAGGTCAGTCCCGAATTGGCAGAAAAATTTGAACAGGATACCGGCCTTGAATGCAAAAATGACAGAGTGCCGGCCGGATGGCTGATTGAGAGTTGCGGGTTGAAAGGTAAAAAAATTGGTGGAGCAAAAATCAGTGAAAAACAAGCCAATTTTATAATCAATCTTGGAGAGGCCAGCACGGAAGACGTGATTATATTAATGAGCCTTGTTAAGCAAAAGGTGAGGAATCAATTCGGGGTACAATTGCAAGAAGAAATAGAAATAGTTTTATAATGTAGTAAACCATAGAATAGTTATAAACGATTTTTAAAACCTTTCTTGAATATCTAGCGAAGCTAATTAAGCCAGCTAAGCCAACTAAGCTAATATAATAATTAATTTCAACTTATGGAAATCCGTTATTTATTTAATTCAGTAAAGCTGAATGATGCAGAAAAGAGTTATTTGGAGCAAAAAGCGGAGAGAATCGGCAAACTATTAAAAAATTATTCGGAAAATGAATTAACTTACGAAGTGGAAGTTGCGCAGGACAAAAAAGGTTTTTTTACCGTAGAAATTATGATTAAGACTCCCCACAACTTATATCGTGCCAGAAAAAGTGACAAAAATTTAATGAATGCTACCGACCAAGCCGATGAGGCTATGAAGGCCCAGATAAGGAGGGATAAGGATAAAGTAAAAGAGCTAAGGGAGCGGGGCAGCCGATCAATAAAAAAGAAATTTACCATTAGCGAGAATGCCAGATTTTAGAAAGCTGATGTTTTGATATTTTAGGCTATTCGTGAAATAATAAAAAATTACTTTTTTATATTTTACAATTGCAAAAAACAAAAGACACTTTCGGTAGAAAAAAAGTAAATAAAAATAAAATGAGGAAATTTTTATATTTTATAATTTGGGCAAGCTTGTTGTTTATATTAGGCTTATTTTTTTACGCAGTTTTTGATTATTTTTTCCCCAATCGCCTTGGCGAAGGCAGGATCAATAAAGAACAGGCAGAAGAGGCAAAAGAGGAGGAGGCTAGGAGATTTGAAGAAAGGATGCAAGGATTGCTAGATTGCGTAAATTCTATTCCAGAATTAAGGTATAAAGACAAAAAAGATTTTTATTTCGTCTTACCTTCTGAGCATCATGGGCAAGACATCATTCATTTTGATTTAAATAGTTTTGCTAATAGCAAACTTGATCCCCAGGATGTAGAAGCATTTTGCAATGACTTGAGAACAGCTCGAATAGTCGACAAAGAGAATATCATGGTTACGCCTGAAGATGAATTGCCTGCTTCTTTGCAGTGCCACAATGATTTACACCATTTTGATGGCAATTTCTTAAATATGAAAGATAAATTAGAGGCGGGTTATCAAGATGGAACCATTAGAAACAAAGATGATTTGTTTTGTTTGGCCCATATTTATGAGATAACAGGAGATTATGAGAAAAAGAAGGAAATAGACAATTTAATTTGCCAAAAATTCAATGAAAGATGCGAGGGAGATATAGAAGTGGAAGCAAATGGAACAGTGAGGGACGGAAACAATCAGCCTATCCAGGATGCTAATATAGAAGTATTAAATTTTCCAGAAAAAAGGATTATTGCCCAAACAGACAGCAGAGGAAATTTTAAATTAAACTTTAAGGCTAAAAATCTTGACAAAATAAGGCTCAAGGCTTGGAAAAGAAATTTTTCCGATGGAATCGCAGCTTTTTATGTTTTGGAATCTTCCAGCAAATTTTACCGATATAAAAATGCGAATTTTGTTTTAAACGCTCCCATCAGTATTGTTACTATTGATAATGTTGACAGAACAGTAACCGGGGGAAACAATAAAGTTTTGGGAAATAATTTTATTATCAAAACTTCTCGAACAAAATATAAAATACCCATGGATGCCATTATTGACCGAAGCGGGAATTCTTTTAAGGGGGGAGTAGATGTTTATCTTTACGAATTTGACCGGGATACAGACACTAGCAGTATTCTTACGGTAGATACTTTTGATCAAGTTATGGGGTATGCTGGAGACATAATGAAAACATATGGCATGCCTTATATCCAATTTTTTTCCAAGGGTGGCCAGGAATTATATATTAGAAAAGACAATCCCATGATTATAACTTATAAAATTCCCCACATGGAAGAGCTGTGGAAAAATACAGATCAGATCTATGAGGAACCGTTGACAAAAGAAGATATGGAATTTTTAGTAGACACTTCCCAAAAAGGAAAATATCCGATTGACAGAAAATTTCTTATAGAAAACCAAATGTTAAGATTCCCGGCATTTTGGGCTTTTGACCAAAAGAGAGGAGTCTGGGATAATGTAGGAATGAGCGTTTTGGACACAGAAGGCATGGTTGAAATTCCTTGGTATACCATAAGAAATTAGGCAAGAGATAAAAAAATTGTTAAATTATTAAAAATAGGCTATCATTAAATAAATATAAT
>CAYMRZ010000060.1:0-6946 GCA_964393045.1 uncultured Bdellovibrionales bacterium | reverse complement strand
ATTAAAAATTAGAAAATATTTATAAAATTAGAAAAATTAAAAATTAAAAAATTCCAACTGGCTACTCCCCCATAATTTGAATAACATAATCTCGTTTCCTCCCTCCATCTAATTCTGTAAAAAAAATACTTTGCCTATCTCCCAAAAGCATTTCTCCGTCTTCAATTATCAAATTTTGACTACAACCTAAAATAACATTTTTACAATGGCTGTGACCATTGCTTCTTCCGTCAGAAGCGTTCTTTTTTGATAATTCAAAAATATCATGGTTATAGCGCTCATCAATAGGAGCTATGCTATAAAGGATTCTTCCCAAATCCTGAAGCAACAATGGTTCGTTATGATTTATTACTATGGAGGCGGTAGTATGAGGAGAAAAGATAACTACTTGGCCTTTCTTAACCTTTGATTCTTCCACAACTTCTTTCACTTCTTCTGTGATATCAATAAAATCAAGTTGTTGTTTGGTAGCTAGTTTTATTTTTTTATAATAATTTATCATTTTGTTTTTTGTTATTTTTTTATTTATAAAAATATTTTTAAAGCTTTCTTAATATAATAATACACGAATTAAAATAAAAATCAAAAACCCCTATTTTATAAAAAGGGGTTTTTGACAGAATGTAAAAAGTATCTATTTTTTAACTGCATCCTTCAGAGTTTTTCCAGCTTTAAATTTAGGAACCTTAACGGCTGGAATTTTAATTTTTTCCTTAGTTAAAGGATTGATTCCGTTTCTGGCGGCTCTATGCGATACGCTAAAAGTGCCAAAGCCAGTTAAAGCAACTGCCCCTTCCTTTTGAAGTTCACCGGTAATAGTATCAGTGAAAGCTTCGACTGCTGCTTCAGCGTCTTTTTTGCTAAGACCTGTTTTTGAAGAAATAGCATTTACAAATTCGCTTTTATTCATTGTTTCACCTCCGTTCTATAATTAATTTTTATTTATATTGTTTGTATAATTTTTAACCTTGCTTGTTTATGTCTAGACTAATTTTAATACAAAATTGCTTATTTTTACAAGTTTTTCTATCTAGCATATTCCACAGATTTAGTTTCCCTTAAAAGATTCACTTTTATTTCTCCAGGATAATTCAATTCTTTCTCTATGGTTTTAGCAATTTTTTTAGCTAATTTGATGGTAGCTAAATCATCAATTTTTTCTGGATCAACAAAAACTCTGATTTCCCTTCCGGCTTGAATAGCAAAGCATTTCTCCACTTCTCCAAAAGAATTAACTAGGTTTTCCAAGTCCTCTAGCCGTTTTAAATATTTTTCTAAAGTGTCTTTTCTGGCACCTGGACGCGAAGCGCTTAAAGCGTCCGCCGCCGCTACCACAAAACTCAAAGCGCTCTGGAAGGGATAATCTTCGTGGTGGGATTTTACGGCATCAATTATTTCTTTCGGCTGGTTAAATTTATTTAATATATTTACGCCAATCTCTACGTGAGTGCCTTGGACTTCCTGATCAACTGCCTTGCCTATATCATGAAACAAGCCCGCTTTTTTAGCCATAACCACATCCAGCCCCAATTCAGCGGCAATAGCGCCTGATAGATGGGCTACTTCCAAGGAATGGAGTAAGACATTTTGTCCATAACTGGTTCGATAACGGAGCCTCCCCAAGATATGAGCCAATTTGGGATCTATGCTGGCTATTCCGACATCATTTACGGCCGCCTCTCCAGCTTCCCTTATTTTATCATTCACTTGTTCTTTAGCTTTTTCCACTGATTCTTCAATCTTAGTAGGATGAATTCTTCCATCTTCGATTAAATATTCCAGGGATTGCTTGGTAACTTCCCTGCGCAAAGGATCAAAACTGGAAATAACAATTGCTTCCGGAGTATCATCTACAATAATCTCTGCTCCGGTAAGTTTTTCCAAGGCTTTAATATTACGCCCTTCTCGGCCAATTATCCGCCCCTTAATCTCATCAGAGGGAATAGTAACAGTAGCAGCCGTAGTTTCAGCTGCATGCGATCCGGCATAACGCTGCATTGCCATAGTCATGACGTCTTTTGCTTTATTCTCCAATTCTTCTTTTTTCTCCTTTTCAATTTTAGCTACTGCTTTGGCTAGCTCATCACTGTTTTCTTTTTCTATCAGTCCCAAAAGGATTTTTTTTGCTTCTTCTTTGGTAAGATTAGAAATTTTTTCCAGTTTTTCTTTTTGCTGATCTTTGATTTGAAGTACTTCCTGCCTTATGTTTTTAATTTCACTAGCTTTATGCTGAAGCTCTCTTTCTTTTTTTCCAACCTTGTTGTAACGATTGTCCAGCTGTTTTTCTTTCTGTTCTAGCCTATTCTCCATTTTTCTTATCTCTTCCCTCCTCTTAAATTCTTCTTTTTTGGTTTCTTCTAAAATCTTTACCGCTTTATCTTTTGCTTCATAGAGTATTTCTTTTGATTTGTTTTTAGCGTCTTCCAAAGATTTAGAAACTTTAGCTTCTGCATTATCTACTTTGTTTTTCAGAATAAATTTCCGGGCTAAGTAGCCTAAAAAAATTCCGATTGCCAAAGAGATGGCTCCAATAATAAATAAGTTCATTTTTTCAAAAAACAAACTGCTGCAAAATAAAAATGAGCTATTAACCTCTATTTTTGCTTTAGGATTATTTTAACTTGCTTATAAAAAAGTAGTTGTTGTTTTTCTCGATAATCTTGCAACCGTTTGCGAATAATTAACAATTATATAAACCTGGGCATTAATTTCTTTTAATTTGCTTCTCCTTAAGCCCTTTAAATAATTTAAACATCTTTTGAGAAAATGTCAAAGTTTTTAAAAGTTTGCCCGGGAGTAAAATGGTGATAAAATAAAAAATAACATAAGTTTTAAATTATTTCCAATTATGAAAATACCTAAACCCATAGTCTTAGTGATTTTAGATGGACTGGGCCATAGCGAGGAAACCAGGGGAAACGCTGTTAGCCAAGCCAGTTTGCCCAATATTAAAAGACTTGACCAATACTATCCTAAAGTGCTGCTACAGGCTTCTGGAATAGCCGTAGGCATACCTTGGGGAGAAGAGGGAAATTCTGAAGTGGGCCACCAGGCCCTAGGGAGCGGACAAGTTATCTATCAATATCTTCCCCGAATAACTTTAGCTATTGAAAATGGAAATTTTTTTTCCAATGAAATTCTTCTAAATGCTTTAAATTCAGTGAAAAAAAATAATTCAACTCTTCACTTGCTAGGCCTAACAAGCGACGGCGCCGTCCATTCACATATTAACCATTTATTCGCCCTGCTAAATCTTGCAAAGCAAGAAAAAATAAAAGATGTTTGCATACATGTAGTCACTGACGGCCGGGATACTTCTCCTGAAGAAGGAATAAATTTTATAAAAAATTTACAAGAAAAAATTAATGAGCTTGGCACCGGTAAAATTGCCACTATTTCCGGAAGATATTATGCTATGGATAGAAATAAAAACTACGACCGGATAGAAAAAGCTTATTTAGCTATAGCAAATGGAGAAGGAATAAAAGGAAAAGGGCCCGTTGAGGCGATTAAAAGGCAATACAAAAATGGAGTTTATGATGAATATATCAAGCCCGTAGTTATAACCAATGACAAAGGCAGCCCTGTCGGCAAATTAAATGACAATGATACGGTTATTTTTTATAATTTTCGCAAAGATCGCGCTCGGCAGATGGCCAAAGCTTTAAGCAATAAAAATTTTAATCGATTCAGCAAGGCTGTCGAAAAAAGGCCTGACATAAGCCTAGTCACTATGGTGGAATATGAAAAGAAAATTAATGCCCAGGTGGTTTTTCCAGTAAAAAAAATAGAAACTTGCCTGGGAGAAGTTTTGGCAAAAAACGCTAAAAGGCAACTCCGCATCGCGGAGACAGAAAAATATGCCCACGTAACTTATTTTTTTAACGGCGGCAAGGAAAAACCATTTCCCGGAGAAGATTGGGAATTAGTTCCTTCCAAAAACACTCCCTCTTATGCTGATTGTCCTGAAATGAGCGCGGAAAAAATAACAAAAAAATTATTAGAAAAGATAAATAAAAATATTTATGATTTTATTTTAGTTAATTATGCCAATCCTGATATGGTGGGACATACTGGGAATATTCAAGCTGCTGTAAAAGCCTTGGAAAAGGTGGATAATTGCTTGGGAAGGTTGGTTAAAAAAGTTTTAAAAAAGGGGGGCTGTCTGCTAATAACAGCTGACCATGGCAATGTCGAAGAGATGATTAATATGAAAACAGGAGAGCCTCTTACTGAACATTCAAAGAATCCGGTACCGCTTTGGTATGTTAATCCTGCCAATCATTTTTCCAACCCTCTTAATGTCAGAGAAAACCAAATAGAGGGAATTTTGGCTGATGTTGCCCCAACCATCTTAGATTTAATGCAAATTAAAAAGACTTCCTGTATGTCCGGAGAAAGCCTTTTGCCAAAGCTAAAAAATCAAAATAATTCTAATTAACTCTTCCGCAATATTCTCTTTTTTCAGTATTAACCTTAATAATGTCTCCCTCCTTGATAAAAAGGGGGACGCTTATTTTTATTCCTGTCTCTATTTTAACCTGCTTGCTTCCTCCATCGGCAGTATTTCCTTTTAACCCGGGAGGAGCTTCTATAACTTTAAAATTCATCTTGACGGGTAATGTAATCCCAATAACTTCATTTTCATAGCAAATCCCTTCTGCTTCACAACCTTCCAACAAAAAATCTTCTTTCTCTCCAACATTTTCCTTTGCTACTTCAAATTGTTCATAACTGGCACTGTCCATAAAAACAAAAAAATTGCTGCTCTTATAAAGGTACTGGGCTTTTTTCGTTTCTAAATCAGCCTGAGGAATGCTTTCAGATCCTTGAAAAGTATGGTTGATTATTGCTCCACTAATAAAATTCTTGAGTTTAGTTCTTAACACCGCCCCTGCCCGCCCCATTTTTGAATGCTGGCAAGAAATAACCTTGCAAGGGTCGCCATTAAAAACAATGTATTCTCCAATTTTTATATCGTTGATTGAAAGCATAATTTTTTACCTAGCAGAAAAAGGCAAAAGCCCAATTATTCTGGCTCTTTTGATATTTTTTGCCACTAATCTCTGGTGTTTCATGCAATTCCCGCTTTTTTTTCTAGAAAAAATCTTACCCGAAGTATTAATAAACTTGCGAAGTAAAATTACGTCTTTGTAGTCTAGTTTATCCACATTATTAGAACAAAAATAACATTCCTTCCGGCTTTTTTGGTTCATATTAAGTATTTAATAATTTTAAAAGGGTATGTCTTTAACTTTTATTTCATCTTGGTCTTCATTTATATCGATAGTGGGAATTTCTTCATTTTGTTGAGAAGGGGATTGCTTTTGGTTGTTATTTTCCGGCTTGGAATTATTGCCTGAATTGCCTGGATTGCTGTTGGCTTCTCCTCCGCTTGATTCGCCTTTCTTATCGAGCATAATAATATTTTCTGCTACTACTTCCGTAAAATACTTTTTTTGCCCGCTTTGCTGATCGTCCCAACTTCTGGTTTGAATCCTTCCTTCAATAAAAATTTTCTTGCCTTTGCCCATATATTGGTTGCAGATCTCTCCCAATCTTCCCCAAGCTACAATATTATGAAACTGGGCATCTTCTTTCAGCTCTCCGGTAGCCTGGTCTTTCCAGCGCCGGTTAGTGGCAACACTAAAAGTAGCTACGGATTGCCCATTTTGAGTAGTTCTTGTTTGAATATCATTGGTAATGTTGCCAATTAGCATTACTTTATTAAGGTCCATTTTGTTTAATTAATAATTATATATTTAAGATTTCATCTAATTTATCATCTAGCTCATCCAGGGAAACCCTCTCATCCTTTTTCTTTTTGCCGTTTTTCTCTTTTTTTTCTTCCTTTTTTTTCTTTCCCTCTAGTTGCTTTTGGGCATCCTCTTGGCTAATTTCTTTTGTTTTCTCTTCTTTTTCTTCTTCTTTTTCTTCTTCTTTTTCATCCAATTTTTCATCCAAGCTTACATCTTTTTTATCTTCGACTGCTTCGCCTTCTTTCTCCAGCGCTTGGCTTCTTTCTGGTGTTTCTTTAAATTCCTTTTTATCTTCAGCTACAATTTTCTCTGCTTCTTCCTTTTTAACTTTCTCTTCTCCTTCTTTTTCCGTTTGATCTTTTTTTTCTCGATCTTCTTGCTTATAATCCAAGGCCTCCAAGGAGGGAAGTTCCTCAGCGTTAATAATGATATATCTGGCCACATCAGAAGCTAAGTTCATTTTTCTTTTTATCTTATCAATCGCCTCTTGATATTTTTCTTCAATTTCCAACCTTAAGACAGTATAAAAACCAAACTTTTCTTTATTAATTTCATAAGCCAGTTTTCTTTTGAGAAATTCTTTCTCGTTTTTAATCTTCACTCCAGTCGCTTCAATTATTTTTTTAACTTCCTGGCGAATTTCCCTTAAACGGCTAGTTTTTGACTGCAAGATTAAATAATTAATTTCGTATTCCATGGGTTGTTTTTTAAATGTTTAAATTTTTTAGAATTTTCCTCCTCAATTTTCCCCTTATAGATTTCGCAACTCCCGACTTTAAAATTTACAACTCACAAATTTGCCTATTTGCCGACAAGCAAGCATTCTAAAAATTTTTATTGAAAATTTATTGGAAATTGAAAATTGTAAATTGTAAATTACTTTGCAAAACTGTGGTATGAATAAATCCACTCTTCAAAGTGGGGCTGCGCTTTTGCTTGTCCTTTTCTGTAAAGGCGGCAAAAGCCTGGTCTTTAAAATTTTTCTACAGCTTTAAAATTGCTGTTCACTCTTTTATTAATAACAATATTTGTCTTTTTTGTCAATTAATTTTTTCAAAAAACACCCGTTTTTGCAAATCCGTCTCAGGCGGGAAATTGCAATTTTAATGGGTGTTTTTTATTATTCTTCTAATGTTTTGACAAAATTTTCCAATATTGTAAAATAAAGGTAAGTAAGCCAATTTTAA
>CAYMRZ010000059.1:0-6977 GCA_964393045.1 uncultured Bdellovibrionales bacterium | reverse complement strand
TAAAATAAATCGAATATTTTCAATTCCAGAAGCCATTTTTTCTAAAATTTTTGATTTAATTTCGTAGTTTGACAAAAAAATATAATAAATACTACTATTAAGCGATTTAGTTCTTTGACTTCAATATAAAAAGGAGGGACAAAGCAATGGAAATTAAAATTCGCAAGGAGAATTTTGGGTATGTCTTATTTGATAGTGCCTCGAGAGAACATTATTTTATAGAAACAAAATTAAACCTGGAGAATAAAACGCCTGATGCAATCATATCATTTCTAGGGCAATATTTTAAAAATGCAAAAGAAAAATATGATTATTGTTTCATAGACAGGAGCGATTCAGTATTACGATTATCAGCTCCAATAGCAATGTATATGGAAATTTCCAGAGAGTGTAACCTTAATTGCGGTCATTGCTACAAACCTGAGAATGAGCCAGCGCAATTACCTTCGATAGACTGTTATTTTAAAGTTATAAACGAATTAACGGATATGGGTGTTTTGGAAATTCGAATTTGTGGGAATGAACCAGGAATTTCTCCATATTTGTTACCTGTTATAAGCTTCATCAAAAAGAAGGGCTTGTATTTAGGTGTAAATACTAATGCTTTTTATGGCGACGATAGACAACAACAAATAATTGATTCTGAACCAAATTTTCTTGCTATTAGCATTGATGGTACAGAAAAAACCCATGATGCCATGAGAAAACCTGGTTCATACGAGAGAGCACTTGTCATGTTGAAAAAGGCTCATAAAAAAATCAGTATCAAACGAAGGATAAATACAGTTTTAACCAAACTAACTATGAATACCATAGAACATGTTGTCGAGATTGGTTATAAGTATGATGCGGAAGTTAGTTTTTTGCCATTTCGTCCCATAGGCAAAGATATTCAGTTTAATAAGAAATATGCTATTAATAGGGAAATAATGTTTGAATCTGTTAAGGAAGTTGTGAGGCTTCGAAATATTTTTTCTGATATGGTAATTTATACTTATTTTGACATTTTGGGAGAAAAGGCACAGTATCACCATTCTCTTATGTTTAGTTGGCCTTGCCCAGCCAGAAAGAATGGCTTCATTGAGTATAATGGTGATTTTTATCCTTGTGATTTTCTCAGATATCTCTCGGAAAATTTTTACTGCGGAAATGTTTTTAGAAGAAGTTTTAGGGAGATATGGAAAAAATCTGAACCGTTGCGAAAATTTCAAAATTATTATCGTAAGAAATGCGATAAGTGCGGATTTTATATGAAAACATGTTACGGTGGTTGCATAAGCGGATCTCTAGCAATGAGCGGGAAGCCAGATGACGAACTTTGTTTTGTCGATTTAATGGCTTGAAAGAATCTAAGGGCGTTGTTATAATAATTATAATAACGCCCTTAATTTATCCACTTTTGCAGAAAAATTTTAGGCTTTTGCTTACTGGTTAGGCACACAAGTTTGAGTATTAGCGCAAGATTTAATTTTTTGTTTTAGTGTGACATCTGCAAAAATTTTTAGTGTCTGAGAGGTTTTGTTCTGTTAAAAATAAGAGACATTGCAAGAGTAAGCCTACGGAGAGTTATGGTATAAAATTTATAACTTTGTTATGAGCAACAAAAAAATAAAATGCAAGGACAATTTTGGGAATTCTGTCTCTATCCCTAGGGAAAATTTTTTTTTCCGCCCAAGCGTTTATGGGGTAATTATAAAAAATAATAGAGTGTTGTTAATGAAAAATAAGAGAAACGGTAAGCTTTGGTTTCCAGGAGGGGGAGTAGAAGTAGGTGAAAAAATATTGTCAGCCCTGAGAAGAGAGGTGATGGAAGAAGCAGGGTTAAAAATAAAAATAAAACAATTATTATTGGCTAAAGAAAATTTTTTTTACTACAAACCAGAGAGTTTAGCTTTTCACGCTTTTCTCTTCTTTTATAGATGCGATATACTTTCAAACAAAAAAAAATTTATAAGAAACGACGAACCTGAAATCCCAAAATGGATTAATGTAAAAAAATTAAAGAAAGATGACTTTTCAGATCTTAATGAGGAAGTATACTTGATGCTTTCAGAGGCAAGTATTCTTTAAAAGGTTAAATATTCTGGGAAATTTTTCCCGTACAGTCAACATTTAGTGGTGACTGTACGTTTTTTTGATCCATTGTAGCTTTCATGCTATAATATTATTATGACTATCCATGAATTTGTGAAAAACAAACCGCATCTTTTTTGGTATGTGGAAGATAAAGACAGCCTTTCCGAAGAAGCTATCGTAGAGGCGATTTTGAATTTTGGAAATTGGGAAGACACTCAGCAGTTAATAAAGATACTAGGGATAAAAAAAGTTAAGTCGATTTTTGAAAAAAAAGCTTATCAAAAAAGAAGCAATTATCGTCCGGAAATAAAAAATTATTTTGAATTATACTTTAAAAAATATGCATAAAGAGATTTTATCAAAAAAACAGAGCGAAATTTTTGATCATTTGAAATATTTTTCAGACGATTTTGGTTTAGTGGGCGGGACAGCTATTGCTTTGCATTTAGGGCATCGCCAATCGATAGATTTTGACTTAGCATCCCCGGTAGAGATAAAAACTTCTGCTATAAGAAATAAGATCTTGAAATTTGGCAAAATCGAAAATGTTTTAGTTGACAATGCTGAAGAATATACTTTGGTTGCTGAAGGAATTAAGCTTACTTTTTTCAATTATCCTTTTTCGATAAAATTTAGCCAGGAGATAGACGGAATAATTTCGATGCCTGATATTGCTGATTTAGCGGCAATGAAAGCCTATGCTTTAGGCAGGCGTGCCAAATGGAAAGATTATGTGGATTTATATTTTGTAATACAAAATTTAGGTTCAATTAAGCCAATCGCAGAAAGAGCGCACAAAATTTTTAAAGATGAATTTAATGAAAAAAATTTTCGCTCTCAGCTGGCTTATTTTAAAGATATTGATTATTCAGAAAAAATTATTTTTCAACCAGGCTTTGAAATTGGAGATAAAGAAATAAAAAATAAGCTTGCAAAATATAGCTTGTAAAATTTTTTAGGAATATCACTATGAATATTGCTATTATTCTAGCCTCGGGAGCCGGTAAAAGAATGGGGGCTGGAAAAAATAAGACGCTTTTGCCGCTGAGGGGCCGGCCTTTGATTTGTCGTACGTTTCAGAATTTTGAAAAATCAAAAGAAATTGGCGGAGTGATTTTGGTAGTGAACAAAGAGGGTTTGGATGTTTTCAAGGATATTGTTGAGAAATACAACTTCACTAAAATTATCAAAGTAATAGTCGGTGCAGAAGAAAGACAGTATTCGGCTGAAAAAGGCATTGATTTTGCGGATAAAAACATCAAGGACAAAGGCGATTTGATTGTTGTTTTTCACAATGGCGCCAATCCCTTTGTGACTCCTCAGGAGATAGACTTATCCATAAGAGAGGCTTGCAAGTGTGGCGCTTGTGCAGTAGCCCACAAAACCAAAGACACTATTCGGGAAGTTGACCAAGAAGGAATGTCTTTGGGAGTAATTGACAGAAGCAAGCTTTGGAATATGCAAACTCCTCAAACAATAAAATTCAATCTAGCCAAGAAAGCTTTTCAACAAGCCCGAAAGGATAATTTTTTAGGAACAGACGATGTTTCCTTGGTGGAGCGCCTGAAAAAGCCGGTAAAAATTGTAGAAGCTAGTGAAAATAATTTCAAAATTACTACGCCGAAAGATTTGAAATTGGCGGAATTGATTGCTAAAAGCCCAGATAAGGTAAATTTAAACCCGCTTGAAGCCTCTTCCTGTCTTAGAAAAAGAATTAATAAATAATATAATCAAAATGTTTTTAGTTGGATTGGGCCAGGATTCTCATCAGTTTTCTGACAATTTTGGAAAAAAATTGGTGCTGGGAGGAATTAAAGTGCCTGGACAAAAAGGGCTAAAAGGGGATTCTGACGGCGATGTGGTTATCCATGCAATTTGCCGGGCTATTGAGCAGGCTTTGGGCAATCCGGATTTTCATACTTATGCAAGAAAAATGTGCCAGCAAGGGACAACAAACAGTGCTGAATATCTCAAGAAAGCCTTGAGCCATATTAAGGAAAAAAAGTTAACAATAAATAATTTAGGAATCAGTTTCGAATGTAAATATCCCAAAATTTTACCGCTGGAGAAAAAAATGAGAAATAATTTGGCTGATTTTTTGAAAATTAACAAAGAAAGAATTGGCATAAACAGTTCTTCCGGTGATAGCCTAACTTCTTTTGGCAAAGGGGAAGGGATTCAGGTTTTTGCCATTGTGAGTTTAATTAAGAAATGAAAAAAATTTTAAAAAAATCACCAGCAAAGATAAACTTGACCTTGGAAGTAATAAAAAAGCTCTCCAGTGGTTTTCACGAAATTCGTTCAATAATGATTAAGCTTGGTAAGCTTTATGATTCATTGGAGATCATCTTGGATGAAAATTTTCAAGGAATTAGAATAATTTGCCAAGATAAAAAAGTTCCTGTCGGCAAAGACAACACTATCTGGAAAATCGCCGAGGCTTTTTTTGAAAAAACTGGAGAAAAGGTTGGCTTAGAAGTGAGAATTAAGAAAAATATTCCCTTGTGCTCCGGGATGGGAGGCGGAAGTTCTAACGCCGCCAGCGTTCTTTTGGCTCTGAATGATTATTTTAAAAAGCCTTTGGCAAGAAAACAGTTGATTGAATTGGCTGCCAGCACAGGGAAAGACATTCCGTTTTTTTTAGGAAAAGGACAGGCGGCTTATGTTCAAGGAACAGGTGAAAAAACATCATTAATCAAAAATTTTCCTAAGCTGAATTTATTAATTGTAAAGCCTCCGGGAGAAATTTCCACTCCTTGGGCTTATGGGGAATTGGATAAAAAGGCGTTTTTTATGGAAAATAAAGAAAGAAAGAATATTTCTTTGAAATTAATAAAAAATTTAAAGAATAAGAAATTTTCAGCTGATTTTTTTTACAATGATTTTGAAATGATAGCTAAGGAAAAATATCCCATTATTGAAATTTTGCAGAAATTTTTGCATTCTTTTGGAGCAGTGGGCGTTTCTCTTAGCGGAAAGGGTCCGACAGTATTTGGAATTTTTAAAAATAAGCGAGAGCTAAAGAAAGCGAAATTTATAATAAAAAAACAATTTAGGGATTTTTTTATTACAGTTGAATAATTTTCAAAATATGATTACATTATTTTTAACAATATCAAAATGAAGGAATATAAATCTAAAGTGGTCAAAGTGGGACCATATAAATTAGGAGGAGATAATCCAGTGCGGGTACAGTCAATGTGTGATACTGATACACGCAATATTAAAGCTACAGTTAAACAAATTCATAATTTAGAAAAAGCCGGTTGTGAAGTTATTCGAGTGGCAGTGCCAGATATGAAAGCGGCTCAAGCAGTGGGAAAAATAAAAAAACAAATTAAAATTCCCTTGGTAGTAGATATTCATTTTGATTACCGCTTGGCCATAGAATGCGCTAAGCAAGGTGCTGACAAAATCAGGATTAATCCGGGCAACATTGGCTCAGAAGAAAAAGTCAAAGCGGTAGTGGAAATTTGCAAGAAAAAGAAGATTCCTATCCGTATTGGTGTTAATTCTGGCTCTATTCAGAAAGATTTATTAGAAAAATACGGCCCTACCCCCAAGGCAGCTGTAGCCTCGGCTTTAAGGCATGTTAGGATTTTAGAGAAATATAATTTTAAAAATATTTTAATTTCCATTAAATTCGAATCAGTTCCACCGCTGTTGGAGGCTTATCGGCTTTTAGCTAAAAAAGTGGACTATCCGCTTCATCTGGGCGTAACCCATGCCGGAACCGCTTTTATGGGATCCCTTAAAAATGCCATCGGCATCGGCATTCTTTTAGAAGAAGGCATCGGCGCTACTTTGCGAGTTTCTTTAACGGCTCCCCTGGAAGAAGAAGTGAAGGTCGGCTGGTCAATTCTGCAAGCCCTGGAATTGCGAAAACCGGAAAAGCCGGAAGTTATCTCCTGTCCTACCTGCGGCCGGACCCAAATTGATATTTACAAGCTTACCAGCCAAGTAGAAGAAGCGGTGAAAAATATTAAAAAACCCATCAAAATAGCCGTGATGGGCTGCGTGGTCAATGGTCCGGGCGAAGCCCGGGAAGCGGACGTCGGCATCGCCGGCGGCAAAAATTGCGGGGCAATATTTGCTAAGGGCAGGGTAATAAAAACCGTGAAGGAAAAAGATATCTTAAAAGAATTAATGAAAGAGATAAGAAAGCTGAAGTAATTTTTGGTATGTTCATCGGTATGTTCATCGGTATAATATTGTATAGGAAAAATATTTTTTTGCTTGACAGAAAATAATCCTTTGTTATAATCATAACTACGTTTGAAATTGAATAGATTCCCGATCGGGGTCGGGAATGACACCAAATTAGAAAGTTGAATAGATCCCCCCCGCCAAGGCAGGATGGGAGTGACAATCAAATATATAAATATTCCGCAGACATTAGGCAGCCATAAGTCCTAACGAGGATGACCTACAATCAAGCTTTGAGCTTGGTTTGGAAATCTGCGGAAAGGCAGGTTTTTTTAATTCCTAAGAACGGGAAAATATATGAATAGTATAAGAATATTTTAATTTTTTAACCCGTTAATATTTAACTGATAAAGTTATGTTGAATTTAAAGCAAAAAAAAGAAATTGTAGAAAATTTATCCAAGGAAATCGCTGACAGCAAGACAGTAGTGATTTGTGATTTTAAGGGTTTGGCGGTTTCAGATTTAAATGAAATAAGAAATCGATTAAGGGAAATCGGCGCCCATATGCAAGTGGTCAAGAAAACTTTAGGCAAAAAGGCTTTTCAGGAAGCGGGAATGGAGATAGACACGAAGAATTTAGAAGGACAATTAGCCTTTATTTACGGCAGCCAGGACGAAGTTAGTTCGCCGAAGGTGCTAGCTAATTTCTCCAAAGAAAATGAAAATTTGAAAATATTAGCAGGCACCCTGGAGG
>CAYMRZ010000058.1:3820-7001 GCA_964393045.1 uncultured Bdellovibrionales bacterium | reverse complement strand
AAAAACTGAAAGATTATTTCAAATCCCAGGTTAAAAATTACCGATATTTCCACGGCGTGGAATATTCTTTGGCCAATAAGTTATTTAGTAAAAATAAAAAACCGGGTGAAAAAAAATCAGTTACCCGGTCGGGAAAATTTAAAATATTTCTAAGAAAAATTTTTCTTATTATTGATATCATCCGCTTCCGCAGCCTCTATTTGACTAAAAACTTAAATCAGGAAATTGACTACATTATCTTTGACCGCTACTTTTTTGACCAGATAATTAATATTCTTTATTTAAGCAAGAAAAATCCTCCTTTTAAAAGCCATCCTTGGTGGCTGAAAACCGCCCAGAAATACCTTATCCAGCCGGAAATAAGAATTTATTTGGAAATCAGCCCGGGAGAAATAATGGAAAGGGACAGGCAAATTGACCAGGATAAAAAATATCTGGAAGAAAAAGAAAGTTTATACAATTATTTCTGCGAACGTTGGCACATTGACCAAGTAGACGCCAGCCAGGGCAAGGAAGAAGTTTTTGAAGAAATTAAAAATATTATAGAATCTTAGTCTAGAGTTCAACTCTTGGAGAATCCAAGAGTTGAACTCTAGGAAAGTTTATACTTTTCCAATCAATTCAATTAATTAACTAATCATGCGCCCCATCCTAAAAATATCATTTTGGCTCTCATTAGCGGAATTAGCTTTTAATTTTTCCGGCTACATCATCCACGCCTTCTTGGGACGATTTTTAGGGCCGGCCGATTATGGCCGGTTTAGCTTGGTAATTGTTTTTTCCACAATGGTAATCATTTTGATAGGCCGTGGCATACCGATTTCTATGAGTAAATATCTAAGTGAAATTTATAAAACAAACAAGCCAGAAGTAAAAAATATCAAGCGACACGCTGCTTGGCTGCAATTTTTAATCATCGCCGTTGTGTCAGTTTTATATTTTTGGTCAGCTCCCCTTTTCGCTAAATTGTTGAAAGACCCCACTCTCGCTCCCCTTTTCCGAATTTCCACTTTCATAATTCCCACTTTCGCTTTGGCCAGTTTTTATATCTATTATTTTAACGGCATTCACCAGTTTAACAGGCAATCTTTGCTTAAGTTCGTTCGAGCCGGCGCTAAAATTATTTTTATTTTAGGATTCGGATATCTTTACAAAACCGCCGGCGCCATTATCGGGCAAGCTCTGGCTCCGCTTTCTGTTTTTTTAGTAGCTTATTTTCTAGATCCTTTCAGGAAATTAAAAAACCTAAGCCCGGCAAAAAAATTTGATAAAAATTTATTCAAAAAAATCACTTGTTTTGCTTGGCCAATCATAACTTTTATGCTTTTTTATGAATTAATGATTTCTATTGACCTGTATTTAGTCAAGGCTATTATGCGGAGCGACTATCAAGCCGGGCTTTTTAATTCAGCCCTGACAGTGGGACGAATCCCTTATTACGCTTTTTATTTTCTCACCATATTGCTTTTGCCTAAAATTTCGCAATCTATCGCCAGGAAAGACACTAAAAAAACTAAGAAGATCCTTTCTGTTTCCTATCGCTTCCTTTTTATGCTGATGCTTCCCACTCTGGCAATTTTATCTTATTTTTCCGCTTCCGCTTTAGAATTTTTCTATGGAGCGGAATTTACTCTGGCAGCTGCACCGATGAGTATCTTGGTTTTTGGATTAGGATTTTTAACGGTTTACTACACTATCACTTTTGTGCTTAATGGGGCGGGCAAAAATA
Organism: uncultured Bdellovibrionales bacterium; assembly: GCA_964393045.1. GTDB lineage: Bacteria > Patescibacteriota > Minisyncoccia > Moranbacterales > DUUL01 > CAYMRZ01. The sequence continues at coordinate 5,272 of CAYMRZ010000058.1, read as the reverse complement.
AAATCCCGATGTATAGCTCTATCGTTGGCGCCATTTTAAATGCTATTTTGAATTATTTTTTTATCAAGCAATGGGGCTTAATGGGTGCCGCTTGGGCCACTACCATCACTGCTTTCTTGATAATGCTCTTTTCTTTAATTTATACCAGCCGAAAAATTACCAGTTTTTTAAAAATTACTTCTTTAATAAAATATTCTCTGGCCAGTTTTCTAATCTATCTTACCGCCTACCAATTTTTCTATCAAGGCAAATTTATTTTCATTTTATGGTCATTGATTTTACTAGCCTTGTATTTAATGGTATTATTCATAACAAAAGAATTTAAGAAGAAAGATGCAGAATTTTTAATGAAATCTTTTAATAAAAATAATCAAAAACAATGAAAAATAATGTAATCCATTTATTATTCCTATTCGTCCTTATTATCGCCGTAGGCATTGGCGTTTATTTGATTTTTAAGCCTTTTCTAATCGCCATTTTGGTGGCCTTTATTCTTTGGCAGCTATTCAAGGGCTGGCATAAAAAGATCCTCAAGCTTCTGGGCGGCCACAAGGCGCTGACTTCTTTGCTGAGTTGCACAATAATATTTTTTATTCTAGTAATCCCCTTTTTGATTGTTTTGGGCCTGATAACTTCAGAGGCCAATAATTTGTATAAATCCATCCAGGAAAATAACTGGAATATCAAAATCGGAGTAGATTCAGAAATGTTCTTGCTCAAAGAATTGGGTTTTGAATCCGGAAAATTCAGTCTTGAATCCCTAACCTCTTCCAGCTATTTCGAAGGCGCCAAAGGCATAGGTAATTTCTTGCTTAGCGCTGTAAAGAAAACCTATCAGGGTGCCAGCAGTTTCATTTTTACCACCTTTGTAACATTTTTCGTACTTTATTATCTTTTTAAAGATGGCGAACAAATATTGCGGAGGCTAATGAATCTTAGTCCCTTGCCTAATCGCCAAGAAAAAAATTTAATAGAAGATTTTGTCAATATTTCCCGGGCTACCCTGAAGGGTTCCCTGGTAATTGCTATTGTGCAAGGCCTTATTCTGGGATTAACTTTTTGGTTCACTGGTGTTTCCGCTCCTGCTATCTGGGGCGTAGTAACGGCAATTGTTTCTTTAATCCCTGTTATAGGCGCCGTTTTAATTTGGCTACCAGCTTGCATTATTATGTTTTTCATGGGGCATTGGGTCTCAGCTTTAATAATTCTAATCATTGGCGCCGGAATTGTCAGTACGATTGATAATTTTCTGCGTCCTAAGCTGGTGGAAAACGAAACCAGCTTGCATCCCATGCTGGTCTTGCTTTCTACTTTGGGCGGCATTGGCGTTTTTGGCATAATGGGCTTTCTCATCGGCCCCATTATTATTGTTTTGTTTCTTTCTTTGCTAAGGATCTATAAATCTGATTTTAAAAAAGAAATTGAGCAAATGAATAAATGCAAGTAAAACAT
>CAYMRZ010000058.1:0-3810 GCA_964393045.1 uncultured Bdellovibrionales bacterium | reverse complement strand
GTTTTATTGATAAAGAAAATAATAAAAAAAGGAAAAGGAGGGAAACATTATGCCTGTAAAAATCAGCCTTAGAAAAAATGCTATATTTGAAAGGCGAAAAGGCAGAGAAGATTTTTCTTCTATGGAAATAGCCCATCAAATTTTCAAGCAATTCTCCCAAGAAAAGCAGAACGAGATCCTTGAAAAACAAAGAGAAAGGTTGAGAAAAGACCAAGGAAATTAAATTCTAATTTCAAGAAGGAGGCACAAATATGGGACAAAGTATGCTAGAAGAAAGATATCAGTCAGATGAAGCGCGGCAAAAAGAAAGAAAAAAACAAGTCCGCATTGAAGCGCAAAGCATTATTGATCGGCTGGATCCCGAGCACATCAACAGTTGGCCAGAATTAATTAATATCTTGGAAGATTGCCTCAGAAACACCAGGAAATATTTATGGATTCAAGATAAAGTGGAAAAATACTAATGAAATGAAACTTTTACCATCCGAGCTTGATTGCCTTGTTAAAAACATTGCAAACCAGCTCGGATTTTTATTTTTAATTTTATGATATAAGGCCTTTTAAAAATCATACAGTATTCTGTAATACTGTATGATTCTGAACTAAGAAATTTATTTATTAAAAGCTTTTAGCGACTTGCTTGATATTAAAAAGAGGCCTCTAAAGAGGCCTCTTTTTTCCACCAAAGGGTTACAAAAACACGTCTTTTAATTAAAATCCTCAATAAAAATAATAAATTTTTCTTAAATTTATCTTCAAATTTAATTTTCAGGAGAATCGACGGCAGGAGAGGTAAAAACTTCTTTTAGGGCTGTTTCTTCGCTCAAGACACTGATTAGTTTGGAAAGCCGTTCTGCTCTTCTTTTCATTTTCTCCTCAGTCACCATTTTGACTTCATCAATAGCCGCTTTCAAAAAATCTTCCTTGTCTTCAATTCCCAAGTCGTCTGCTATCCTCGAAAACTCTTCTTCTAATTCCTCCCGGCTTTTACCTTTGTCAAATCGGCCACCGCAGCCAGTAATAGAACCAACCACTTCACCTCTGACTTTAATGGGAACCCATAAGGAGGCAAAGCCAGCATGGCAGTCCATAAATATCGGTTCTTTTTCACTTTTTACTAAAGAAAGCGCTTTTTTAAAAGCTTCATCGCAGCTTTTCTTGCCTTTTTCGGTTGCTTGTATTAATCCACACACTCTTCTTTGGCCGCTCATCTCAGTGACTAAATTGCCTTGCTTGTCTGTAGTAACGATTTGGCCTCCTATGTTTTCAGCGAAATCATCTTGAAGCACTTGAAGATTCCTCAAGAACCATTTCGCTTCTTTGGAAAGTTTTTCTTTGTCCATAGTTTTTATTTTAATTTTTATTTTTTGATTATTTTTAGAAATTCGACATTTAATTAATTTCTAAAAAAATATAAAAAACCTGAAACTTGTGTTATTCCACTACTGCTAAAATATCTTCTGCCTTAAGAATTAAATACTCTTCTTTTTCTATTTCAATTTCTGTTCCGCTATACTTGGCAAAAATAACTTTTGAACCTTTTTTTATTTCTTTATTAATTTTTTCGCTGTCTCCCACAGCAATCACTTCGCCTTCTTGGGGCTTATCTTCAGAAGCGGTTTCCGGAAGCACAATGCCGCTTTCCGTGGTTTTTTCAGTGGAAATTACTTTAATTAAAATGTTTTCTCCGAGAGGTGTTACTTTTTTCATAGCTTTATTTATATATTAATTATTAAAAAATATTAAAAATACATTTAATGTTAAGGTTAAATTGCTAATAACAAGTCATTTAAAAAAATTAGCAATCATTTATTTCAACTGCTAATAATAATATCAAAAAATAATTTTTTGTCAATCGATATTCCTTGGACGAACAAAAGTTTCAATCTGCGTTCTGTTTGGGATATGATCAGGATCGATATTGGCATAAACAAAAACCCTGATCAAGCTAATATCCTCCGGCGAAACGGGGATAGTTAAAGGATTATTCGTCAAATCAGAAGGATAATCGCTATTATAATATGTGAAAATTGGCTCAGAGTTTTCATTAGCTATCCCGCTGGCTAAGATTCTGACTTCTTCATCCACTCCAGAATACTGGAGAGGAAAACCGCTCGCTTCCGAAATTCCCATTTTTATTTGGCCACTTTCTAGGTAGATATGTACTCTTTCTATCGCCGGATCTTCATCGATATTAGAGAAAAAAATTAAATCGAATTCGCCAGCACTCTCTATTAAATAGCTGCCGGCATCTGACTGTCTAGCCTCCCTCAAATACTTGGTTATGCTATGAAGAGTATTCTGAACAACTGCCGTATTTAGCCCCTGTTCAATGGTGTAGCGGTTAATATCAAAAGTTTTAATGATAAAAACTGATAAAATTCCGTTTATCAAAATCATAATGCTAACCGCCACCATAGTTTCCACTAAAGTGATCCCGCTTTTATTTTTTTTAAATTTTATTGGCATAATGAAAAATTATTGAGCAGTTAAAACAACTTCTTTTTCTATTAAATTACTAATGCTGACTTCGCCGCTCTCGCTGTCATAGCCAGCCTTGGTAACTTCAAAATGGTAATCCCCTGGATTCATAGTCTCTGCTATACTGGGAAAATACACTAAGCCATTGGCACTTGAAGTAGCAGTTTCGTCAAAATCTTCTCCCGTTAGGCGTACCCCTGCTCCTTCCAGGGGATCACTGGTAACGCTGTCTTTTACGCTAACAACTAAAGAATCCTTATTTTTATCCGCAAAAATAAATAATACCTCTTTGGTTTCAGCCGGATCCAGATTGAAGGGGTTTTCTTCTGTCATGCTTAAGAACTTATAATCTGAATTAGATAGGCTGGCAATATTCATAATCTCATACTGGGCGGAACTGGTTGAATTAAAAATCGCTTCTCCGTTTTCATCACTAGTTGCCGTGGTATCTACCTTGTAAGTATCCGGGTCAATGCCAATTTTTTTTCCTCCTATCACTTCAAATTCAATGCCTGCCATGCCGCTTTCATCCGCCAAATTAACCGCTTTTAATGTTAAATCAGCAGCTTCGTCTATGATAAACATTTTTGTATTTAAGTGATCCGCTATTAAATTTAAGTCGCTAACAATGGGGGTAAAAGGACTGTCAGGAGGATTTGGATAAGTCCTGGAACTTTCGTAGCCTTCTTTGGAAACATTAATTCTGTAATATTGGCTTGGAACGCCGGACAAAGTAAGGTTGCCGGAAGCATCTGTTTGAGCAGTTGTATTAACATCCGGATTATCATCTAAATCAGTTAATTCTACTGTAGCATCGGGCACAAAATCACTATGGGAATTAACCACATTGATGCTTAAGGTTCTTCCTCTGGGAGCAAAAACGGAAAAAAGCCGGATAGCCTCTCCATTGTCAGGCATAGTGACAGTTACTTGGGCTTTTTTGTAATCAGTATTAAATGCATCCTCCGGGAAAAAACCGTCAAAAGCGTCGTCGACATATCTTATGTCTGTGGTTACTTCATAAGTTCTTCCGTTTTTATTTACTGTTTCTTCTTGGGGAATTGGCCCATCTACCGCTCCTCCTATTGTGCCAATTTGCCCATAATCTAGATTCCTTAAAATTTCCATTTTCTCGTTGGCAATTGCTACCGCCCCTATCCTGAGCTTGGCTTGATTTACATTATTCATCGTTCCGCTTAAAGCTGAATACAAACTCACCACTATCATACTGACCAAAGCTATGCCCACAATCGCCTCCATGGCAGTCACTCCTGAGTTTTTTTTGTTAAAAAAATATTTCATAGTCTTTGTGTTTCATAGTTTTTTAAA
>CAYMRZ010000057.1:0-7155 GCA_964393045.1 uncultured Bdellovibrionales bacterium | reverse complement strand
TATCTCGAATTTTTTGCCCATTTTATGGACAATAATTCAAAATTTAATAAGCGGATTTTCAGCTTTGTAGCAGAAAATCCGCTTAGACACATGTTATTATGTAATTTTAAATTTAAAATTTTGAATTTCGAATGAATTTTTAATATTTTAATTCTGAATTCTGATTAATTATCTGTTATTTATTTGTAATTTGATATTTTAAAAAATAAATTTCGTTCCCGACTTGATCGGGAATCTATTCTTATTTTTTTCTTGTTGCTTGATTTAAGGAGGTTTGGCAATTATAAATCTATTTCATACATTGCTACAAATCTCCCTAAATGGAGCAGGGAGATTGTTATTTGTTATTCTGAGAAATTGTCATTCCCGACTCTGATCGGGAATCCAGTGAAGAAGGACTGAGATCCCGGATCAAGTCCGGGATGACATTTATGTTTATTAGGGATGACAAAAGAAATTCTTCCTGCAGCAGTTTGACAATTTAAAGGAAAATTTTATCCCGCTTAGCGGGAGAAAGGAGACAGGAAATGGTAAATAAAAAGACTAATCCGCCAAAAAGCAGGACAAAGGGCAGTTTCAAGGAGGCAGCTGGTGGCGCGGCCGCTTATGCGGCCTTCAATAGTGTGTCAGACATTTTAAAAAATGTTTTGACGGATGCTAGTAAAGATGTCGGCGAAAAAATTATTGAAGGCATCAAGGTGAGGACGCTAGGTTTAGGTCCGAACGATGAGGCCCTTTACAATGAAGTAAAAACCCTCTTAAGCGGCGGTGTTATCGCTGTTAAAAAATTGGATCTTTTTATTGAGGAAATGAAGATGAAAGGCTTTAGCTTCTGGTGGTTTCGCAATGTCATCGCTACTATGCACCAGAATGTTAAGCTTCAGCCGGGAGAAACTAAGAAAGACAGCCCAGCGGTCAAAATAATCGAGGCGATTATTTCCCAAGATAAGTGGGAGGATCAGGCTCAGGTGGCTGGACCAAGTTTGCTAGTAAAGTCATTTCGGTCTCGTGCTGGGGGGATTTGGGACATTATTAAGGTCAGAGGGAAAAAGGTTGTTATTTTTCCCAAAGATAAAATTTCTGAAATCGATTGGCATCATGTAGCTACAGTTATTTCTAAAGCAGCTGAGGATGGTGTGGATGATTTCGCGCGGGGATTTAAAAATCCGTTCCATGGTCATAAAACCACTGGTGTTTGGATCTCTTTAATTGTTGGTGCTGGTTTTATTGCCCTTGTTATTGCTGCTGCAATTTCCATATAGAAACTATATAGAAAGGAGAATTTACCATGTTTAGATTATTTGGAAGATTATTGGGAGGCTATGCTTGGATAATTGCTGTCTTGAATTTAGTTGTTTTATTAGTTTCTTATATAATTGGAGTCAAGGTTGCTGGTTGGCAATGGGCAACTCTACTTACGTTATCATTTGTAATGGTTATTCTCACTACTATTGAAGTGAGAGGAAGAAAAATATTTGAAATTTTTCCTGGTCCAAAAGCATGGAGATGGCTTTCTTTTTTTATTGTGATTTTCATGTTGACAACTTGGTTTTTTGGAGACCAGTTGCTTTCAGCAACCTCCGGTCTTCGGCTCGCCAAGTTTAATCGTTGGTCAGTGGAAGTTGACCAGCAGTCAGTGGGAGAAAGGATTTACCTTATAAAAGAAGGGACTCCTTACTTCCACAAAGATCTGACGAGAGCTGGAATCGCTGGTCCTAGCGAAGAAGGCTACTATGTAAATAAAAAGCTTAAGCATGCGGGCGAAGAGTTATTAGGCCTTATGCTTAAAAACGGTTCTCGCTTTGTTGGGGGAACTGTGGTATTTGTTCCTGTTCGTGATTGTAAGCTTGTAAAAGTTTATAATGAACAGGAAAAAAAAATGGCCCAGCTTTCTAAAGCTAAACAGGAAGCTGAAGCTCAAGCTCGCCAAGAGCGACTGGCTCGGGAGCGGGCGGAAAAGGAAGCAGTATTGGCGGCTAAACGGGCCAGACTGGCGGCCATCAAGGCGCAGCAGGCTCGTCTGCAGCAAGCTGCTAGCCGAGAAACTTCCTTGCGGGAAGAGTGCGAAGGAAAAACCGTGGACCTGGCTTCCTTGAAAGACGAAGATAGCAGATGCTGTGGTCTGCTGTTTTCTATCCCGGGAGCTAGAGGTGGAGATAAAATTAAATTCCTCGACAATTTGGTTGTCCAAGCAGATAATCGAAGAGGAGGATCGGTTGGTTTGGGTGGTCAACAAATCCTCTGTTGGAGAGGAACAAATAAGCTCTTTATAGAGAGAGGATCGGTTTACCGATTAGAAGGAAAACCGTTTCTTTCAGCTGTGGTGGCTGGCAATATCACCTCTGCCAACTTGCCAAAAATTTTAGTGATAAAAGGAGGTGTATAAAATATGAACCCGGGAACGGTCCAATGCGACTATCCCGGGTTTTTTGTTAGAAATTAATAATATTTTTAAAAAGTTATTTGAGTAAGTAATTAAATACTTTTTTTATAAACAAAGAGGATGGCTAAAGTCGCTATCCTCTTTTCTTTAATATAATAGATTTTTTATATACCCCAGCTAGCATTCAAGAAAGCATCAATTGACAGCACGATAATCAAACTGGCACCAACAATCACCACTGCGATAATGGCATATTTGAAATTGTTTTTCGCGCTCTCCAAAGAACCGCCATAGGAGCTGCCCATAGCAGTCAAATATTGAATGCCGGTTATTACAAAGGCGATTAGAGCTAGAATTAGGAAAATAGTCAAAATCCAGTCGAGCAGGTTGGTTAGAATATCAGCAATGGAAGCATCCGGCAGGCCAGTTTTTGGGATTTCAATCCCGCCAATGTCACCATCACCATCACCATCTCCATCACCGTCACCATCTCCATCTCCGCCTGATTTTTCACAACATTGTTCACTAGAATCACAAGTACTATTTAAGTCTGGATGAAGAGTGCCACTACAAGTTTTATCAGCCCCTATACAACTATAACCTTCACTTACACAAGTTTTTTCATCGCAGCAAACTTCTCCAGTATCGCAAAATTCGTTATAGCTGCTTTTTTCCGTTCCGTCGCAACTGGAAAGGCATTGATAACCGGCTAACTCACATTCATTTTTGCCCTGAGTATCAATGCAGCATAAATTTTTTCCCTCTGCTTGGCATTGGGCTGTGCCCAAATCCCATTTTTCATAAGTGTTTCCAAGAGTAGTACAATCATTACCAGCAATACATTCTCCGTTTTGGTCCGAACATCCAGTGTCAGGAGACGCTTTATAACATTTTCCGCTACCCTCTGCTTCACATTCGTTGTCTCCAGAAGGATAAGTCTCATAGCCGGACGGTTGAGAGCTGGCGCATTGATAATCTACCTCTGCCGTTTTATTTTCAGTACAAGCTCGAGGAACACAGCAGACATATGATTGTGAAGGGTATTCTGTCATACAGTCTGTTCCATCTGAATATGTTACTTCCTCCGGAGAATAACAAGAATTTTTACAAGTACCTCCATATTCACAATCTACAATAGCTGAAGTTTTATTGGAAAATAAGAAAATATTTAACAGAAAAAAGACTGAGAGAAGAAAAAATTTTATTATTTTTTTGTTTTTCATTTTATTTAAAATTAAATAGTTAATAATATTTAGGCGTTTGCGAATAATAGTAGTTTAAACAAAATATAAATTTACATTGCTTGTCATAAATCTAAGAATTCCCGCTAACATACAAACCTTTTGCTAATCTGCAAATAAAATTCAAATAATCAGCCGAATTTTTATTCCGGCCAGCCCAGGAGGATGCTGTCGATAAAAGTAATTATGATATATCCGGAAATTCCGATGGCTACGCCGATAATAGAAAGTGTTACGCCTCTCTTGGCGCGCTCTGCCATGTCTTGGCTGCTGCCGGCCATTAAAAACATTATGCCGTTAATCACAAAAGAAATCACGGCTAATATGGTAAAAATAGCCAAAAGGAAAAGCAAAAGATTGTCAAATATATCATAAACAAAAGCATTGGGGAGTCCATAAGTGCCGGCAATATTAAGGCCAGTCATCCAGTCTGCTTTGGCAAAAAGGGGCAAAGCAATTAAAATCAGCAAGCTAGGTAGATATTTTTTCATTTTTTTAACTTAAAAATAAATATTTAATAATTTTGAGCATTATATAACCTACAATCGCCGTACAAAGCCCCACTATAGAGAAAATAGCCGTTTTTCGCCCTTTCTCCAAAGAACTCTCGCTCCCGCCGGCAGTAATTAATCTTACAATCGCAATAATAATCCCGATAAAGGAAGCGATAACGATAAACAATAAAAGGATGTTAATAAAATCAGCCGCCTGGGTAATGGCTGAGTTAGCTCCTTCAAAATTTTCTGGCAAAACTGCTTCTTGCCGCTGTTTTTCTTCAATGAATTGAGCCTTGGATTGCAAGGCTAAGAAAAAGCCTGAAAAAGCAATGCAACAGTATTTTAATTTATTTTTTATTTTTTCCATTTTATTTGATGTCGATTAGATAGCTATGAGTAACATCTCTGACAAAGTATAAGTTAATATTTTTCTGTTATAGATCAAAAAGCTCCTACAAATCTACAAATCTTCTACAAATATACAAATAGCCAGAAAACTAATTTATTAAATTTTTGTTTCAAATGTTTTTTAAAACCGCAGTGTAGTTTTATCTGTATCTATATTTTACTAAATATCAGAAAATAAAACAAGCCCTTTCGAAAATGAGCTTGTTTTAATTTAATTTTAGCATATGCATATAAAAGATACGCCAAATTTATTGCTGGACTTGTCCACGAAGCAGGGTGTCGATTAGGTTTATTGCAATGTAGCCGATTAGAGCCACTACAATACCGACAATTGAAAAAGTAAGCCAACTTTTGGCCTTGTCTACTCTTTCTGACCCACCTCCAATGATGAACATTAACCCGGAAATTATAAAGCCAATTACTGCCACAACAGTAAGAATTAACAATAGCCATTTCATTACGGTTGTTATTATTTCATAGACAGAGGTACTGGCTAGTCCGGAACCGCCTTGCTCTCTGGCAGGATCAAATTGGCCAAAAACCAAAAAAGGAATTGCCAAAAAAGTTGTCAAAAGCAAAAAACTCATTATATTTTTTTGCCAAATTTTTAATTTCATTTTTCCACCTACCTTTCTAGTTTATTAGCTTATTAGCCACTAGCTAATTAGCTTTTTAGGAATTAATATTTATGAATTTTTGTTATTGTTTCTTTTTTATTTAAAACTGGTTTATTTAAAACTGGTTCTACTTCATATTATTAGTTATTTTATTCAACATTTTCATCACTTCTGTTAAAATTTTTTCTGCTTCTTGCCTTTTTTCTTTTTTACCAAAATTTAATCTCCTAGAAATTTCGATTTGAGTTTCCAATTCTGCTCCACTTCCATAAGATATTAATAAGAAATTTAAGTAATCTTTTCTGCTTCTTCTTTTTCTTCCCTCGGCAATATTTGATGGAACAGAAACTGCGCATCTTCTCATCTGCATTGATAGGCCATACATTTCTTCTTTGGGAAAATCACTTGTAAGATCATAAACCAAAGATACCAAATCCATAGCTTTTTGCCAAAAAATTAATTGTTTATATGAGTTTATCTTTTTTATCATTATAATAAATTTCTAACTAACTAGCTAAAAATGATCTAATTAGCTAATTCCTAATTTTCATTCTGCTATCAGCTTGGCAATGGTTTTTATTAGAATTATGGCTGCTCCGGCGACTGCAATTCCAATTACTGAAAAGGAGAAAGCTTTTTTGGCCTTTTCTGTTTGGGCTTGATTTCCAAAAGAACTGATGAAAAATATTCCGCTTACGATTAACCCTATTATAGCAAGGGTGCCTAAAATTGACAAGGCAAAAAAAACGGCGTTCATAATGATTTCTTTGAGAGTTAACGCTTCTTCCAGAGTAGTTGGCATAGTGTTGTCTTTGAGGACGATGCTTTTGATTTCTTTGAGAAAAGTGGGCGCAGCAGCCGCAACAGCAAAACCGATAATGGCGCTTACAAAACAAATTTTAGCCGCTTTGATTGCGCCTTCGTTAGCACCCCCGAGAATATAGAGGGCACCGGCAATTAAAATAAATAATAAAGCTAAATAAGCGATAATGCTTTGCATGTGGCCCATGACCATTTGAAGGAAAGTAGTGGCTTCTTCAGTGCCAATGGGATTGGAAAAGGGAATATTAGCGTCAGTGCCTGACATAGTGATTTCGCTGTCACCATCTCCATCCCCATCACCATCACCGTCTCCATCACCATCTCCATCGCCATCTCCATCGCCATCCCCATCCCCATCTCCATCACCGTCTCCATCACCATCCCCATCACCATCTCCATCGCCATCCCCATCACCGTCTCCATCTCCATCACCATCTCCATCACCGTCACCGTCACCGTCGCCGTCGCCTCCTGAACTCTTACAACATCTTTCAGAACCCACAGCACTTATACAGTATTGATTTCCCTCAGTATATTCAATATCTCCAAAAGAAGAACATTCACTAGTAGCGCAATATCCCTCTTCTTCTTCGCAGTTCACTTCCCAATCTTTCACACAACAAATTTTTCCTTCAAGTTGGCAAAATTTTGATGCACCATCATTTTTCACATATCCTGAAGAACAACCACCTGAAGTACAGCTTCCTTCGAAATTTATCTTGCAAGTATTTTCTACACAGCACTTATTTTCACCTTCTTCCTTCTGGCAATATTCATCTCCCTTGCTGTAATTTATATTGTATTCTCCAGTACAAGCATCCATACAAATTCCTGGGACTATTCCTATGCCGGGCTCTCCAGCTGTATTATAGCAATCAACATAGGCTTTTAATGATTGGCTATTTGCTAGAAATATAAAAAATAATACTAAAAGTAAAAAAATAAATCCTTCTTTCTTGAATAATAAAAATTTTTTTTTCTTATTTTTCATAAATATTGCCAAAATTTAAAATTCAAAATTTATTTTTAAGTTTATAATCCCAAATTAGCTTCTAAAAATTTTATTACTGATTTTAAGATAATTATTCCGGCGCCGGAAATGGCAATGGCGATAATTGAGTAAAGCACCATTTTCTTGGCTGTATCAGTTTTGTTTTTATCGCCCATGGAAGTTAGATACATTATAC
>CAYMRZ010000056.1:0-7263 GCA_964393045.1 uncultured Bdellovibrionales bacterium | reverse complement strand
TATCAATTTCCCAAAGAATTGAATCCAGGGGGGCTTAATTTAATTTTCTATGCCGACCAATACCCCAATTGGGAGGAATTTAATTCCGATATAGACAGCTTATTGGGGGGCATCCAAACTATTTCACCCTGGAGCAGCTATAAAAATTACAATATTTACCGAATCAATCCCGGCAAAAAAGAAAAAGTATGCCGAATTGAAACGGAAAATGAAAGAAAGCCTATGCTTTATTGTGGTGAAGAAATAAACCGCTATTTAAGCCGAATTCCAGCTGATAATTTTCGCTTGATTGTACTTTCTCGTCAAAATTTCCAGTCTTGGGCAAATATTTCCAGGCTGGAAAGCGCTGGAATATTTTTTAACTTGAAAGAACCGATAAAAGCTGAAGAAAGCATGAATTACGCTATTCTTTTTTCTCATCTTCTGGGCCATGCCTTTGGCCTCAAAGATGAAGAAAAATATGTTCTGGCCAAAGCCGGCGGCGCGCCGCACACGCCAGATGGCCCCAATTGCGCGCCGGACAGGGAAACAGCGGAAAAATGGTGGGGCGATTTGGCGAAAGAAAATGAGCAGGTCGGTTATTACAACACTTGCTGCGGGAAAGAAGAATATATCAAGCCGACGGAGTCCTCCATTATGAACCTCAATAGCGGTATGGAAAATTTTATTCCTGTCTATGGACCGGTTTCAGAGAGATATCTGAAAAAAGTTTTGGATTACTGTTTTTCCGAGAAAAAGGTTGAATATGAAGACGACAAGGAATTTTTTGACCGGTATGAAGAGTTTAGGGCGTGCTTAAAATAGGATTTTTTAATATAATTTAAACATTTTCTCAGGAATCCCGCCGGGGGATTTTTTGTTTTGACAATTTAGGGAGGCATGTTAGAATAGGAATCTTCTATTTTTCAGGAAAATTTTCAAAAAAATAGGAGGTTTTTATCCGCCTTTCACAGAAGACCCTGGGCGTAAGCCCAGGGACGAATGCAGGGTTTAATCTTCTGCTTCGGCGGATTTCACTCCGCCGAAGAAACAGGAGATACCGCGGGTGTAAACCCGCGGAGATTCATTTTATGGCCGAAGATATGAAATTAAATAAAATTCAAAAAGCCAAGGCGGTTATGTCGATTAATTTTACCGTATTGGTCAGCATGATAATTTTGACGCCTTATTTTATTAAGAACGGGATGGGATTCCTGTCCGAGCCTTTTGTGGAAGGAGGATTTTTGGCGGTGGAAGTTGTTGCCTTATTTTTAATGTTTCGCCACTATGATTTCATAATGAGTGAAAAAGAGCAGGAAAATGAGGATCTTAATTTAAAATTGAAAAAAAGGGAGCGTGAACTGTTGAATGCTTTTCAGTATTTGGGAAAATTGAATGTACAGTTTTCTATGATAAAAGATGTTTTGGAAAAAATGAAAGTTCCCAATACCCGCGGCCAGCTGAAGGAAGTTTATTCTGAATTGCTCAGAATTGTTTGCAGCGCCACTGGCCGAAGCTGTGCCGGGCTTAAAATAATTGATTTGAATTCAAGCCGGACCATGGGAGAATTTTTTGAAGTGTTTTACCAAAACCGGCAAAGGGAGTGCCGTCCGGATATTGGCAATAAGGATTTAATTAAAATGTTTAACGGCAAAGATTCTGAAATAAAAGAAGGCGGAACGGATTATGTAATTTTTTATTCCAATATAAAGAATTTTTTTATCAAGGCGTTTATCTACGTGCCCCGAAATGCCAAAGGGGATTTTTCTTCAGGAGAAACGGATTTTTTAGAAGCTATTGCTAATCAATGCGAAATATTTTTTCTTTTATTTGATGCCAGGCACCACAAGAAAAAATAAATGGGATTTGTTTTTTCTTTTAAAAAAAGTTATAATATCTCATGTTTAGGAAGGTTATTCTAGACTCATCATCTTTTTTTATTTTTTAATTTATTTTAAAGCAAGTGAAAGGCATTGTTCTAGCAGGCGGAACAGCTACGCGCTTATTTCCGCTTACCGCCACTACCAGCAAGCAGCTTTTGCCGGTTTATGACCGCCAGATGATTTTTTATTCCCTTAATATGCTGGTGAAGGCCGGCATAAAAGAAATTTTGATTATTGTCGCGCCAGAGCATAGCGGCCAGTTTTTGAATTTATTAGGCTCGACTTTTGAAGATTATGGAATTTATCTTAATTTCAAAGTGCAGAAAATTCCCCGCGGGCTGGCAGACGCTTTTATTCTAGGGGAAAATTTTATTGACAATGACGACGTGGCTATGATTTTGGGAGATAATATTTTCGAAGATGATTTATATAATCAAGTAAAAAAATTTAAAAAAGGAGGGATGGTTTTCGCCAAAAAAGTCCCTGATCCGGAAAGGTTCGGCATTGTTGAATTTAACGCCAAGGGCAAGGCGCTTTCCATTGAAGAAAAGCCCGAAAAGCCCAAAAGCGATTATTGCGTTACCGGTTTTTATGTTTATGATTCGCGAGTAGTTGAAATTGCTAAAAATCTAAAACCTTCCCAAAGGGGAGAAATAGAGATTTCTGATATCAACCGGGAATATCTGAAAAGAGGAGAATTAGTTGTCAATAAAATTAAAGGTGCATGGCTAGATGCGGGGACATTTGATTCTTTATTGGAAGCCGGCAACACTGTGAAGGAGAAAAAAATTTATAAGAATTTTGATCCGATTATTGACAAGGCGATTATAGAATTCAATACGGAGTTAAAAGCGATAGCTAAGAAAAAATTAAAATAATAGTCATTGTATTTATGAAAATAGTAACTAAAAAAATATATTTAAGCGAATTGAAGGAGATGGCGAAAGCTATGTTTGGAATGATGGTGAAAGCAGTAAAACCAAAAGCTTGGATAGCCGGGAAATTAGGGAAAAAATTAGCAGAATAGCCAATAAGTTGGTTGTAAAAAAATGAATTATCAGCATAAAAAATTAGCTGAAGGGGAATGGCAAAAATTGTCTTTTCTTGAGCAAATGGCAAATGTGGGAAGCGAAGTTTTGCGGGCCAGGGAAATTTTCGTAGATTATTTTTTTTATGAAAACACCTACCAATCTTCAGCTGAAAGCTGGAAAAAATATTTTAACGCTTTTAATTACGCAGCCAATCTAAACAAATAAATTGAACAGTAAGAGCATTATTATATTTTCTATTGGTTAATAAATTTTAATTAAGAATTTTTATGAAAATAAAAAAGGCGATAGTAGCCGTAGCGGGCAGCGGAACCAGGCTTTTGCCGGCTACCAAATCAATGCCCAAGGAAATGCTGCCGATTGTTGACAAACCGATTATTCAGTTAGTGGCGGAGGAGTTGGCAGCCGCCGGCATAGAAGATATAATCTTGGTAACCAAATGGGACAAAAAGCCGCTAGAAGACCACTTTGACCATAGTTGGGCGTTAGAGAAAGATTTAGAAAAAAGCGGGAAAACGGAAGCGCTGGAGGAAATTAAAAAAATAGCTGAGCTGGCTAATTTTATTTATATTCGGCAGAAAGGGCCCTACGGCAATGGCACTCCGGTGCTTTCAGCGGCCAGTCTGGTAAAAAATGAACCTTTTGTTTTTGTTTGGGGAGACGACTTGGTTAATTCCAAAATTTCTTTTACTAAGCAAATGGTAGAAGAGTATGAAAAAAATCCTTTTCCGATTATTGGTGTCCAGAAAGTCCCTAAAGAAAATGTGGATCGCTATGGAGTAGTAAAATTAAAAGAGGGCACTAATCAAATTGAAGATATTGTAGAAAAACCCAAGATCGAGGAGGCTCCCTCCCGGCTGGCAGACTTCGGCCGAATGATTTTAAACCAGGAAATTGTCGATATTTTGAAAGAAACATCCCTGGGGAAAGGCAATGAGTTATGGATAACAGATGCTATCCGGAATTATGTTAAAAAAGGGGGAAAGTTTTTTGCCAAAGAAGTCAGGGACGGGCAATGGCTTACCACCGGAGATCCTTATAATTATCTAAAGGCCATTCTATACTATGCTAGCCAAAGAGAGAGCCTGAATGGCCAATTAAAATCAATAATAAGAGAGCTAAAATTAAATTAGTGTTATGAAAATCATTCAAAAAAGAAAAATATTTTTTGTTTTATCCGGCATTTGCTTGCTTTTCAGCATAATTTTTTTAGGAACCTGGGGCTTGAAATTGGGGATTGACTTTACCGGAGGAACGCTTATGGAAGTGGCCTTTCCTGAAAATGAGCCTGATAAAAAAATTATAAACGAACAAATTAAAAAGTCCGGCGTTGAAAATCATACTCTTCAGGAAACAGCTGAGAAAAGAATCATTATCCGATTTGCTTCCGATTCAGACCAGGCCAACCAAAAAATATCGGAGCTTATTAAGGAAAAATACCCTCAAGCAGAAGTTGAAAGAGTGGAATTCATTAGCAGCGTCATTTCTTCTGAATTGAAAAAAAAGGCCTACTATGCGGTAATTTTTGCCATCATTGGAATTGCGATATATATTGCCTGGGCTTTTAAAAAAGTTTCTTATCCAGTGGAAAGCTGGAAATACGGCTTAGCGGCGGTAATCGCCTTGGCTCACGATGTGCTGCTGACTTTGGGAATTTTTGTTTTTTTGGGCAAATTTTACGGAATAGAAGTCAACATTCCCTTTATCGCCGCCCTTTTAACTATTTTGGGTTACAGCGTAAATGATACAATTGTAGTTTTTGATCGCATTCGGGAAAATCTTTTGAAGTCCGGTTCCAAGGAAAATTTTGAGGGGACAGTCAACGATTCCATCAATCAGACTATCGCCCGCTCAATAAACACTTCTTTAACAGTAATTTTTGTCTTAGTAGCCATTATTTTGTTTGGCGGAGAGTCTATCAAAATATTTTCTCTGGCGCTTTTGGCAGGAATTGTCTTTGGGACCTATTCTTCTATTTTTGTAGCCAGCGCTTCCTTGGTAGAATTTTGGAAGCATAAATTTAAAAAGGGTTAATTGGTTAATTAGTTTAATTAGTTAATCAGGGATTTAAAAAATTATTAAAATAATTGTCCGCATATATCTGCGTTTAGTCTGCATTATAACCTGCGACAATTGTTTTACAATTGTATGAAAATTGCTTTTGTTCATGATTATTTAGTTCAATACGGGGGTGCAGAAAGAGTGCTGGAGGCGCTAACGGAGATTTGGCCGCAAGCGCCAATTTATACTTTAATTTTTAATTCTAAAAAAGTTCATTATAAATTTTCCAATAAAAATATCCGTGCCTCTTTTTTGCAGAAAATTCCTTTTGCCAAAAAATACCATCGCATTTTTCCGGTTTTAATGATGCCGGCCATTGAACAGTTTAATTTGGATTACTATGATATAGTGATTTCCGATTCTTCCAGTTTTGCAAAAAATATAGTAACCGGCCCCGATACTTTGCATATTTGTTATTGCCATACTCCGATGCGCTATGCTTGGGATGATTGCCAATATTACACGCAAGAGTTTAATTTTCCCGGGTGGGTCAAAAAAGCAACGCCTTTCTTAATGAATTATATAAGAACTTGGGATTATTACTCCACCAACGGCGTGGATTATTTTATTGCTAATTCCAATTTTGTCCGCAGCCGCATTAAAAAATATTACCGGCGAACAGCTGAGGTGGTCAATCCGCCTTTAAATTTAGAAAATTTTTTTATTACGCCTAAAGAAAAATTAGGGAATTATTTTTTACTGGTAGGGAGGATGATGAAGTATAAAAGGATGGATTTGGTAATCAAGGCTTTTAATAAGCTCAAATTGCCTTTGAAGGTGGTAGGCCGAGGCATGGAATACAGGAATTTAAAAAAAATATCTGGCAGCAACATTGAATTTTTGGGTCGAGTTTCTGACAAAAAATTGGCAAAACTTTATAGCAGCGCCCAAGCTTTCATTTTTCCCCAAGAGGAGGATTTCGGGATCGTTGCTATTGAAGCTTTGGCCAGCGGCCGACCGGTAATTGCTTATGCGGCCGGCGATATAAAAGAAAATGTTATAGACGGTAAAAGCGGAGTTTTGTTTCAGAATCAGACTGAGGAAGATTTAATTCAGGCAGTCAAGAGGTATAAAAAAATAAATTTTGACAGCCGATTTATTCGCCAGCAAGCGGAAAGGTTTGACAAAAAAATATTTAAAGAAAAAATAAAAGATTTTGTAAATAGTAAATGCAAAGAATTTAAAAAATAAGTTTATCTTATGGGAATAAAAGTAGAATTTAACCCGGATCTTGCTCTAAGGGATATTAGTGAATATGAAAAAGGAGAAAGGAAAAAAACTGAATGTATTCCTAAAAACATGAGGAAGGGGAAAATCTATAACTTCCTCAAAAAAGAACAAAGAAATTATTGGCTGCAAGGAGAGATTCCACTAATCGAAACAAAAGGAAATGAAAACTTATCTCGCCCTAAGGCAATTATAAAAATATTAGAAGCAACACATTTTTTATCTAAAAATGAAATATATACCAAAGGGAAATACAAAGTAATAAAAGTAATAACTGATGATAGTATTTATTTTGAATGTTTTGATCCGGTAGGCAGAAGAGAATAAATCATTTTTATAATAATTAATTAAAAACAATGACCCAATTAAAACAAATTTACAAGTGCAATGTTTGTGGAAATGTGGTAGAAGTTTTGGATACTGGCGAAGGAGAATTGGTATGCTGCGGCCAGCCGATGGAATTGCAAAAAGAAAAAAAAGAAGATGAAGGGAAGGAAAAGCATGTGCCAGTAGTCCAGGAAAGGGAGGGAAAAGTTATTGTAAGGATTGGAGAAATTGATCATCCGATGGAGGAAAAACACTTTATTGAATGGGTGGAAGTCTTTGGAGATAATGAAAGCTGCAAAAAAAGATTGAATCCAGGCCAGGAACCGCAAGCGGTTTTTGAGGTTGATTATCCAGTTAGCAAGGTTAGGATTTATTGTAATGTCCACGGCCTTTGGGGAGCTTTAAATGAAAAAGAATAAAATTCTAAAAAACAAGGGCTTTAGCTTAAAAATTTATATTATTCCGCTTAATTTTACTTAAAATTTTTCATTTTGCAGGTTTTGCGGGTGTAGATAAAAAATAAGAATAAAAATATGAAAAATATAAAAGAAGCTAGCCTGGGAGGCAAAAAAATCCTTCTCAGGGTTGATTTAAATGTTCCAATAAAAAACGGAATAATTCAAGACGAAAAAAGGATAGATGCTGCCTTGGAAACTATAGAAGAAATAATCGGTCAGCATCCCGGATTATTAGTAATTGTTTCTCATTTAGGCCGGCCAAAAGGGGAATATAGAAAA
>CAYMRZ010000055.1:0-7475 GCA_964393045.1 uncultured Bdellovibrionales bacterium | reverse complement strand
AATATCTGCTGTTTTTGCTAGTTGCAGACTAGCGCAGATGAAACGCGGATTTACGCAGAAAAATAAAGATGAACAATTGGTGAATAAAGATTTTTTTGTTTTGGAAACAGAAAAGGAAATTAACTGTGAAAATTTAATAAAAAAAATCGGTGGGACGATTAAAATCGGCAAAATTATAGCTGAAATTGATGCTAATAAAGATATTGCAAAAAAATTAGCAGCCATATTAGAAAAACAAAAAAAAGAAAAAATAAATTTCGGGATTTCCTATTATGGTGATAAAAATTTTAAAGTTCGAGAAATTGCTAAACAGATTAAGGAATATTTAAATACAAAAGGAGTAAAGGCAAGGCTGGTAAGAGGTAAAAATATTGATAAGCCTCTATCTAGCGCAGCGGTGGATAAAAATAAATTGATTAATAAGGGAATTGAAGCGGTAATTATCGACTACCCCCTAGATCCCTCCCTCTCTCGCCAGCAGACAGGCTTACAAAGGAGGGGGGATAGAAAAGCTAATTTTTTAATTGGCAAGACTTTGGTGGTGCAGCCATTCAAAGAATTATCATTTCGTGATTATAATCGGCCGGCCAGAGATGATCGATCAGGAATGCTTCCGCCCAAGTTGGCGCAAATTATGCTGAATTTGGCAAATTATAACCCCTCTGCGTCTCCCCTTATATTAAGGGGAGAAAAAAGTAAAGGGAAAGTAGTTTATGATCCCTTTTGCGGCAGTGGAACGATTTTAACAGAAGCAATGTTAATGGGCTGCCAGACTATCATTGGCAGCGATATTTCTGCCAAAGCGGTAAAAAATACCCAAGAAAATATTGAATGGATAAAAGAAAAATACAATTTAAAGAATATAAATGCCAACATTTTTCAGCTGGATAGCACCAAGATAAGCGAATATTTAAAAAAACCCATTGTCGATGCAATTGTGACTGAGCCGTATTTGGGCCCCCAGCGGGGAAAGATTAATATAAATAAAATTAAAAAGGAATTAGAAAAATTGTATGCTGATTCTTTGAGGGAATTTGAAAAAATATTAAAACCAGACGGGAGGGTTATTATGTTGTGGCCAGTATTCAATTTGCGCAGATCATCGCAGATTAAACCCCGTAAAGCCATTGGCATGGCAACGGGGCAGGCACGGATTAGTACGGATGGGAGATCGCGGATTGAGGCGGATAATGTAAACAGATTAAATCCAAATTTAGGGCGTTTTAAAATCATCAATCCCTTGCCGGAAGATTTGAGAAAAAATAAAAATATAAAATTAACTGATCGAAATACCATAGTTTACGGCCGTCCTGGTCAGCGAGTTTGGCGGGAAATTGTGGTTCTGGGATTAAAAGATGGTTTATAAAAATTTTTTGCCAATAAACATATTGTGCTTATTTGCCGAAGAGGTGGGGCATGTTCATTAAAATTTCTTTACAATATTTTATTTTCATATACTATGAATACTAGAATAAATACTAGTATTTATTCTAGAAAATTTATAAAAACCCTTGAGGAGTTATCAGCTCCGAACGCCTGAAGCAGGCGGGGTTGTGGGAGGAAAGTCTACCTTCGCCAAGGCTACGGTGGATAAATAGAACCTGCCGGGTAGGCCCGTAATAGCCGTTCAAAGAGTTGAAAGTTAGAAAGTTCATAAAGTTTATAAAGTTATCAATTTTTACTTTACAAACTTTTTACTTTACAAACTTTTTACTAAAATAAGGTGGTACCACGGCCAAACGTCGTCCTTTAAGAGAAGGCGTTTTTTTATTCGATTAAAGGATTAACATGTTAAAAAGTTAAAAAATTAAATTGAACAATCTTTTAATATTTTAATTCTTTAATTTTTTAATCATCGTTTAATTCATAATTCATAATTCGGTTTCTTATGAAAATAATTTTTATAAGACATTCAGAAAGTGAAAATAATGTTATCAATCTTAAGTCCTGCAGTGTTGATAAACATCCCTTGACCTCAAGAGGAAGGAAAACTGTGGAAAAAATTAGACAGGCGCTTAACGAGAAAGTTGATGCTATTTATAGTTCTCCTATCTTAAGGACAAAAGAAACAGCCAAAATTTTGAATGAAAAACTTAACCAGAAAATAATTTATGATAAACTTATTACAGAATATGACTGGGGAAGCTGGAATGAAAAAACCAAAGAAGAATTAATCAAAAACAGCAAGAAATACAGGAATTATGTAGATTTAACCCCAGAAGAAAGATTCTGTTATAATTTTGGAGAAAACAAAAAGGGGGAAGCCAGAAAGGAAGTGGTGGGCAGGGTGAGAAAATTTTTAGAAAAATTGATAAAAAATTATCCCGACAAGACGATTTTAGTAGTGAGCCATAGTGGCATTAATGCGGCTTTCCATCGAATTCTAAGAGAAGCGAGCATAGAAGAATATTTTCAGCAAGAGAGGCTTGAGCATAATGCTATTCAATGTTTTACTCTTGATGAAAAAGGAAATTTAATAGATTATAAAAAAACAATCATTTGAATTATAAATTAAGAATCAAGGATTAAGAATTAATAAAAAGGAAATCATTTAGCAAAAGATTTAATTGATATTCATAAAATGTTAAATAGCTTAATAAAAAGATCAAAAAGCATGCTTCATGCTTCATAATTCATTATTCAAATTCAATGTTTAAAAAAGTAGACACCAAACAAAAATATTCCGAGATGGAAAAAGAAATTTTGAAATTTTGGAAAAAAGACAAAACTTTTGAAAAATCAGTAGAACAGCGGCCGAAAGACAAGATGTATAGTTTTTATGACGGGCCGCCTTTTATCAGTGGATCCCCCCATCATGGCACTTTGCTTTCTTCTATAGTGAAAGATTGCGTGCCTCGCTATTGGACGATGAAAGGCTATCGAGTGGAAAGGCGTTGGGGATGGGATTGTCATGGCTTGCCGGCGGAAAATTTAGTAGAGAAAAAACTGGGCAGCAAGAGCAAGAAAGATATTGAAGAAAAGATTGGCATTAAAAAATTCAATGAAGAATGCCTTTCGGCGATGTGCGAAATTTCTGATGAATGGGAAGACATTATCGACCGTGTTGGACGCTGGGTAGATTTTAAGGGGGCCTATAAAACCATGGACAAGGATTATATGGAGTCAGTTTGGTGGGGTTTTAAACAGCTTTATGATAAGGATTTAATCTACGAAGATGTGAGGGTTTCCTTGTATTGCCCGCGCTGTTCCACGCCTTTGAGCAATTTTGAAATCGCTATGGACAACAGTTATGAGATGGATAAGGATCCAAGTACGTTCGTGAAATTCCAAATTATAATCCCGAGTACTCGGGACAAATTACAAACCAAAGATGACGTATATTTTCTAGTCTGGACGACGACGCCTTGGACTTTGCCGGCCAACGTGGCTTTGGCAGTGGGGGAAAATCTAGATTATGTCTTGGTAAAAATTAAAAACCAAAAGGAGGATAAATCTGATCAAAGCAAGAAAATATATTTTGATGAGAACAAGAAATATATCCTAGCCAAAGATAGAGCAGCGGAGCTTTTAGATAAAAATCAAGTAGAATATGAAATCGAAAAAGAATTTAAAGGGAAGGAATTGGTAGGTTCAAAATATCAACCAATATTTCAACATGATATGAAAGATGTTCCGCCAAAATCCCAAAAAGAGAATTTAGGCGAGCAAGCTTGCAAGGTAATTGCTACTGATTTTGTGACTACCGAAGAAGGCAGCGGCATTGTTCATTTGGCGCCAGCTTTCGGGGAGGATGATTTTCAAGCTAGGAGGAAATATGATTTGCCGATTATTTTAAATGTAGATGAAGAGGGAAAATTTATTGAAGGGGAATGGACAGGTGAAAATGTTTGGGATGCCAACCTTAAGATTGTAGGCTGGCTGAAAGAAAATGGGTTTTTATTTAAAAAGGAGAACATTACCCATAGCTATCCCCATTGCCATCGCTGCCACACTAAATTAATTTACAAAGCTCAGCCGGCTTGGTTTATGAATATTGATAAAATTCGCCAAGATCTTCTGGAAAACAATGAAAACATCAACTGGATTCCGGAATTTTTAAAAGAAGGGCGTTTCAAAAAAGGCATTGAAGGCGCTCCGGATTGGAATATTTCCCGAGACCGTTATTGGGGAACAGCCATGCCGGTTTGGCGATGCAGCGATAAAAAATGCGGAGAGATAAAAGTTTTTGGAAGTTATGAAGAATTGAAAGATGCTTCAGGAGCGGAGTTGGATGACTATCATCGTCCAGGAGTAGATGAAATTACTTTTAAGTGTGATAAATGTGGCGGAGAAATGAAGCGAATTCCCCAGGTTTTTGATTGTTGGGTTGAATCAGGCTCAATGTCATTTGCTCAATTCCATTATCCTTTTGAAAACGAAGAAAAATTCAAAAAAAGTTTTCCCACCGATTTTATTTCTGAATATATTGCCCAAACTCGGGCTTGGTTTTATGTGATGCATGTGATGGCAGTAGCGATTTTTAGCAAAAATGCTTACAAGAATGTTTTAACCACTGGCACCATTGCCGGCGAGGATGGCCGCAAAATGTCGAAGTCCCTGGGGAACTATACGGACCCGGATGAAGCTTTGGAAAAATATTCGGCTGATGCTTTGAGATATTACTTTCTTTCTTCTCCTTTGATGAAAGCCCAAAATATTAATTTTTCCGAAGAAGCCATTAAAGACATTCAAAGGAAAATTTTAGGCACATTATGGAACAGTTATAGCTTCTTGGTACTCTATGCCAATATTGATAAATTTGAGCCTAATAGAATTTCAAATTTCAAATTTCAAATTTCAAATTTACCTGATAGGTGGATTTTGTCTGAGTTGAATCAATTGATTCAGGAAGTGGATGAAAATATGAAAAATTATGATCTGATTGGAGCTACCAAGCCCCTGGAAAAATTTGTAGATAATCTTTCTAATTGGTATATCCGTCGTAGCCGAAGAAGATTTTGGAAGAGTGAGAGCGATGAAGATAAAAATCAAGCTTATCAAACATTATGGACAGTTTTAGTGGAATTTTCCAAAGTTTTAGCGCCATTTTGTCCGTTTGTGGCAGATGAAATTTATCGGAATTTGATGGGGACATCAACCACCCCTCAATCCCCTCCTTTCCAAGGAGGGGAGGAAAATAAAGTAAAGGAATCAGTGCATTTATGTGATTTTCCTCAGGCGGATAAAGAAATGATTAATGAAGAATTAAATGAAGAAATGCGAAAAGCAAGGGAAACAGTTAGAAAGGCTTTACAACGAAGGGCTGATGCTGGCATCAAAATTCGCCAACCACTTAATACATTAAGTATCAGATATAATATATTAACAGAATTGTTAGGTACCATTAAAGAAGAAATAAATGTAAAAAAAGTTGTGGTAGATAAAAGTCAAGATAGAAATGTTATTCTTGATACTGAAATCACCCCTGAATTAAAACTGGAAGGTCAGATGCGGGAACTAGTGCGGCATATTCAGCAAGCCCGCAAAGAAGCTGATTTTCAAGTAGAAGACAGAATAAAGGTTTATTATAAAGGTGGAGATGAGATATTCAATAAATTTGGGAAAGAAATTAGTGCAGAAGTTCTGGCGGAGAAACTGGAAGAATATAATGATCAAGATTCAGACTTTAATAAGGAGATAAAAATAGACGACCAGGAGATTGATATTTGCTTGAAAAGGTAGAAGCGAGAAGAAGGAAATATGAATTGAGAATCAAGACATCCGATGTTTTGTGGGAAATTGGGTGTCTTTTTATAAACTTTATAAAGTTTACTTATTTTTGACAAACTTTATAAAGTTTGCTAAATTTTAATTATTCAATAACATGCAATAATCTAAAAATTTATGACCATTCAAAGGAAACTGGAAATTATTAAGAAAAAATTAGGATTAACCCAAACCAAGCTGGCTGACAGGCTGGGTGTGTCTTTTGTGGCTTTTAATAATTGGTGGACGGGCAAAGCCAAGCCTCATCCTAAAAAAAGAAAGGCTATTGAGGATTTATATTTAGAAGTGACGGGGAGAAAAATTATTCCAGCGGAGCAATTGGAAATTAAAAAAAGACAGCTTTTGAAAAAGGCATCATTCCATAAAAACATAATAAAAGAAATTATAAACAATTCGGATGTTCGTGATGAGTTTATCTTGAAACTTACCTATAACAGCAATAGCATTGAGGGAAGCACTTTAACCGAACCGGATACAGCGGCGGTATTGTTTGACAACATGGCTTTGTCGAATAAAAGCTTAACTGAGCAGTTGGAAGCTAAAAACCATCAAACTGCATTGAATTATTTATTTGATTATTTATTGCAAAAGAGAAAGATTGATGAAAAGTTGATTTTGAAATTACACAGTATCTTAATGAATGGGGTTCGTTCAGATGCCGGTGATTATCGCAATCATGGAGTGAGGATTGTCGGCACAAATTTGCCGACAGCTAATCACCTTAAAATATCAGAACTTATTCCAAAATTGATCACACAAATCGCTAATTCTAAAAAAGATGTTATCGCTTCTGCTACTCGTGTGCATAGTCGTTTTGAACAAATTCATCCTTTTTCTGATGGCAATGGCAGGATAGGAAGGCTACTTTTAAATGCCATGTTGCTTGAAGCCAACTTTGTGCCAGCAATCATTAAACAGCAACAAAAACAGCTTTACTATACCTATTTATATAAAGCACAAGGTGCCGATGATCATAGTCAATTGGAGGATTTTTTATGTGATGCAATAGTGGATGGGTTTAGGATTTTAGATCGGGAAGAGATCTAAAGTTTTAGTTATGATTAAGGCGGATTTACTTAAACGCATAATTCAAACAAAAAAAGAGCCAAGTTTGACATTGCAAACTTGGCTCGTGAATCATATTTGGCGATTGAGCTATAAAACCCAATCATCCTTTGGTGGTTTCCAACGAGGATCATCATCCGGATAGTCGGCATAATGCCGACTACCTAACTTGTCGGGCAAACCCCTTCCTAGGGTATAAACCACCCTATTTTTTCCGATGATGGTGTACCTGTAACCACCTATTACTCCTTCATCTCCTACTTTGACAATACTGTGGCAAGCGGAGCTTGTTCTGCTCCACAATTCACTCAATACTTCATTGGGAATTTCTGCTACATCTTCTCCTCGAAACATCTGAGGGAGATAATCTCTTTCATCTAGCTTTATTTTCCTTTTACTTGGTGTTTCTACCTCAACATAAGTGTATACGTTTGCTCCCATTTTTTCCTCCTCCTCCGATATTCTTGCCCTCGGTAGCGGGGAATTAAATAAAGGATGAAGCCCACCTCCACCCAAAAAGGAAGTAGATCCCCGTTAAATAAATATTATTTAACGGGATAAATGAGATTTAATCATTTATTAACATCCATGGCATTTAATTTAGTCTAAGATTTAAAAATCTCAGAATCTAACAGGAATAAGAATAAAGTATAATATTTCAATACTATTCTTAAATAATTCCT
>CAYMRZ010000054.1:0-7523 GCA_964393045.1 uncultured Bdellovibrionales bacterium | reverse complement strand
TCTTTGACTATACCATTTTTACACGCATTCTTGACAAGTATTCCCTTTCGGTGGCTAATTTTTAAATATTGGCATTGAAATTTTTTTTCTTCTTTAAAATTTAAAGCACCTGGATTAGAATAATCCAACACTCTGGCTAATTCATCAATAACCTCAAAACCTAAATTATGCCTAGTGCCCTCATATTTTTTGCCTGGATTTCCCAAGCCTGTTATGCAATAAACTGCCATCTTATTTTTTATTAATTAAAATTTCCCCTTTCTCGCTTATAACGCTTTTTTCTTTTAGTTCTTCCTTTTCCTCCTCTTTGCTGTTTTGAGCCTGGAAATAATCAAAAAGATCCGGAGAAATGCAAATAACAATATCTTCTTCCGCTTCAACTATTTTTTGATCAATCACCTCTCCTTCTAATTTAGCATTTAAATCATCTAAGGTAAATATTTTGGGATTCTGCTGATTATTATTGTAGATTTTAGTTTTCTCTCGGCAATTAACATTTTCTATTCTATTTCTTTCGACTCTAATTTGGTAACCCAGCTTCCTGAGAATATTTTTTATTTTATAATAATTACTAGAATCCTGAGTTATTACCGAAATTTCAGCTGCTTCTTTTTCAATTTCCTGTTTTTTCCTCTCTAATAAATTTAAATCAAAAATATTTTCTGCCAACTCATGTATTTGGCTATAGTTTTTTGCTCTCGGAATCAGGGTGTAAGCCATTACCCCTCCCAACGGCGTATGAGAAGAAGCCAGAAGGGAGTCTTCACTCCAAGCATCCAATACTTTATTAGTAGTTTGATAAATATTTATATTTCGAGCCAAATCAACAAAAGAAGGGATTTCAACAAAATGAATATCGGTTCTTAAATGCTGGCCTAAAATCTCAATCAAACTGTTTAGATGCATCGGATTAGCAAAACCTTGGACGGAAAAAGCTTTTTTCTTGGCCGCCGCTAAAACTTGCTGCTGGCGCCGGGCCCGCCCGAAATCTCCGCCTGCTGTATGCCGTACCCGGGAGTATTTCAGAGCTACCTTGCCGTCTAAGTGGTGGAAGCCTTTATTAATTTCAAAAGTTTCATAAGAATAATTCGGGCCTGGATAACGGCTGTCGTAAATATCTTCTTCTACTTCAATATTAATTCCGCCCAGCTCGTCAATAATTTTTTTAAATCCTTCAAAATCCAGAGCAATATAATAATCAACCTCCTGGCCAGTTATTTCTTTTATTAATTGTTTCAATTTGAACATAGATTGCCCAGAATTTTTAGCTTCATTTCTTAACTCATAGGCATATACCGCATTAATCTTGGTATGGATGCCAGTATTAGGAATTTCCACATATAAATCTCGGGGAATGGAAAGAAAGGCCGATTGGTAAGTTTCTGGATTAATAGAAGCCAGCATTATGGTATCTGTTAAATATTTTCCGCTATGGCCATCCCCGCCCATACCTAAAAGTAAAATATTAATTCTCCCACGTTTTTCCCCTTTTAACTCTTTCCTATTCTGAGTAATAATATTTTTTGTAGCTTCTATGAGAGTAGAGTCATTTTCTTCATTTTTATTTTTAGTTTCAGGCACTTGCTCGGCCTCCTGCACAATTTTTTTTTCCAGGTTATAAAATTTATAGCCAAAATAGCCAGCTAAGCTTAAGCACACCAGCAAAAATAAAAATGCCAGCCTCAAAATAAATCCCTTCCAGATTATCTTGGTCTTTTTATTGTATAATTTTCGGTTCATTTAATTGATTGACTTTTTTCTAATAATAACATACTATGCTTTTATCAAGAAGGACGGTTTATTTAAAAAATTTATTTTTAATTAAAGCGAAAAGAAAAAAGGAGGTAAAAAATGTCTAACTGGCAGGATAAGCGAGAAGAACGGAACGAGAAAAATGCCCGGCGAGCAATAGAATTGAAAACTTGCCATAAGGGAGAACCAAAAAAAACGCGAGGTGAAGAGAATCTAAAGCAAATGATTGAGGCCTTAGAAAGGCTAGAAAAGGAGGAATGCTAATTCTGATTAACAACAATTAACAAAGGCGCCGCAAAGAGGCGCTTTTTTTATAGTTTAATTTTTCCGCACCTCGCGAGTATCTTCTCGCGTGTCTATCTTGCACCCCTAATTGCGAAAAAAATAAGATTTGTTTATTTTGCCTGATTTTCTTGTTATAATTCCAATGTAATTATTATTTAAAATTATGGAAAATTTACCAAGCTTTGAAAATAAAGAAAATCACACAAAAGCAAACCCGGAGGAAATCACTGATCCAGGCCGCAGAAAATTTGTGAAAGATACTGCTTGGCTGGCTGGAGGAACAGCAGCCGCAATAACAGGCGGAAAGCTATTTTTCTGGACAAAAAATTTCTTAGATAGAAAAAAACAAGAGCTTCAAGGCCAAATAAAAGAGGATGTTGAATGGGCCAAGGGAATAACTGAAAAACAGATTGCTCAATTTGAATCACTTTTAGGAGAAAAATTTGACACCCTTGATGGTCGAATAATAGATGAGACTATGGAAAAAGAAATGCCGGAAATCGGAAAAAAATTATCAGAAATTCTTGATTTTAGTTGTCCGAACGGAGTGAAGCTTGATACCAGATTAACTGAAAAAATTAAACAGCGCTGGCTCAGGGAATATGGTGAAAAGGGGAAAATGCATGGTGATCTTTTAAACGGCTTGAAAAGAATGCGCCTTTGGTTTCCTCTTGTGTCTACTCCTTTTAAAAAAAGAAGTCATAAACACGAAGTATTAAAACCAAAAGGCAACGGCTATGAAACCAAAGAATTTTCCATGGATCCGGAAAAATTAAAAAAATTCGCTTATCTGGCTATCCCGGAATCCCACTTCGATCCCCATGCCAAATCTCCGTCCAATGCCCTTGGCGCTTATCAATTCATTAAAAGCACCGCTAAACATGCCAAGATTAGAGTGGATGATTTGCTAGACGAAAGGCTGGACCCAGCCAAAAGCGCTGAAGCCTGCGCTAATAATATCACTTACCTTTATAATGCCTGCCAGCAAAATGAAGATTTAGCTTCAAGCGGCTATAATAAGCATTTTATCTGGGCATATCTAAGCCAGGAAAAAAATGGGCAAGCAAGTTATGAAAGATTCCTTCTTTTTATTCAAAAAGATGTTAATGCTAAGAAAAAATTTTTTCAAGATAAAAACAATGAATCTTGCAGCTATAAAATTGCTGAAGGCGACACTCTTTGGAAAATTTCCCAAAAATTTTACTGCAGCGTAGAAGATATTAAAAAAACAAACAAGCTTAAAAGTAATAATATACAAAAAGGAGCTTTTTTAAAAATCCCGCTTGTTAGCCAAAAACAGCGGCAAGCACTTTATGAGGAGTCCATCAATATCGGCGGTATAATCGAAAACCTTAACTATCCAGCCAAATTCAAAGCAGTAATGGGATTGGTGGAAAAATTGAGAAAAGAAGGAAAAATAAAGGATATCGACCCAGAATATCAGAATGCTTCATCTGAGATAGAAAGAAAAATCGCTACTGGGAAAGACAGCCTAAAAAATTTAGCTGAAAACAAAAAAGAGCTCGAGAAATTAAAAAAAATAAATCCTCATATAAAATCTTCTGCGGAAAGACTCCCGGAGGGGACTAATATTTATTTAAAAATTCCTAGCAAAGCCCCGAAGGGATAATTTTACAATTTTCATCCTGCTTCTAATCACGCTATTCAGCATACTAGTATACTGAATAATTAAATAAACATTATTTCTTAATAACAATTCGCTCAAGGAAATGAAGTTTTTAAATTCTTTTTATGGGTTATCTCAGCAAGAGAAAATATATTTAATAGGCAAAATAGTTGTTTTTGCCTTAATTTCCTTCTGGCTTTTCTTTTTTTTGGCGGAAAAAATCAACCTGGCCAATTCCGATATTGGGCGGCACTTGAAAAACGGCCAAATTATGCTTGATCAGCCGGAAAACCGCCAAGCACTACTGCATACCAATTTTTATTCTTATACAGAAACCGGTTTTCCTTTTATAAACCACCATTGGCTCAGCGGCGTAGCTTTTTTTATTATTCATAAAACAATCGGTTTTGTCGGTCTTTCATTGGCTTACATATTTCTAATTTGGGCCAGTTTAGCTCTTATGTTCTACATCGCCCAAAAACATAGCGGGTTTTTATTGGCCTGTTTCTTGGCAATCTTATTAGCGCCGCTGATAGCCGACCGCACCGAAATCCGGCCGGAAGTTTTTTCATATTTTTTCAGCACTTTATATTTCTTCCTTTTTTGGCGATACAGCCTAAGAAAAATATCTTTTAAAAAAATATTAATCGTTATTTTGCCTGTTCAGCTTTTATGGGTAAACCTGCATATCGGATTTGCTTTCGGATTTTTCATTATCAGCGCTTTTATTCTGCAATTTTTAATCCGGGGATTTTTTCAAAAAAACTTCACTTCTTTTAAACAAATGCTGGTTTTAAGCCTTATTGTTTCCTTGGTTTCCTTAATAAATCCTTTTGGCATTAAGGGCTTGTTCTATCCTTTGCAAATTTTTCAAAACTTCGGCTACCGCTTGGCAGAAAATCAATCTGTTGGATTTCTGGAAAACTTCGGCATGCAAAACCCCAATTTTTTTATTCTCAAAATTGCTACGCTGTTATTAATTGCTTCTTTTATTTGGTTAGCCGTTTTAATCTTTAAAAAATCTAATCTTCCTAGAAAAATTTGGCTGATTAATGGACCGCTTATCGCTAATTTTGTCATTGCTTCATTTTTCTGCATTATGGCCTGGACGGCTTCCCGGAATCTTTCGCATTTTGGCATTTTTGCTTTAGCTGCCCTGGGTATAAATTTCGGAATAATTAAAAATAATTTAAAATACAAAATCCCCAAAATTGATCCTTCACTGATCGTCCTCGGATTTTTTTGCTTGACAGGATTTATTCTAATCATTAACAGCAAAACCTTGCCTAACCACGCTTCTAATTTCGGCCTAGGCCTGAAAAAAGGCAACTTGGCTGGAATAGAATTTTTTAAGAAAAATAACTTATCCGGACCGATTTTCAACAATTATGATGTGGGAGGATTTTTGATTTACGGGTTGTATCCTAATGAAAAAGTATTTACCGACAACCGGCCCGAAGCCTATCCAGAAAAACATTTCCAGGAAACTTATATCCCGATGCAGGAAAACCAAGAAATTTGGCAGCAACAAAATAAAAAATACCATTTAAATAGTATTTTTTTCTATCGCCACGATTATACCCCTTGGGGACAAAAATTTCTAGTGGAAAAAATATCTGATAAGGAGTGGACGCCAGTTTTTGTAGATAACAATGTGATTATTTTTGTTAAAAATAATAAAGCTAATGAGAAAATTATTGAAAAGCACCGCCTGCCAGATAAAATGTTTCAGATAAAAACTACAGAGATGCCTGCTCAATAATCAACTTATTAGTTGAAAAATATTAGGATACTTCTCAAGTTATATCCCCCCTTGCTAATCTACAAATCAACTCACAAATTTACAAGTTAAAAATCTATATTTGTGCATTAGTAAAAATTTCATTAATTAATGAAATTTATGGTTGAAAAAATGCAAAGTTATATTATTATAAAGATATATAATTCAGAGGATGATTGTTAAAACAAAAAGGAATTAATTAAAAAATATTGTAAATTTATCCTGCTCACTTATTTGTATATTTATACTGATTTGTAATTCGTAGGAAATATGTAAATTAGTGAAATAATTCGTTGATTTGTGGAAAAGCTACGCGAAGAGCAAAAAATATGATTTAACTAAAAATTAAGTTTTCTTTTATCAATAAAATTTTATTCTAATGAAAATAAAAAATTCCACCACTAAAAATCCAAAAAATATCAAGAAGGCTGATATTGTAGTCGGCATTCCGTCATTAAATGAGGGAGATAATATTGATTTTGTAACCCAGCAAGTTGACCAGGGCTTGAAAAAATATTTCAAAAAATACCGAGCGGTGATTGTGAATGTGGATAATAATTCCGATGACAAGACTAAAGAAGTTTTTTTGGAAACTAAAACTACCACTCCCAAAGTCTATGTCTCTACTCCCGGAAACATCCGCGGCAAAGGCAATAATTTCCTAAATCTTTTCCATTTCATTAAAACCACCAATGCCCGCTATTGCATGGTAATTGACGCCGATATGAAAAGCGTTGATCCTGCTTGGGTAAAGAAATTTCTTGAACCGATTATCAATAAAAAATACCAGTTTGTCTCCCCCTTCTACACCCGCAACGAATATGACGGAACTATTACTAATAATATCGTTTACCCTTTAATCTATGGGCTCTATGGCATTGATATGCGCCAACCGATCGGCGGAGATTTCGCTTTTTCTTCAGATTTAATCGATATTTGGGCAGATAAAAAATGGCACAAAACCACTAAGCAATACGGAGTTGATATTTTTATGACTATGGGCGCTATCCTCTCCGGCGCTAAAAGCTGCCAAATCAAGTTGGGCGAAAAAATCCACAAGCCCAGCGCTCCCAAACTGGGACCGATGTTTTCGCAAGTAGTTTCCACGCTTTTTAAAAACATTATTTCCTCTAATGACCAGTGGCAGGAGGTAGAAAAAGTAAAAAAATTACCTACCCTGGGAAAAGAAAAGTGCGGCAAACCCCAGCCTTTGGGAGTAGATTATAAGAGTATGAAAGTAACCGCTTTATTTGAATACGCTTCCAACGGCGACATTCTCAAGCGCGCCTTGGCACCGGAAAATTTCAAAAAAATAGATAAAATGTTTAAAGAAAAAAGCATCACCATCGGGCGCACGCTTTGGACTAAAGTTGTTTATGACGCAATCTACGCTTATGAAACCACAGACCTAAACAATGGCTTGGTGGAAGCCTTGAAACCGCTTTACTTTGGAAGGGTGATTACTTTCATTAAAGCTACTTTGGATATGAGCTATGAAGAGTCAGAAGAAGAAATTTTAGAACAGGCCAAAAGATTTTGGGAGCTAAGAAGTTATCTCTTGGAAAAATATAAAAATTAACTTAATTCTGCAAAAATATTAGTCAGCGTCAAAAAATACCCATTAAAATTGCAATTTTAATGGGTATTTTTTTATTCTCTAGAAACATTAATGGAGGCCTTTCCAGCAACCTCCATTTTAAAAATCAATTTCTGGTTTTATCATATAAGCTAATATGATAAAAAACTCTGCAGGCTTGTCTGTCTCACCAGATTTATGACAAAACAGATAGGCAAACATCTTCGGCATCTTCCGTTTCTCCAACGGATAAAATTAGTTCTGAAAAAAATAGAGGCCTCTATAGAGGCCTCTATTTTGATAACTGGAAATTTTAATTCACTTCAATAAATTCCAATAAATTTCCAAGTTGACTTTCTTTGCTTATTCTGATAAATTTATTTAATAGTGAACCAGCAGCAGACAGGCTTAGCAATATGCAATTTTTATCTAAAATTCCTCAAATTAAAATATTTTTACCCATAAATTAAGTCAATAGTGTTAAACAAAGCCAAATTTACAGA
>CAYMRZ010000053.1:0-7873 GCA_964393045.1 uncultured Bdellovibrionales bacterium | reverse complement strand
TTATGGGATCGCCGGTGGCAATCATGTGAAGGGCCTTTTCCGCATCCACCTCCTTAAAATCTTCGGCTGCTTCCAGATCCTCTTTAAATTTAATTAAATTATCCCTGGTCTCAGAAAAACCTTTAATTTTAAAATTATTATTGTCTATAGCAACTTCTGTTAAAAAAATATTCTCTTGCAAGGCCTGATTTAATGCTTCCAGATATTCACTAAAATTATTTTCTTCTTTTAATTCCTGATCCAAGTAAACTACTTTCTCATAATTCTCCTCTATAATTTTCTGAGTTTCTTGCACTCTTTTGTAAACTCTTTTTTCAGCTAGCTTATTTTCCTCTTTTAAAAGAGCCTGGCGCTGCTCTTCAATTATAAACAAGCAAGAAAACAAAAAAGCCACAAAAACAAAAAAAGCCAAATAGATAAAAGCGTAAATTTTAAAAATCAGCCTTATCTTTTTTTGAGTTAAAAACTTTTCTTTTTTTTCAGGCGGCAATAAATTTATTGTAATCTTCATAATTTTTTCCTCTTATAGCTAAGCCAATAACATTGGAAAAATTTTGCAATAATTCTTTGGGTATTTTTTCCTTCTCTTGCTGGCTTAAATTTAGATTTATTAAAGGAGTAGAATTTGTCACTACCTTACCGGTGCTTACCGTTAAATAATCCTTTATGCCTTTTAAATTTGATGCTCCCCCAGTTATAATTACGTGCTCTATTTTTTCATCCTTCTCAGCGAGATTTTCCTCGAAAAAATAAACTGTTTTCCCAATCTCTTGGGTTAATAAATTAAGAATTGATTCAAAAACAGACAACATTTTTTCTTTTTCTTTTTTGTTAGTTCCTAAGCCGATTTTTATTTTATAACTTTCCGCTTTTTTATGAGTATAATTCAAATTTTTAGCTATGGCATCCGTCATCATTTCACCGGAAACAGAACTGCTGGAAGTGAAAACAGGAATCCCTTTTTTGTATATTACAAAACTGGTTAACGAGAGCCCAATATCTATGCTTAAAATATTCTTATTTCTTTCTTTCTTGCCTAAAATACTTCTGCCTATAGCAGCTGATTCCGCTTCACAGACTGCTACCTCGATTCCGCAATCCTCGAAAACCTTCAGATAATTATCCACAATTTTTTTAGGCGTAGCCATAACTAAAACATCCATTTTTTCTTTGCCTCTTTTTATTGTTTGCCAGTCAAAAAAAGCATCCTCAATAGCGATTGGAATATTCGCTTCCGTCTCCCACTTTACTGCTTCTTCCGCTTTCCATTCCTCCATTAAGGGCAAGCTTATTACCCGGGTAAACATTTTATTTTCTGAAATTGATAAAGCCACTTTCTTGCCTTTAAATTTGCCTTTGGCAGTTCGCAGCCCTTCCAAAACAGCATCCTTAAATCTAGCCTTGTCTTTTATTTTATAATTATCTACCACTCCTTCGGGAAGCTTTATTTCATTCCACGCCCTTATGCGATCCTCTTTTTTTCTCCCTTCCAACTGTAAAATCCTTAAGCGGGAATTATTAAAATCAAGGCCAAATGCTTGTTTACTGAGATTAAAGTTTAACATTTTTTTAATTATTTTTGTTTTAAAATTTTATAAAGCAAGCATAAGCAACTCTATGAGAAATTAATATGGCTTATCCGCTACTTCATTTTAAACTAATTTAATTTTTACTACAAATCCTCCCACAAGTCTAATTCATAAACCGTACCAGTAGGAAAATAAGGAGGAGGGTAATATAGCAAATTATTATCAAAATATAAATTTCTAGTATCGTATCCTGTGCCATCTGACCAGGCAAAACCATATCTCTGGTTAGTAGCAATGGATCCAAAAATAGTGATAGAATTTTTCCAGGCACCGCCTCCTCCTGGATAATAATTTCTTCCCACTCGTCCTTTTTGGGCCAATAGGGCTGCGTCTACCTCCAATTCATCTTCTGAATAATAACCTATGGAAATATTATTTTCCGCAATCAATCCAATTATGTCCTGGCCGTCTTTATTGGTGTAGAGGATATCGTTATTTATAAAAATATCCGGATCAAGAGCGGTTTCAAGGTTGGCTGCCACTACAGTTACCTTAGCCGTGTCGATTTGACCGCTTATCCAAACATGATTATTTGAATAAATTAACCCATTGCTGGGGATATTATAAATTTCGCCGCTGCTTTCTGAAGTTATGTTATACTTATCATCTTCCCACCAATGGCTTCCCTCATAATCAAAAACTGCCCTCACTTCTACAGTATCATCTGTATTTAATATCAAGTGATAACCTTTAATAGGAACTTGTTCTGTGTGGCACTCTTGACAAAAAACCGGCGGCGGCGGTCCACACCAATACCAATCGCATACCTCTTTTTCATGAGTCGCTTCCCCCAGGTAAAGCCCGCTCGCCTGAGCTTCTTCCTCCATATAATCCAAATCAGCAATTACTCCGTTGAAATCAATGGATGGAACTGGATATTCTCTACCAGCTAAAAAAACCTCGTCCGCGTTAGGTTCATCAGTAGTCCAAATCCCCGGCTTTATTTTATTAGTATCAGGATCAAGATATTCTTCTACTGCACTATTCACAATATTATGAGCCACTCCGTCAAATCTTATGCCATTATTGGAATGGATTTTACCATAAATATGAGTACCGCTGCCAAATCTCATTACGTCATTTCCCAGAACGGCATACTCGCTCCAGGACGGCCGGCGAAATCTTACCCGGACTGTTTTAGTGATTTCCGGATGGCGATAAGTCCATCCGGTAGAAGTCACCATCACGATAGTAGAATCAGGATCCGGCGGCTCTACTTCAATTTTGTACTTGCCCACCGCTTCGCTTGAAAGATCCTGCACTTCCTGTTCATAGGGCGCATCCACGCCGATCGGGTTGCCTTCTTGCCAAAATTGTTTAATCTGCTGTACTGTTTTGCCGTCTAAATTATAGGCTAAATACCATTTGTAATAATAAATTCCATACTCTGCTAATTCTAGAGCTTGATTGCGAGCCACATCATTTTTGCTTTTCTTCTGATTTTTGGCAGCAAAAATAACCAAGCCCATTAAAAGGGTGATTGCTACAGAAGTGGCTATCATCAAATAAGCCACTATATAACCATTTTTTTTAAAACCTTTATTCTTTGTTTTTTTCATCTTTTAATTTTTTTTGTTTTTGCTGATTATTTTCTCTTTGGTCTAAAGCTTGATTTATCAAGTCTTTAAGGCTACCATCTTCGGAGTTATTTTGTTTTTTATTAATATTCTCTTCCTCCGGAGCAGGTTTTGAGCTGGTTGCTTGGCCAGCGCTGTCTTTAAACTTTATCTTCTCAATTTTATGCTCCGGCTGCTCTGAAGCGCTGCTTCCCTTGATTTCATTTTGAAGTTTCATTTGCTGGCGGCGATATTCTTTTAGACACTGTTTGCAAAAAACTGGCCGCTGCCCATCCGGCTTAAAGGGAACTTTTACTTGTTCGCCGCAAGCAGAGCAAACGGCTTCATATTCAGGCCGGGAATCTTCGGCCGCTGTTTTGTCAATCTCTGCTGGCTTTTGTTTTTCCGGAGAGGAGGCAGTCTGTTTCTCTCTTTTTTTATTAACTTCTTTTTTTTCTTGAGTTTCTTCAGTGACTAATTTTTTTAATTTGTTTTGAACATCCGGCTTCATCACTCCGCTCCAGCGAGAAATTTTTTCTTCCACTTGTTGCTTGGGAGTGCCATATCTTTCCGCTGAAACTCTTTTAATTTTTTCTAAATTTTTCTCCGTATCACTAGCATCAATCGGCGGCAAGGTAGCTGCGGAAAAAGGAGTAGTGACAATGCCGTCAATAAATAATTTCAAATAAATATTATATTTAGCTAAGTTGGTTAAATCGTTTAAATAAAAAACTGGCGCAAATTCTTTTTCCAGAATTTCGGCATCCATTGCCCCTACCCGGAAAGTAATCAAAGTGCCCATATTGCCGAACACTGCATCTCTCACCTTTTCGTCTAATTGGGCAATATATTGATGGGCCAAGATAAGATTCAAGCGGTATTTCCTGGCTTCTGAAAGAATTCCAGCAAAAGATTCAGTAGCAAAATTTTGAAATTCGTCCACATATAAATAAAAATCTTTTCTCTCTGATTCCGGCATATCTACCCGCGCCATGGCAGAAAGCTGAATCTTGGTAATCATCATTGCCCCCAACAAGGCGCTATTGTCCTCCCCGATCCGGCCCTTGGATAGATTCATAATTAAAATTTTCTCTTTATTCATAACTTCCTGGATGCTAAAGCTTGACTTTACTTGGCCAACAATATTCCTAATTAAAGAACTAGACAAAAACTGGCCGACCTTATTTTGAATCGGCGCGATAGCATCGGCCATCAGCCGATCATGGTACTTAGTAAATTCATCATTCCAAAAAGACTTTACTACCGGATCAGTAACTTTCTCCATTACTTTTTCCCGATAATCCTTGTCCACCAAAATCCGGGTCACTCCTAAAAGAGTGGAGGTTGGATATTCCAAAAGGGCCAAAATGGCGTTTCTCAAGAGATATTCCAAACGCGGTCCCCAGGAATCAGCCCAAATCTTTTTAAAAACTCCCACCAAGCCGGAAGCCACTAGATGCCGATATTCGCTGCCAACTTTTTCCATTACATTCATCGCGATAGGAGATTCGGTATCTGACGGATTAAAATAAATTACGTCGTTTATGCGATCAGCAGGAACGGCCTTCAAGCATTCCTCGGCAAACTCTCCGTGGGGATCAACAATTCCCACGCCTTTGCCGTTGCGGATATCCTGGATGGCCATATTTTGGATCAAGTTGGTTTTCCCCATACCAGTTTTTCCAATAGCATATAAATGCCGGCGGCGATCATCTTCTTTGATGCCGAAAATTCTTTCTTTATTTCTAAAGTTGGTTTTGGCAAAAAAATTTATTTCTTCTTGTGTCATTAAATTAAAAAGTTAATTTATTCGAAAGCAGTTTCCGCTGAAATAGGCAAATTAGACGGCGCCTCTCCTTTTTTGGCCTCAATTTTTTGAATGGCCGGCGTCTTAACTGACATATCTGGAAAATGATAGATAGAAGCCAATTCTTCCGTATTAAAAATAAACCCGGTTCCGGCAAAAGCCCGGTCACGATAATCTTGGTAAATTTTTCTCTGCCGGTAAA
This sequence comes from uncultured Bdellovibrionales bacterium, assembly GCA_964393045.1. Classification (GTDB taxonomy): domain Bacteria; phylum Patescibacteriota; class Minisyncoccia; order Moranbacterales; family DUUL01; genus CAYMRZ01. The sequence continues at coordinate 2,719 of CAYMRZ010000053.1, read as the reverse complement.
GCATTCTTGATTCAGTCATAAAATAGTTAGCAAAGGTCTTAGTCCTGTTATCAGGAATTAGGGAGTTTAAATTAATATCTGAAAATTGCTTAATAGATCCCATAACTCCAGCCACGCCAACCGCTTTATTAAAATTTTCCCTCTTGCCTAAATAAATCAACCGGATAGTAGTTCTGAAGCCAGGTTTGGAAATGTTCTCTTCAATGGCCCGCACCTGCTCCTGCTTGCCCGGAGTAAGCTGGTTGATATTAAATTCTTTTTCTTCTTTTTGGGCATCCGAGGAGAATTCCGGCTCTTTGCCGGAAAAAGCCTTGAAAACATTAAGGAAAACCTCTTGAAGGCCGTTGACAAGATTATCGAAATAACTGCTGCCTTTGTCTTTGGACCGGCCAATTATTTCATCAATTTTTTCTAAACTTTGGGGATGCCACTCTTTTTCAGCTGCTGGCGTAAAAACTACTTGAAATAAAACATTTTGGCCTCCGCCCAGATTGCTCATCACTTCCGCCATGGAAGCCAGAGGATCGATCATATTTCCGGTAACGTCTTCCTTAAAATATTTGTAAGTCCTGATGGGAAAGCAATCGTCGCTGTAGAGATCTAGAACCGTCCCCCATAAATTCCATTCCTTGTTAGGCACGTTCTTGGGAAGCTTGTTGAGGTAGTCCTCTGCTTCAAAAATTTCTGCGTCCGGATATTGGGCATAAATTTGCGCCTCAATATTATTTCTGGCAGCTTTTGGGCATTTTACTAAAAAATGAACCTCCCCATTAATAGAAACTAATTCAAAAGTAAATTTATCCTGCATGGGGCGCCAACCGCAATAAACTTCCAGCCGATTCGGGGTTGACCAGCTGTGCAAGCCGGCAAAAACCTGCTCCATTATTTTCGGGCTTTTCTCTGTGTCAGCCGGAGGCTTAATCTCCAATAAAATGCTGTCTTGGCTTACTATAAATTTTAGCTCAGTATATTCCGTCCAGACTTCCCGAAAAATAATCCATAAGGGAATAGGAAAAATAATCCACCAGCTGTTGGCAATAATTTTAAAAAAATTTTCAAAAATCAGGTAGTCGCCGGACATAAAAAATAAAACTGAAAAAACTGCCAACAAAATTATGGCCAAGGGAATATAAATTTTTTTCCAATTTTCCTGCATTTTATGTTTTATTTTATGAAAATTTTTATGAGGCGATAGTAATTAAGTCTCTGTTAATTCCGAACCAAAATTTTAACGAAGAAAGATTCTGCCGCTTTCATCCCTTAAAAAAATGCTCTTGTCTGTCAGATTTATTAAAATAGTGGTTTTTTTAACTTGTTTTTGCGAAAGCACGTAATCAATAATTTCCTCCTTGGGCAGCCCGTTTTTATTTTCTTTTAATAATTCAATTATAACATCTTTTACTGTTCCTTTTAAGATCCCCCATTCCGACAAGCCGTAAGTTCCCTTGCCAACCTGCACAAAATTGTCATCTTTGATTAATTCGTTATGCACCGTCTGCGGCAAAGCTTTTTTTTGTTTCCAGTGCCTGTTGATTTGTTCTGCCAATTCTGTGAAATGAAAAGGTTTGTTATATTTCTTTAAAATCAAGTAAGCCTTTTCCCGGCTGCCTTTGCCGGAAATTAATCCCCAATTCTTTATGCCCCACTGCTCCAGAATATTTCTTTCCAAGTCTTTGCTCAAAATAAGCAGCATTCTCACATAATTCTTGCCTTGCTCGGAGGCTTTTATTTGGGGATCATCTAATTTTAAAGCGAATTTAAAAATAGCGGAAAAACTTACCGGCTGATTATTCTTTTGAATAAAATCAACCAATTGGCGAACATTTTTTGCCAACTTGGCCTTATCCAAGTTCTTATCAATATACCAAAAGGCATTCAAATCTTTAAGAGATTTTTGGAAAAAAAGCCGATTGGAACTGTTTAAGACAACCATAAAATGCCTTCTTTGAAGAGGCGTCAAATTCCTTCCTGCCAGCTTTTCTTTCAATTTTCTTTTCTCGCAGACTCCGCCAAAAAAATTAATAATACTTGCTGACCGCTTCATTAGCTGGTTAAAATTCTCGTTTTTCTCAGCTTCCTTTAATTTTTTAAAGCTGTCCACCTCAATCTGCCTTACCCTTTCCCGGGTAATGCCTAATTTTTCTCCAATAGCATTGAGGGATTTGGGCTGCTTGTTTTCCAAACCAAATCTCATTTTTAAAATATTTTGCTGCCGAGAGTTAATTTTTTTCAACAAATCTTCAGTAATTTCAGGTAATTTATTTAGAATCTCCTTATTATTGTTTTTTAAATCTTTCATTTTTAACTAAATTATTTTTTAGATATAATTCCAATCTCTTTATTGGCTAAATCACTCACAACAATGTAGGTAGAAATTAATGATTTATTTGTAAATTCGCGGGCCTGCCCGAAATGCTAACGCATAGCGTTGCACAGGCGGGCCTGCCCGAAATGCTAGCGCATAGCGTTGCAGGCGGGCACCCAGGGTCTTCTGCGAAAGGCGGACAAAAAACCGCCTTTTTATGTTTTTAATACTAACATAATAAATAAATAATGTCAAATGAAGGAGCTTAAATTCTGGCCCTAATCTTAATTTCCTAATTCCAGATTCTGCCCTAAAATACATCCCCGCGAATGATATTATGCCGGCTTCAAGCCGGCTTGGAACACAGATATTTTGATTTATGATTATTGGAAGTTTTTAATGTTTTTTTATTAT
>CAYMRZ010000052.1:0-7984 GCA_964393045.1 uncultured Bdellovibrionales bacterium | reverse complement strand
GATCACTGGCAATTACAGGAGAGTAAAAAATGATGAACACTGCCAAGAAAACACCGGCAATTTTAGCAAAATTTTTGGTAAATATTTTTTGAAAATTTTCCTTAACCCTCCAAAGCCTAAAACGGAAAAATATAAAAGCAGCAGAAATTCCAAACAAGCTGAAGAAGGCGAAAAAATGAAGCTGGGAAGCTACGACCAAACCAATTGACCACAATAAAGCCCATCCTAATCGCTTCTTCTTATTTTCCTCATTGCTCAGCCTTAATAGCCCATAGAAGCCCAGAAGCATGAAAAAGGGAACGCTGTTGGGATTCCAGGAGAACCGCGAATATTGGATTACTAAAAAACAAAAAGCATAGAGGATTGTTAATAACAAGGAATGAAAACGGCTAAAATATAACCTGAGAAAAATATAAAATAAAGGAATGGTTAGCATAGCAAAAAATAGATCTGGATAAGCAAAAACATCTGGAGCGGTAGAATTAAATAAAAAACCGGAAAAATATTGCATATAATAATAAATCGGTCCCAAGCGTAAATAATCTTCTCCGACTTTAGTGGCTCGGGGACCCAACAAGGGCAATTCTTCTGGCCCTTGATCTATAGCTACCGAAATCAATGTAGCATCGCGCGCTTGGTCAAATTTAAAAAACAGCCAATCATGATAATTATGCATTCGAAACCAGGCTGCCAAAATTATTATCAAGCCCATTATTACTAATAAATATTTTTTCTTGATTTTCATATTTTTTACTTTAATTAAAAAATTTCACTCCAATAAAATATCTTGTCTTCTTCTGTTTTCTCTTCTAAATCGTTTCTTTTAAAATAAATTAACGGTTTTTTTCCGCTGCTATCCATTTTATTACTAAATTGCCAAATTTTCAAAGGTTTAGCAGTATAAGTCTTTTCCAGATGAAAAACATCGGTAAAATCTTCCCCCATTTCCTCCCGACTGTCATTGTAGTCAGTGATAGTAAAAATAGCGCAATCATATTGTTTAATTTCTTTCGGCTCGTTGCTATGTAAAAATTTAATTTCGGGATGATAATTTTCTAAAAAATATTTAATGCCGTTTTTAAATTGGGCCTCGTCATAAAAATAACACAGCTGATTATTCTTTTTCTCCGCCTCCGAAGCCATAATGTCAACCGCGGCTTTCATTTGCTTAAAATTAATCATTTCCCGATAAGGCCGGGTCTTAGTTTTGTTCCGATAAGGCATTTCCAGGTCTTCTCCAGCCTTAAGCGACCCATAAAACCAGTAAATGGCATAAAAATTAAGCCCGAGAAAAATCAACGTCAAGAAGGTTATTAAAATTTTGGAATATTTTTTTCTCTGCTCTATCAAAAAAAACCAGAATGCCAAGAAAATATACGGGAGACAAGCCACTGGCATCCAATAGCGCGGACGATGAATGCGCTGGGCAGTTTTAATATAAATTAAGAGAAAAACAAAAAAATATATTAAAATTAACAAAATAAAAATTTTTTTCTTCTCGTTTCCCTGGTTTTCATTTTTAAAAAAATAAATTGCCAGCAACACTAATGAAGCTAAAATAAAAATTATCGATGCTATCTCAATAAAATCAACTTGATGCTTGTCAAAGCTTGTTAAGGCTAGAGAATAAAACATTCCATGATGTTCTGCCACTTCAATAAAATTTTCTCCCAAACTCTCTTCGGATCCCTCCTGGGTGAAAAGGGCGACAAAACGTTTCAGGTTATCTCCTTCGTTAGCATAGTCGCTAATAACCACCGGGCTATAAAAAAATAAGGTAATCCCTAAGGCGGCCAGCCAGCATTTCCAACTTATTTTCGGCCGTTTAATGATCCAAAAAACCAACAAAATGGCCGGAAATCCAAAAAGCGCCATTACATGCAATTGGCTTAAAACTAAAACACTTAAAAAGCTTAGCAGAAACCAAATAATTTTTCTTTTCTGATTCGGCTCAAGTACTGATTTATAAACCGACAGCAAAAAAAGCAAAGACCAAAAAACTATTTGATTGGGGTTCCAGGCAAACCGGGAATACTGCAATAAAATAAAAGAAAAAGAAAAAATTGAAGCAGTAGCGATGCTTACCGTTTTGGAAAAAAATTCCCTTAAAAGAAAATAAAACAAAGCGATGGAGAAAAGGCTTAAAATAAAGTCAGGAACGGCAAAAACCCAAGGATCCACGCTATTAAAAATCTTGGTAGAAAAATATTGAACGTAATAATAGTAAGGCCCGAGATTGGAAGTATCCCCGTTTCCTTCGTCTTCCGGCAATTCTACTCTGGCAATTTTAGGCCCAAGCAGCCGCAGGTACTCTGGCCCATTTTCGAAAGTCACCCGCGCAATTCTGGCGTCTCTTTCTTGATCGCTGCGGAATAACAAATAATCATGAAATTGATGGAATCGAATAAAAAAAGCAACTACCATTAAAAAAACTAGAGCTAGAAGATCCCATCTTCGCCTAATAAAATTATTTTTCATTTTCTAAAACTGAATCGTTATTGCAAATGGAAGTTTCTTTATTAACTTTAAAAGTTTTTAATTCTTCTGCATCCCTTAAATGAGACAAGGCGGTAATTTCTACTTCATCTTCCCTGACCTCTATTTCATAAAACATTCCCTCTTCCTCGAATTGATGTTCTTTGGGCAGCCTTTTGTTCTCTTTCCATGCTCCTTGCAATACATAATAAGGAATACCATCATATTCAAGCGTACAAAATTCTTCAATGTGACCGGAAACTACTGCTAAAACATCTTCATGTTGAGCTATAACTCCCCTTAACTCTTTAGCATTATCCAACAGCTCGTCGCTTTCCCTTATGGTAGTGCTGTCGATAGGCGGCTGATGAATGAAAATCATTTTTCTTTTATCTTTAGATTTTTCCAAATTATTCTTCAGCCAATCCAACTGTTCTTGGTTTATTCGGCCTGGATTGTATTCATTGTCCGGAGTAGCCGCTAATTCCTGATTTCCCTCCAAGTAATAGTTGCCGTCCAAAATAAAAATTCTCAAATCTTTTACGTCTAAGAAATAATAAGCCTTTTCGTAATCTAAGATCTGCAACCATTCCTCTTTAGTAAACTCTCTTACTTCGTGGTTGCCAAGCACCATAAAATACGGAGCCTTTAATTTTTTAAAATATTCCAAGGAATCTAAAAAAGTATCTAGTCTCCGATCATCCCGGCCGTCTACCAAGTCTCCTCCGTCGATAACTACATCAGGATGGTAATTATTATTCATCTCATTCACAAAAGCCTCCAAGGGCTGGGCACAACGCCAATTTAATATCCACTCATCACCGGTTTCTTCTTCATATTGCTTGCTGTAACAATGGGCGTCGGTAAAAAATCCTATTTTCACTGTTTCCTTTTTGTCTTGTTTTTCAAAATTTGACGCTTGCCTAGTTTTTTCATTTTTAAAAACTTGCCTGCCTAAAATTAATGCTGCTACTAACAGTAAAATCATAATAAAAATTTGGTATTTTCTTTTTTTAAGCATAAGGTAAATAATTACTTCTTGTTTTTATCTTTCTCCCAATGCCAAATTAAAACTTTGTCATTGGTATATTCATCCTCTTCTAGCTCAAAATTTTCTTCTATATAATCCTCCGCATCGCCGTCAATATCAGTGGTCCTGGAATAAATTACCCAGATGCCATCATATTTTTTCTGGGCTTTTTTAATGTCCTGCACTACCAATTCACGGCTAACCCCGTAGTCGATTGTCGGAATATTCCATCTCCATAAATAAAAATTAGTAGCGCTTCTGGTGATTAGAATTTCATTTTTCCCGAAGTTATTTTTAAGATAGAAATAAGACTCCCGATGATTAGAGTGATTCCAATCTTTTATGTCCATATAATAGCTATCCTTGGAAAAAAGAAATTCAAAATTAAATAAAATTAAAATCAATCCAATTGCTAACGCTACAAAAAATTTCCTATTCCCATGAAAAATTTTATTGCTCACTTCCTTAGCTATCAGATAAATTGCGCTGGCGACTATTATATCTTTAAATATTTGAACAAAGTAAATGTATTGTTCTCCGGTAACCCTGTCCCAACTAAAAATTGCCAGTAGAAGAGGCACCCAAAAACAACAGCTTACCCAAACTCCCCACTTCTTGAATTTATAAATAAGATAGATGGTGCCTAAGATCAATAAAATTAACGGAAGAACAAAACTGCCGTAGTCAAGAAATACATCCTCTAAGTATCCCCAATTGTCTTGGGGAGAGAAAAATCGCAAGGCATCTTGGAAATAATGATTGCTAATTACAAAAGGAGCGGCCGCTAAAACGCAAGCCAATAAAATAAAATATTTATTAAGCCACTTCCTTTTTTTGTAAAAAACCCAGCCACCCATAACAAGCAGGAAAATAACGATTGTCGGCGCCATATTAACAGTCAATAAATGGGTTTTTATAGAAATAAATCCTAGCAAAGCAACTACTGGGGAAAAAATCCAATTTATGCCTGTTCGTTGGTTCAACTTCTTCAGCCATTCGATTTTTGGTTTGTACTTCCCCTCCAGTAATTGATAAATTGAAATAGCAAAAGCAAAATACACCGGCGAAAACATGGAATACATCCGCAATTTTCGGTCAAATAACAGTGCGGAAAGGCTGATTGATAATAAAAACGCGGCTATTAAGGCCAAACCGGCTCTTTTAGTATAATAATAAGTGGCAAAGAAAATTAAACCCAGTCCAATCATCCCCCACATCACACTAATCAGGCGAGAGTTAGCTTCATTAACCTTAACAAAATCAAATAAGTTAGCTACTTGCCAATAATAAATTTTTGACCGGGTATACTTCTCATCTGTTAACCTATCATTATTAAAATCCCAAAATTTCCATTCTTCTGACTGGTTGTAGCCATAAGCAATATGCATGCCGATGTTTTCGTCTGCTATCAAAGACTGGCTGCCCAGCTTATAACATCGTAAAAATAAACCCACGGCAGCAATCAGTAAAAATATTAATAGTGATTTTTTAAACGTCATATTTAATAAAAATTTATAAATTACATAGCTTTACAAAATCTGGCATAGCTGAATATCTTTAAACTTACAACTTATAACATGTAATTCAAATCTTTTCTCCCTAACAAGCTAATTAGCTAACTCCTGACTAGCTACTAGTGCCAGAATAGCATATTTACTAAATAAAACAAACTGCGCAAAAGGAGCGCAATTTGTTTTAACTCAAAAAAATTCTCTAGAAATGGCATAGTGGGGCAAAAAGACCCAAGGCATTTTCCATGATTTCATTATTAATCAAAGTCATGGAGCTGTTAAAATAAGCCCAGGGAGGACCTCCGCCCGTGGGTGCTCCACATTTTATGCCATAATCACTATTATCTTCTATCTCGTTTCTTTTAACTCGCACTTCACCCGGCTGGTGCTTGCCTCTGAATTGGGCAGCAATGCCGCTGCCACTGTTATCATCCAAATCATTGCTGGTTATCTTTAAATCAGCCCTTCTTAATTCAAATTCTATTCCGCTTTCACCGTTGTCATAAATGTCATTCCTTTTTATTTTTCCTTTTACGCTTGAGCGAAGATCAATTCCTTCTTCTTCGTTATCGTAGATTTCATTCTTTTCTATGTAAATCTTTCTTTTGTGAATATACATCGCCTTACCTTCGCCGTCGTAAATTTCCGTGCCTTCCATTTCAAAAATTTCATTATCTTTGCGAGCTGCCTTTTGCACTTCAACTCCGATTTCTTCCTGGTCTTTTATCTTGCAATCTTCAATTTTAGCTTCAGAATCATTGTTTACCAAAACCCCAATATCTCCCTGTTCAATTCTTAAATCTTTTATTTTACAATGATCATACATTTTAATAACATAATCAAAATCATCTCCATCTTCATCTTCTCCATAGATAATGGTATCATCATCATCTTGTCCATATAATTCCGTGCTATCCGGCAGCTTCAATTGTTCTTGATAAGTGCCGTTGTTTATGTAGATTTTACGATTATCTTCATCGTTAGCTTCCACCGCTGCTAGCGCTTCAGTAATCGTATTATAAGGATTGGCCTCAGTGCCATCTTCCACGCCTGTTGCATTGCTTGCGTCGACATAAATGTCATAATCCTCTTCCGCTTTTGTGCCCCCTACAATGAATAAGGAGAAGATCAGCGCCATACTCATTGTGATAAATGTTTTTTTCATCTTAATTTTAATTATTTTTTATTTATTATTTTAAAAATTTAATTAATTTCAATCTCTTAAAATAAATCATTTGGTATATTCATTGGTATGTTCATTGGTATGTTCATTAATAAATTCCCAATGAAAATTTCGGAATTGTAAATTGAATAAAAATTGTAAACTATGAATTGAAAATCTTCCTACTGCTTCCCCATAAAAATTGTCTGCGTTGGATAAGCAATGCTTATATTTTCTTCTCGGAATTTTTTGAATATAGCTTGGTTTAACTTTTCCTGCAAATCAAGATACTCTTTATAAGCAGGATCGTTTACCCAATAACAAATTTCAAAATTCAAGCTAGAATCTCCGAATTCTTTAAAATGCACTCTCTCCAGTTTCGCCTGCTCTTTGTATTCAGAAAAAATATTTTTTATAATTTGTTTCAAATTCTCTAATTTTTTTGTTTCCGTCTCATAGGCCACTCCAATGGAAAAAACGATTCGCCTGCCTTCCATTTCCGTATAATTCAATATGTCGGCATCCGTTAACTTTTTATTCGGCATTACCAGCTGTTCTCCAGTAAAAGATTTTAAGCGGGTAGTCTTTATTCCAATTTTTTCCACTGTCCCCATTTCTTTGCCTACTTTGATAAAATCGCCGATTTTGAAAGGCTTATCAAAATAAATGGAAAAGGAGGCGAAAATATCGCCTAAAACACTTTGGACCGCTAAAGCTACCGCTATTCCGCCGATACCCATGCCAGCAACAAGCGAAGTCACGTTGACACCTAAATTAGAAAGCACCATCAACCCGCCAACCAACCATAAAGACCACTTGGCAATCTTGCCAATTAACTTAATCATGTGGTTTTTACCCTCTTCATCATCTTCTTTTATAAACTTCTTTTTCAAAACATAGTCAATCGTACGTTGAATAGTTAAGATAACTTGTATTATAACTACTATAATAAATGCTCCGTAAATAACTTTGCCTACGATTGGTTTAAATTCCAAACTTCTAGCTGCAATATACAGAGCTACAAAAAAATAAAAGGGCGGCCTGATATTCTGAATTAAATTTAAAATAAAATCGTCTACATCAGTAGCGGTATTCTTAGCGGCTTTCCTTATGCGGCAAATAATAATTTTTTGAAAAATATAAAAACCCAAGACAAAAGAGCCAAGCACTACCAATGCCCAAAAATATTCTCCGCCAGTGTTTCCGGCAAATTCCCAATTTAAAAATTTTTGAAAATCCATACAACTAAAATTTAATTCTTATTGGAATAATGTACTTTGGTGATTAAGCCTGCTAATAAAATAAAAAATCCTACTATCAGATAACCTAGCCCGGGAATCTCGAAAAAATATCCGACTATTTGAGAAACGCCTACCGTTAAGAGTATTAGGCTTAATAGAATTAAAAACATCGACAACACATTGCCTTTGAATTTTATTCCAATTTCGTGAATTTTTTCTTTGAGCTGCCCGACTATTTCTAAAGAAAAATTCTTAACAAAATTTTCTGCAAAACCTAAGGCAAACTCTTTCCAATTTTTTTCTTCTTTATTTTTATTATTTTTTTCTTCCATAATTAAAAGATTAATTTTAATTTTTTATTTAATTTTGTTTCTTATAGATAAAAATCGACAGAGAACCATAAAAAATTATTGAACTCTTGCTTACTATATTTTAAACAATTATTATAATAATGGCAAATCAAAAAAACTTTGAGATGATACTTGACTTGATGCTAAACACAAAGTTTGACAAAAGTCAGGTAAGTAAAATATCCTCTCAAATCGAAAAAGAACTCGGAAATATA
>CAYMRZ010000051.1:0-8214 GCA_964393045.1 uncultured Bdellovibrionales bacterium | reverse complement strand
TGCGCCATCGCCGACCGTCCATCGGGGTCGACCGGCCTCGGAGCCTAATAAAAGCTGATTTTATAATAAACCTAGATTAAATTTGCATTGGAAGAAAAAAAGACGGATTTTAAAAAATTTTTCATAAAAAATTAAAAAAACTATGGAATTCAAAAAAATAATTAAAGTAATCAAAAAAGACTTGTATTTGTTTATAATTACCTGGCTGGTATTTTTTACGGCTGGAGTATTTTTAATCATTCTTGAACCAGAAAAATTTAAAATTATTATTCCAGCCGCTCTTTCCCGGGAAAGAGCTGAAAAAACAAATGAATTTCAATACGACCAATATTATAAAGTGATGGCAGACGAAAAATTCGGAAAATCTCTGGCCGCTATTTTTAATAGTGATAATTTTTTAACAGAAATCAAAAATCGACAGTTTAGAGACAAGGAAAAATCGGCAGAAATAATTTCCCTAAAAGCGCGCGATTTAGCCCCTGGGTTCATTGAGATAGAAATTAAGACCAGAGACAAGAAGCATATTGAAAATATTACGAAAGAATTTAAACAGCTAGCTAATGAAAAAATCGCTAGCTTTGGGGCGGAAGGAGAAGATGCATGGTTCGTCTTAGATTATCAGCCATTTAGCGTTTATTCGGCTAATTTAAATAAATTGGCTATACTGTCAGGCAGTTTAATTTTCGGTTTTTTTATTTCCTTGGCTATAGTTGTGTTTCGTTATTATTGGAAATTATAATATATGAAAATTGGGATTGATATGCGTTGTTTAACGGAGGGAAAAATTACTGGAGTAGAACATTATGCTATTGATATTGCGAAAGACTTAATAAAACAAAATTCAGGACATCAATTTATAATTTTTGCTAATGCTTACAAAAAAAGGCAAATTCCCTTAACGGATTTCAGAAACTTCGCTAACGCAACTATAAAAATTACACGGTTCCCTAATAAATTATTAAATTTAAGCCTCTGGCTGTTTAAGCGCCCTTTTATAGATAAAATTTTAGGGGGAGTAGATGTTTTTTTTATGCCAAATTTTTCTTTTTTAGCTCTTACCTCCAAAGCTAAACTAATAATAACCGTCCATGATCTATCCTTTGAGAGATTGCCAAGCACTTATTCTTTTAAGAGGCGGCTTTGGCATTTTGTTGTTAACCCCAGAAAAATTATGCAAAAAGCGGAAGTAGTCTTAGCTGTTTCCCAATCTACCAAAAAAGATTGTACTTGCCTTTTCGGAATTGGACCGGAAAAAATAAAAGTAATATATCCTAAGTTTAATCTTAAAAGTTATCAAAAAATAAAAACGTGGCAAGACACTCCTCTAAAAGGAAAATTAAAAAATTTACCCGAGCGATATATTTTATATTTAGGCACTATTGAGCCCAGAAAAAATGTAGTAGCCGTAATAAAAGCTTTTGAAGAACTAAAAAAAGACCCAGCCTTAAGAGATTTGCATTTAGTAATAGCAGGAATGAAGGGTTGGCTTTACGATGATTTTTTTCAGAGATTAAAGCAGAGTGACCAAAAAAAATATATAAAATTCCTAGGCTATACAAAAGAAAGGCAAAAAATGTTATTGTATAAAAAAGCCCTGGTTTTTATTTATCCTTCATTTTTTGAGGGGTTCGGTTATCCGCCGCTTGAAGCAATGGCTTGTCAAGTTCCGGTATTAGCATCAAACCACTCTTCCATTCCCGAAGTTTTAAATGACAAAGCCATTTTAATTGATCCCTATCGTCCTTCTGAAATATATTTAGCCTTAAAAAAAATACTTAACAGTAGAAATTTTTATAATAAATATGCCCAAGGAGGCCACAGAAAATCGCAGGAATTAGTAAACAAAAAAAGAAATTTAAAAATAAATAAATTATTAAGCCATGAAAATAGGCATTGACGGCAGATTTTTTGGTCCTGAAAACAAAGGGCTTGGCCGCTATACGGAGAGATTGTTACAAAATTTGGAAAAAATTGATGAAGATAAAGATCGGCGCTATTATGTTTTTTTAACCGCCATTGGTTATGATTTATATCAGCCCAAAAATTCTGCAAAATTTAGAAAAATTTTAGTAGATTGTCATTGGTATACCTGGAAAGAACAAATTGTGTTTCCTTTGATTTTAAAGAAATACAAGTTGGACTTGATGCATTTTTGCCACTTCAACGTGCCTTTTTTTTACCAAAAAAAATTTATTGTCACCATCCATGATTTAATTTTGATTAATTATCCCACCGAAAGAAATACCACCTTAAATAAATTTTATTATAAATTTAAACTTTTTGCTTATCGAATAATAATTAGGAACGCCATTAAAAAATCGGAAAAAATTATTGCAGTTTCTAATTTTACTAAAAATGATATATCAAAAAATTTTAGGGTATCTTCTAAGAAAATAAAAGTTATAAAAGAAGGATTTTCCATAAAAAAGATGAGCTATCAAGGGAATGAAAATTTTTTAAAGAAAAACAACATTACTTCGAGTTTTTTGCTTTACGTTGGCAATGCATATCCGCATAAAAACTTGGAGCGGCTTTGTTTGGTTTTTAAAAAGATAAAAAAAGATTTTCCTGACACTCAGCTTGTATTAGTGGGAAAAGATGATTATTTTTATAAAAGATTAGAGGAATTTATTAAAAAAAATGAAATTTATGGTATAATAATATTAAAAGAAGTGAATGATTCTCAGTTATGCTTGTTGTACCAAGAAGCGGAATTTTTTATGTTTCCGTCTTTATACGAAGGATTTGGCTTGCCACCCCTGGAAGCGTTAAGCTTTTCTCTGCCAGTAATTTCCTCTAACAGGGCCTCCCTAAAGGAAGTGTTGGGTGAAGCAGCAATATATTTTAATCCAGAAGACGAGAAGTTAATGGAAGAAGTTATTAGCGGGGCTTTGTTTTCAGAGAAGTTTAGGAATTCAAAAATGGTTTGTGCGCCGGAGCAATTAAAAAAATTCAGCTGGAGAAAAATGACTCGAAAAACTTTAGATTTATATAAAAATTTAGTTTCTAAAAAGTAAGGCTATAAAAAACATTGCCAAAAAATAAACAAAAAAATAACATTATTCCAGATATGTTTGATATCCGGCCGGCTGATTTGGCGGATGATTTAAAATTGGGGAAATTAAAAAGCAAGCCAAGGATTATTAAAATAAAAAATAATAGCATTACAAAGAAAAAAAAATATCAGTTGTCCAAAAAAACTGTTTCTCGTTTTTTGTCTTCCGAAAATTCCACAGAGGATATCAAAGGGGGAATAATTCCAAATCAGCATTTTCAACAGAAAATTTTAAGGAAAAAAAAGAAAAATAAATTAGCACTTTTTCTTGAAAAGAAAAATCAAGTTCCCAGCTATATCGAAGTAAACAAAGAGGCATATTTAAAAAATAAAATTAAAGTTTCTAAAAATAGGCCTAAGTTAAAATTTGAGCATAAATTAAAGCAAAATTTTCCAAGCGTCAGCCATTCCCGGGAAATATTTAAAGAAAGACGGATACAGTTTGAAAGTAATAATTTAAAAGAAAAAAACAATAGGGATAATAGGCCAAGGCTGCAAGTCAAAAGCAAAAAGTCGCAACTGCCAAAATTTAAGCGCAAGGAGAGTTTTGTCTTAAATCCAAGAGAAGAAAGCATTAAAAGACAAACATTTCCCCAGCCGTCTGAAAAAAATAATTTTCCAATTAAAAAGCGCTGCCCCTTTAAAGGTTTTAAATCCTTCTCAGCTAATAAAATTAGGAAAAGGCAGCTGCCGTCCAAAAAGAAAGCAAACCTAAAAATATTTTTTTACAATTTAAAACCAGCGGCAGCAATGGCACTTTCACTGTTTGTTCTTTTCGGATTATTGTATTCTTTGAAATTTATTTCTTATGGCTATCAAAAAAAAGATGACATAACCAATAAAGGCAAGGATGCCCTGGGCCACTTGGCACAGGCTAAGACTAATATGTTAGGCCATGATTTTGAAAATGCTTCTATCGACATAACAAATGCTAAAAGAGAGTTAGAAGAAGCCGAGAAAGAATTAAATAAAATCGGAGGAAATTTATCAGAAATTTTTTCTCAACTTCCTTTATTTTCTAAAATTAGTGCGGGAAAAAGTGTGATTGAAATAGGGCAAGAGGTTGCAGAAGCGGCAGAAAATATTAATAAGTTTTTAGCGGCATTTTCGCAATTAGAAAATCCTTTTAATGAAAAACCAACTCAAGGCATGTCCTTGGGAGAAGTTTTTATAGTAGTTGATGAGGGATTAGGCAAATTAAAAGAAAACGTTAAAAATATAGAAATTCAATTGGAAAAAATCTCAGTTGATGAATTGCCGATAGAATATCAATCAAAATTTGAACAAGCTAAAAAAGATTTTAGCGCACTCACGGAAGTGATTGCAAAAATTGAAGAAAATAATAAAGTTTTTTGGGATGTTTTAGGCTATAACGGGCTAAGAAGATACCTATTTGTATTTCAAAATAACCAAGAAATGCGTGCTACGGGAGGTTTTGTCGGAAGCTATGGCGTCTTAAAAATAAAGGAGGGGGAAGTGGAAAATTTATTTATAGAAGGAATTTATAATCCTGATGGCCAGTTAAAGGAAAAAGTAGTCCCGCCCAAGCCAATTCAAAAAATTTCCGCTGCTTGGTCCACCCATGATGCCAACTGGTTCCCCAATTTTCCCACCTCCGCAGAAAAAATTGCTTGGTTTTATGAAAAAACCGGGGGTCCGACAGTGGATGGTATAATTGCTTTAACCCCCGATGTGCTTGAAGAATTATTAGAAGTGACTGGACCGATTGAAATGAAAGACTATGAAGTTGTGGTAAACAAGGAAAATTTTATCGAAAAAACTCAACATGAAGTGGAAATAGATTATGATAGAGAGCTAAATCAACCCAAAAAATTTATTGCCGACTTAACTCCTATTATTCTAAACAAGATTTTTTCCAGTAAAAATTCCGAAGATTTGGCAAAAACTTTTTCAATCATTTCTAAATTAGTAAAAGAAAAACATATTTTAATTTATTCTTTAGACCATAATATTCAAAAAATAATTTCTGAGCAAGGCTGGTCAGGCGAAGTTCTGCAGACTCGCAAGGATTATCTGATGGTAGTTAATTCCAATATAAATGGGTATAAAACAGACGGAGTGATTGATGAATATATTGATCATGAGGCTTTTATTCAAGAAGACGGCAGCATAGTCAGTAAAGTTAAAATTAAAAGAGTGCATAACGGAGGCTATAAGGCTTATGATTGGTGGAACAAGGTTAATTGTGATTATATGCGAGTCTATGTTCCCAAGGGAAGCCGTTTAGTTAGCGTAAAAGGACAAACCAGAGAATTCAATCAGTCTCCTTTAAATTACGACCAGCTTAATTTCCGGAGAGATTCCAATATCGAACAGGAAGAGCAAGACATGGAAATTGATCCAGAAAGCGGAACGCGGATTTACGAGCAAAATAATAAGACTGTTTTTGCCAATTGGGTATATGTTTCTCCCCAAGAAACTGTGGAAATAGAATATGAATATGTGCTGCCTTTCCAGGTTGATTTAAATAGAAACAAAGAGAAGACTGATTCTTATTCAATTTTGTTCCAGAAACAATCTGGCTCTCCTGGATCCAAATTAAAATCAAAAATAAAATTAAACAATCAAAGCGAAATTTTATGGAAATATCCCGAAGTGCTGGATGTAAGAGAGCAAGAAATAAATTTTTCCTCTGTTTTATCCCAAGATAAATTTATAGGCGTAGCTTTGCAGGATTACAATAGCCAGTGATAATGCTTACCACCGGCTGGCTATACTAAAAAGTTATAGGTTGCCCAATCGGTTACGCTCTTTTTTCAAGCCATTTTTCATCACCCAATTTAATTGACAGAATTATAAAAATAAATTATAATTTTCTTTATATAATCAACTTAAGCGCTTAGACTTAAGAACAGATATCAAGACTTCATTAATAATTAATTTTTAAAGCAAATTAAGCTTATTTCAGCAATAAGGCTTTTGTTTTAACTTTGAGTAAATGATAAAAAAAGGCACAAAACAGACTAAAACTGCCACAAAAAAAGAAACGAACAAAGATCAAAGCGGTATGGCAGAACTTTTAGAAAAATATTCCGTGAAAATTCCCCAAGAAGGAGAGAGAATTGAGGGGAAAGTTTTGAAAGTTGACAAGGAGGCTTTATATGTTGATCTGGGTAATTTAGGCACGGGAATTATTTACGGCAGAGAGATTAAGAGCGGCGTTAATGAGCAAAGAAAAAAAATAAAAAAAGGAGATAAAATTACAGCTACTGTGGTGGATTTAGAAAATGAAGATGGCTATGTAGAACTGTCTATCAAAGAAGCAATCAAAGAGGCGGTATGGAGCGATCTCAAAAAGAAAAAAGAGGATAAGGCGGTCTTGACTGGCAAGGTGATTAACGTCAATAAGGGAGGCTTAATGATAGAATTGAATGGTATTACTGGTTTTATGCCGGTAAGCCAGCTAACGCCAGAGCATTATCCACGAGTGGAAGATGGAGATAAGAATAAGATATTTGAAATTTTAAAATCCTACGTTGATAATGAAATGAAGGTTTGTATAATAGACACTGATCCGGAAGAGGAAAAATTAATTTTTTCCGAAAGAGAGGCCTACAAGGATGAGGAAAAGGAGGCCATTGCTGAATTTAAAAAGGGAGATATTATCGAAGGAGAAGTTAGTGGAGTAGTCGACTTTGGAGCCTTTGTTAAATTTCTTCCTCCTTCCAAGAAAAATTCTAAGGATGAAAGCGATATGCTGGAAGGTTTAGTTCATATATCCCAATTGGATTGGAAATTAATTGATAATCCCAGAGATATTGTAAAAGTGGGAGACAGGATTAAGGCAAAAATAATTGATATCTCTGACACCAGGATTTCCCTTTCTATTCGAGATTTAAAAACTGATCCTTGGGCTGAAGTAGAAAAAAAATATAAGGTTGGGGATGTAGTAGAGGGAACAGTGAATAAAATTAACCACTTTGGCGCTTTTGTTTACTTAAATAAAGATATTCATGGCTTGGCTCATATTAGCGAGTTTATCCAAAATTATCCCAATAAAAATATAGACGAGATAGTCAAGGTAGGAGAGAAATATAAATGGGAAATTATGCTTTTGGATCCTAGAGAGCATCGAATGGGGCTTAAATTGGTAGGCAAAAAGTCAGCGGCGAAAAAGAGTGGAATAAAAAAAGAGGCCAAGACGGCAGGGAAAACCAAGAAAAACAAGAATGAAAAATCAACTGCCAAAAAACAAACCACCCCAAAGGAAAAAATTTCTACTTCGGGAAAAGAAACAGCCAAAAAAGAAGCTAAAAAATCATTAAATTCAAATAAAAAAATAAAAAAAACCAAAACTACCGAAAAAAAGTAGAAAATTAATTTATAGATATAATGCCCAAAGGAAATGTTTATGCCTTAGTTGGTCCAACTGCAGTTGGAAAGAATACTTTATTGGATGAAATGGTAAAAAGAATTGGCGGATTGGAAAGAATGCCTAGCGCTACCGAAAGGGAAAAGCGGCCGGAAGAGGTGCACGGAAAAGACAAATTTTTCTTGACCCGAGAAGAATTTGAAGAAAAAATTAAACAAAACGCTTTCATTGAGTGGCAATTGGTACATGGCCATCGCTATGGAGTGTTGAAGAAGGTAATAGAAGAAAGGATAAAAGCTGGCCAAGACTATATCGCGGATATTGAAGTTTTAGGCGCTATGAAGTTAAAGGAAATTTATAAAAAAAATGTTTTTTTGATTTTTATTATTCCGCCTTCAATGGGAGAACTTTCCAAAAGAATTGATGCGAGGGGAGTGGAAAATGAAAAAGAAAAAAAGCTGCGTTTGAGCCGGAGCAAGTCGGAAATGACTTATATAGCCAAATGTGATGTTACCTTATTGAATGATAAATTAGGAGGAGCTTTTGATGATTTAGAAAATATCATAAGACAAAGAAAAGCAGATCAATTTGTTGCCCAGTCCTGGAAAATAAAGAGCGTGGCTATTCAAGAGGGCAACGAAGATAAAAAAGAGTTTTTTGTTAAAAAGGGAGAATACCCGCACGAAGCAATTGAGAATAGTTTTAAATCTCGAGAAATTAATTTTCATTGGAGCGGTAATTGCCTTTTTGGCAATGCATCTAATTTAAAATTAAATCCGGTAGTTCCTTTTAAAGTAAACATGAAGAAAGAGAAAGGATTGATTGA
>CAYMRZ010000050.1:0-8229 GCA_964393045.1 uncultured Bdellovibrionales bacterium | reverse complement strand
GACAAAGAAACTGCCGGCTTGATGATTGTCGCACTTAATCAAAAAGCTTTTGATTTTTTTAAAAGTAGCTTTAAAAATAAGAAAATTCAAAAAAAATATTTAGCCTTGGCATGGGGAGAAATAAAAAATAAACAAGGAAAAATTTCTGGCTATATTGGAAAATCTAAAACCAATCCTACCAAGCAGTCTTTCAGTCAGAATAAAGATAAAATCGTTAATCCCAAGGAATCGCTTTCTTATTATAAAGTTATTCAATATAAAAAAGATAAAACCTTGTTAGAAGTAGAAACCAGGACGGGAAGAATGCATCAGATTAGAGTGCATCTGCATAGCTTGGGTCATCCGATCGTGGGCGACAAAAAATATGCGAATAAATTCGTGAGAGAAAAAAATAAAAAATACCAATTCCACCAACTGGTAGCCTATTATTTGAAATTCAAATATCTCGATGGGGAGAAGTATGAGTTTAAGAAAGATTGATCTACGGTTTATAATTAATTACGTAATTAATTACGTAATTATATAGAAATACAAAATAGAAGGTTTTTATATTAAAACAGTAATTCTTTGTGAATAAATCTATCTCCACATCATTTCAAAAACCGCCTTGAGGATTTCAACGATTTGGGGATTTTCCACAGAACAAACAAACCTTGTTTATTTTATATTTATATGCTATATTTTGTTGTTCTTTGAAAATTAGAAGATAAAATAAACTTAAAATATTAGAAGGAGGGTTGGTATTATGAAATTTGAAGACGGTATTTCATTTGACAAAAGTTCTTGTCGTTTTAAACTGGAATCTTGCAAAAACAATATTCCAAGTAGAAACTTACCTCTGTCTGTTATTGTTCAGGTTACCAGATGTTGCAATTTGTCATGTGTTTTTTGTAGTGAAATTGAAAAAATGGAAGATCCAACAATGGGACAGCTTCGAAAGATAAGAGATAATTTATTGGGAGTGCCAAGAATATATCTTTCAGGAGGAGAGCCGCTTCTCAGAAAAGACTTGCCCCAAATAATAGATTTATTTTATGGTAATTTTATTTTGGGCTTGCCCACAAATGCAATTTTTTACACAAGTGAATTATTGAAAATATTCAAAGAGAAGATAGATTTTATTAATGTTGGTCTTGATGGTCCTAGAAGTATAACTTCTAGAATAAGAGGTGATTATGATAAAATTATAGAAGGAATAAAGGCCTTTAGTAATTATAAAATTCCAATTTCCTTATCTTGTGTTGTTTTGTCTAGTACGCTAAATGGGGTTCCGTTTACTTGCCAGATTGCTGATTTATTGGGGGCTAAGAAAATTAAACTCATTCTTCCTATTCCGAAAGGCAATGCCCTTGACTTACCGTCTAGCGAATATTTAAGCAGCGGGGATGCTAAAAAGCTTTTTGAAAAATTGAAAAAATTAAAGGATTTTTTTGGGTGGAATCCTAAGATAACTTTAACGACATGGGAAAAGAATGTTGAGGGTTATTCTTTGCTAGTATATCCGGATTGTAATGTATACGCATGGCCAGTTTATGAGCAAAAAGACAAAGTTTTATTTTTAGGAAATTTATTAAAGGATTCTATTGTGAAAATTTGGAAGGGCAATCCTTTTAAAGAAAACCATTATAACAAATATCTAGGAAAAAACATATTTGTAGCTTGATGAATTTATCTATGCTATTATAGACAGAGGCGACTTTCAAGAAAGGAACCTCTGTTTTTTAAAAAAGACAATGTTTAAAATTAGTAAATTATTAAATAGTTCTGCAGAAGAGATTATATTGGCTTTTGATTTAGAGTGGACAAAGAATTATAGAGTTAAAAAGGGCAATCAACCTTTTTGTTTTTCTTTCGTTTTTTTTGCTCCTCCGAAGGATACTTTGAATATTGAAGCTTGCCTCAATTTTGGTTTCTATTTATGCTATTGCAAAAACAAAAAAGAGGCATCAAAATTAATTGAAGAAGCTAATAAAATTTTGGGAAATTTTTTTCGATCTGAAGACAAAACTACAGTTGTCGGACATCAATTATCTAGTGATATTTCTATAGCAATTAATTTTTTAGGTGATAAAAATAAAATAGGTAATTTCATCAAACTTAAAAAATTTTGGCATAATAGGAAAAATAGAAAAAGAAGAAATGGAATAATAATTTTTGATAGCCGATATGATCTAGATGATCTCCTGAGTAATAAAAGTAGACGATTAGTAGATGTTTGCAAAGATTGTTGCTTAAAAGTAGAACAACCAGAACTTGAATATTCTTCTATGACCAAAATGCAAAATAATTTTTATGCCAAAAAAGATAAAATGATTATGGAAAAAATTGCAGTTTTAAATATAAGACATAGCTTGTCAGCTGCTATTCTGTTTTTGTTTTTTAAACAACGAAAACTTTCATTTAAAAAAATTAATGTAAACAAGATAATTGCTAAAAATTTATTCAAATATTTTTCCTATGTTAAAAGTAAGGAATTTAAGAAACTATTATGAAATCGAAATTAAGACTAAAAAAACAGTCAACAATAAATGATTATCAATTTTACGTTAAAGAACTTGAATTGGAACGAGGTTTTCAAAACGAAAAGCTTGTCCAAAAGTGCCTACTTCTAGGTGAGGAAATCGGAGAACTTTATGAAATAGTTGTTGATCCAAAAAAGAAAGGAGCTGAGGATGAATTAGCAGATATTTTAATTGTTTTATTAACAATTATTAATCGCTTAACCATTAATTTTGAGGAATATTTTGAAAGTAAAAAATTGTTTAAAGAAAAGGCAACTTTGCCGATTGTTCAACAGTATTTAAAGAAAAATAACAAATACAATAAAAATGCAGCCTCTCTTTGCTTGCTTTTGGGCCAAAATGTAGGCAATTTATATAAAACGGTCAGAAAAAAGAATAAAATAACAAAAATTGATTTCAATTCTAATTTTATACCTATAAATGAAATATTAATGGAAATTTTGCTTAATCTTTGCGGGATCTCTAATTATTTTGGCATTAGCTTAGAAAAAGCTTTTAGAGAGAAGGAGAAAAAAAATAAAAATAGAAAATGGCAATAACCAATTTACCTCCACATCATTTCAAAAACCGCTTTGAGGATTTCGGTTATTTGAGGGTTTTCAATGCAAAAGGATTGGTTTTTTTCTAAAATAAAAATTTTATCGCAAACTACCAAAGTTGCGCCCAAGCCGGTTTGGCCGGTTTTTTTGTTTTTCCTTTCTATGTAATTGAAGCGAGGTTCGGTACCATTTTGATTAGCCAGAATCTCTTTGACGGAAATTTCTCCCAGCCTTTTCCTTATCTGCGGATAAATTTTTTCTATTTTTTTATAATTTTCCAGCTTTTTATCAAAAGATAAAACGTAGATATTTTTTGACAAGGTATTGGAAAAATCTTCCAATAAAACTTTTTTGGAGCAAATCTTGATTTCATTGGCATCGGAAAGCAAGTGATATTTAGTTTGCAGAACGGAAATAATCCTCAGAAATTCCCGCTCCTGCTCTTCTACTTTGCGCCGCTGAGTCCGCAAAATTCCCAGGAACCCGTCCGGGGAGTTGGCGGAAAAGCGCCCTCTTTTTCCGGATTGGTCTTCATAGGCCAATTCTTTGTTTTGCAAATCCTCCAAGATGCGGTAGACGGTGGGCCGGCTCAGATTCAATTCCCGGGCAATTTTCATCACGTTGGCAGAGCCTTTTTCCAAAAGAAAAAGGTAGACTTGGGATTGCTTGCGATCCAGCCCCATTTTTCGAAGCTGGCCGATAAGATAATTATTTAAATAATCTTTTTTTTCCGGCATTTTATTATATTAATTGTTACTACGAATTACCAATTTATACAAATATACAAATATAAATCAGAAATTGCTGCATTGTTTCATTGCTGAAGCGCTATCTTTTTGAATTACTTACTACTTTTAGGGAAATGATAGCCATAATTCTTTATTTAAACCATTAAATAAAAATTGTCAAGTTTTTTGTCCATAATTACTTGACAAAATTATAACATTGGTGTATACTGTTGTAAAGCTTTTTAAAGAGATATTTGAAAAGTTATCCACAGGCATTAGTCCGCAATAATTTTACAAAAGAATTGTATTATGTTAATAATGGTTATAAAGATTTATATAAAAATCTTTATCGCAGACCAACGCAGATTAAATGCCGACTAACGCAGAAAATGATAAAGTTTTTATCTTTAAAAAGCGAAAATGTTTAAGGTCTATAAAATATTTAATAGCCAGTCAAGAAAGGGCGGCCGCCAAAATAACAGAGGCGAGCTGGTGCCTATTTGGTCATGGAAGCAATTAAAATGTAAGCGATGGTTGAAGGAATTATCTGGAGGCGGAAGAAAATCAAAGCAATCGTGGGCGCTAAAGAGAAAAACAAAATAAATAAAAAACAAAATAAATCAATATTTAATGTTGATTTTTTTGCTTAAGGGGGAAAATTTTAATTCCAAATTTGATTTAAAAGCTTATGGTAAATAAATAGGATTTTAGATCAAGCAGGGAATAGCATAATAGTTTGTTTACTATATTGTTCCTTGACAATAAAAGATTCAGCAAATACCCAACGCGGATTTCTGCGGTGGGAAAAGATATTTGAAAATATTAAATAGGAGGTAGTGAAATGCCAACCCTTAATTTTTTGAAAGGTATTGGCGCAGCTTTTTTCGCTGTGTTTATGTGTATTTTTCTCGGAATTGTTTTGGGAATCAGTTATTTTTTCTCAAACAAGGACGGGAGGATTTTGGAATTCATTTTCAAGCCCATTGCATTTTTTGTGGAAAGACTTCCACTTAATAAGAGAAATAAATTGATTTACCAACAAATTAATTCTATGAAATAAGGAGGTGAGGACATGCTGGTAAGTATAGCGAACGTGTTAGATATGGATGTATCTGATGTTGTAACCGATAAAATGGGGTGGGTAAAGACAGGCGAAAAAATAAGAGATGCTACAAAAACCGGAATCCCTTCGGGTATAATTTTTGAGAAAAAATTATTTACTTTTTGGTGGATTTTTGAAGTTACCTTTGCTTTTATTCTAGGATGGAGAGTGAAGTCAAAAACTATATCAATGATTTGTAAGAAAAAAGGAGTTTCCAGAAAAAAAGCTAAAGCAATGTTGCCTGAATTTAGGGCTAACTTCAAACCGAAAATCCCTGAAATTTTCGAAATAAAAACTCGTTTCTTAAATAAAAATTCGTGCTTCATGCAACTTTTTTGCAAGAATATTGCAAATGCATATGCTTTAGATATGGCGTATAACGCCTTAAGACAATTTACAACGGGATATGGCAAGGACATTAGTCCTTCTGTGGAACCTGACTTAATTGCCAAGTTTTACATGAGGATGCCGAATGGCCAGTCTGTTCGTAATAGGTATCGCATCGTTGTTGATTTAATCAAAAAAAATCTTAAGCCGAGAGGTCGAATTCTCTCCATTGCCTGTGGATCAGCTCAACCCGTTCTAGATGTTCTTTCTTCACGAAAATCCTCAGTTGCTTTTTTGACGGATATAAGCGAAGAATCTTTGAGGCTTGCTAAGAATAAGGCGCTTCAAATGGAAGTTGATGAGCAAGTATTCACTTCCAGAGCCTTTTTCAGAAAAGCATTTAAAGTTCTTTCTGGAAAGGGAGCTGATGTTATTGAGGCTTGTGGTATATTGGATTATTTTGATGATGATGCCACTACTAAGCTTATTCGAGAAGCTTTGAATCATTTAAAGCCTGGAGGGTGCCTAATAACATCTAACATGAATATGACTTTTTGGGCACGATCTATGTTTAATGTTTTTAATTGGCATATCATATATCGTAACCCTGAAGAATTTGTTACACTTGCTAAAAAAGCGGGTGCAAAATCTGTTGAAATTTACAATGAACCATGGAATATTCATCCTGTTTATGTAGTGAGATAACGGGATGATTAACAATTTTTCAAAAAAATAAAAGGAGTTGATCCAAGATTGGCTCCTTTTTTTGTTTTTAAAAAATACAATCTATGCTATAATTTTATCAAAAGTTATTATTTTTTAAAAAATGGATTACTACTCTATATCAGCGTTAATAAACGCAGCCATTAGTTTATTATTGGGAGTTTTTATTTTATATAAAAATTCTAAGAACAAGCTTAATAGAATTATAGCTATTTGGTGTTTTACTGCTCTTTTTTGGTGTTTTTTTTACTTTCTTTGGCAAATCGAGGGAGATGAAACTAGAGCATTATTGTGGACTCGTCTACTAATGTTAGGCGCTATTTGGGCGCCCGTGGTATTCTTTCAGGTTATTGTAATTTTCTTAAGAATATACAAAAAGGAAAAGAGAGTTTTATTTACTGGATATTTTTTGGCTGTTTTTTTTAGTATATTAACAGCTACACCTCTTATGGTAAAAGAAGTAAGCCCCGCGCTAGACTTTAATTATTGGCCTAAACCAGGGTTGGCTTATGGGCCATTTCTTTTAATGTTTTTTGTGCTTCCTATCTATACTATTTATATATCTTATAAATCTCTAGAGAAAGTTTCTCCTACAATGAAGACACAGATAAAGATCATAATATTTGGTATAACCTTAAGTATGATAGGAGGAGCTACGAACTATTTTCTTTGGTATGGAATACCAATAAAGCCATATGGAAATATTTTAGTTTCAAGTTATGTTATTTTTACAATTTACGCTATAGTAAAACATCGACTCATGGATATTCAGATTGTTTTACGTAAGTCTTCGGTATATATTGCCTCTCTTGTTTCAATAATGATATTGGCATTTTTTACCCGTTTTGCTTTCAGCGGTTTTGCCCTGAAAGGCATCAGCTGGGTGGAAATTTTCATTCTTATTCTGGCAATATTCGTTTTCCCTTTTATTAAAAATTTCTATTACCGGCTGGCCAATAAATATTTCTTTTCTTCCTTATATGACGGCCAAGCGGTGATTGCCGATTTAAGCGAGAAGTTAAGTTCCACTTTGAATATTAACAAAGTTTACAACCATATATATGAAGCTTTGGACAGCGCTTTTCATATTAAAGCTTTTGGCGTTTTGAAACACAATGGGAAGGATAATGGAAAAAAACAATTAGAAAAAGACGGCGGGGAGTACTTAATGCAATTCAATAAGGGCTTTGAGGTGGGCAATCAAAAAAAGTTTCCCGGCAACAAGCTGCTTTATAAAAAATTTATCGCCAAAGGCAAGCCGATTGTAGTGGAAGAAATAAAGAACTCGCTTAATAATAAAAATACCCGGGCTACCATTAAAATGTTGGACGAGCTGGGAGTGGAAATCATTACGCCTTTAAATGTCGGCAACAAGACCATCGGCTTGATTGTTTTGGGCAAAAAGGAATCCAAGGATATGTATAACGATGAAGATATCCAGGTTTTGGAAATTATCGGTTCCCAGGCGGCTATGGCCATTCAAAATGCTATGCAATATGAGGCGATAAAAAATTTCAATGTCCGCTTGCAGAAGGAAATGGAGGAAGCAACGGAAGATTTGCGAGTGGCTAATAAAAAACTCAAGCAGCTGGACAAAGCCAAGACTGCTTTTCTCTCAATTGCCTCTCATCAGCTCAGGGCGCCGCTGACGGCTATCAAGGGATTTACTTCCCTTTTGCTAGACGGTTCTTATGGCAAGCTGGCGCCGGAAAAAAGGGAAGTATTGAAGAAGGTGTTTGATTCCAATGAACGGTTGTCAAAGCTAACGGAGAATTTGCTCAATATTTCCCGCATTGAATCCGGGCGGTTGAGTTTCACTTTTGAAAAAAATGATATTGTGGAATTAATTCAAGGAGTGGTGGATGAAATGAAGGTCAATGCCGACAAAAGCGGCCTTTATTTGAAATTTGAACATGATAAAAACATCAAGCCTTTTGTTTTTGATAAGAGCAAGATGCACGAAGTAGTGATTAATCTAGTTGATAATGCCATCAAATACACCAAAGAAGGCGGGATCACTATAAAAATAAAAGACAGTGAAAACAAGCTGAGAATCCGCATTCAGGATACCGGAATGGGAATTGACGAGGAAGACCGTAAAAATATTTTCAAAAAATTCCACCGCGGCCAGCATGCTCCCAAAGTCTATACCGAAGGTGCCGGCATTGGACTGTATATTGTCCGGGAAATTCTCAAGGCGCATAACGGCAAACTTTCTGTGGAATCAGATGGTTTGAACAAGGGCAGCACGTTTATTGTGGAATTGGATAAGAATTTTGAGGGGAAAA
>CAYMRZ010000049.1:0-8275 GCA_964393045.1 uncultured Bdellovibrionales bacterium | reverse complement strand
ATAAAACAGGCTTTAGGTGAATATATAATTCATCTTCATTCAGACGATTGTTTTTTTAATCAACAAATATTAAAAAAAGTGAACCAGTTTGCTAAATCTCACAACCAACCAGATTGGATATTTGGCAAAGCAAACTTCATTAATGATAACACAAAAAAAACACGGGCAATACCTCATAGAAAAATTTACCATAAAGCACGACTATGGCTTTTGCTAATAACAAATTATATCCCCCATCAATCTGTTTTTTTAAAAAAAACTGTTTTCGAGTTAAATGGTGCATTCAATGAACAATATAAAAATTCCATGGATTATGAATTATGGTTAAGACTAACAAAAAATAAATTGAAATCTTTCTTTATAAATGAAATAATCTGCAATTTTTCTGTTAGAAGCGAGGCTCAAAGTTCTGATCAAAAAAATACTCTTCATGAAAATACAATGATTAAAAAAAAATACACCGATGGATTATTTCTAAAAATAGTACTCTTTATAAACAAATTGGATTTCCGTAAAGATATTTTTTAATAATTATAATTACTTTCTATTATCTCACAAAGGTTAACCTTCCCACTTTGATAAATCGTTCGCTTATCATTACTGCATTTTTCTGTAATTTTGTACTTAATAGTTGATTGTGTGTTTTTTCTAATTTTAAAATAATCGTTATATGTGTAAACCTCATTGACAGAATTTATTATTGATCCTTCAGGCAAATTTTCTTTAGCATAAAAATATACCTTATAAATATCTCCATAAAAAATAGTTTCTTTTAATTTTACTTCCCTGTCACTAAATAAATAAGTAAATGTTTTTTTAAGCGAGATCTTGCTTACATCTGTAATAAAAAAAGGCATCAAAATGAACAACATCAACAAAAAGGAAGAAAAAAGTATATAAGAATACTTTTTTTTATATTTCAAAACAATTAAAGATATCAACAAGCCAAATAAGCAAACCAACCAAAAAAAATAGATTCCCTCAACTTTTTCTTTATAAAAACCAATTTCTTTAAAGATCGGAATAACTGACAATAAAATCTCTAATCCTAAATCAATTAAATTTTCTTTCAAGAATAGAGCCAAGATAAATAGAATGAAACTAACAATTATAATTCCATTTAAAACCTTTTTTATCCAGTGAATAATTTTTTCTACCAGCCAATCAAAATAAACTGCAACAAAAATCATACTGCAAAGCATTAACAAAGAAGCATACTTCGTACTTCCCCATAAAATAATTGCATATGGATGATTATTAAAACTAAAAGGATCTAAAACTACTAAAAAATATACTCCCATAAAAGAAATAATTATTTTACCTAATTTAGAGCTAAAAATTTCTTTGAATTTGTTAAAAACTATTAATAAAAAAAACCAAAAATAAAAACCAAAAACTCCAGGGTTAGTCAGTATTTGAAATTTTCCTTTAACATAGATATCAAACAAATTAGACATCTGATAGAGACCCAGATGACCCTCGTCAAGGTGGCTAGATGGTGGCTCAGTGTTTTTTTGATCAGTAATTTTTGATGTTATTTCCTGGTTATCATTATCAATTTTCAATGTTATTTCTTGGTTATCACTGGGTGTATCACTGGGTGTATCATCGAGTCTCATTGAATCAATATAGCCTCTTAGGGATTCACACAAATCGTTAAAATTACTTTTGACTGCTTTTATATTGCTAGCAAAAATAAATCCAAACATTCTTAAAAACTCGAAAGCACCCGAAAAAACTTGGATTAAAAAAACAAAAATTATTTGATAAAACCTCTCCCTCCATTTCAAAGAAGAATATAAAAACAAAATTAACAATACAAAAGAAGCAATTATAATCCCGTGAAGATTGATAAATACATTTAATCCCAAAGAAATTCCCAGCAAAAACTCTATTCCCTTATTTCTTTTTTTCTCAACAATCAGCTTATAAGTTAAATAAAGACTCAAAAGCGCAAAAAAATAAATAATTATCTCTTTGGAATTAAATATAAAGGATCTAGCCAAAGTCCAAGAAAAAACAAAAAAAATAGAGCCAAATAGTAAGGCCTTAAATCTATTTTGCTTAAACTTCCCCGCTAGTTTATAAACAATTACCAAAAATAATTCCAACAGAAAAAAATAATAATAACTTGATAAAAATTTAAATACGAAATACCCTTTATCTTTATCAATCATAAAGCTGAGTGCCATAAAATACGGAATGGCTGGTCTTATAGAAGAATTGTATTTATATTCATCTCCCTCCCTGATTAAAACACTTGACTCTTTTTGCCAATCTAAATTTTTGTATCTATAAACAGCTTCGCTTTGATTGAGATATAAGGCTTTGTCGTTATCCACTATCGGATAAAACAAGGCTTGAATAGAAAAGAGCATAAGGAAAAAGCCAACTGGCAAAAATAACAGGTTTCTTTTTTTAAAAAAATCTGACTTTAACGAAAAATACAACTCTTTGTAAAAAGAAACAATTTTATGCCAATTTCTAATACAAAAAACTAACAAAACAAGCCAGAAAGATGAGATTATTCCTAAATAAAAAACATCATTTTTTTCAGGGAAAAACCAAATTAGATAATATAAAAATAATCCATTTAAAATTGGTGCTATTCCATAAGAAACAAAAAAAATAATTTTACCCAATTTTAGTTTATTAATCCCAAATAAAGCTAATAAAATTATATTAGCTGGAATTACAAAAAGTAATAAAATTGAGATTATAGTATTAATCATTTTAGTGTTTGCTTTACATTTTTATATTTTTTTATTTTTAATTCACAATATATACAGTCACCATCATTCTTTTTAATTAATTCGCTGATTCTTAAATAAATAGAACCCAATAATTGCTTTATTAAAGAAAAATTAAAATTAAAATTATCATTTTTTTCACCCCTTTGGGGCAAGGTAAATTTCTTTTGCAAAAAATACCAACTCGTAGGGGTATATGTGTGATATTCACTAACCCTAAAACCATATGTATCACAAATATTATCGATAGCTTGTTTGCTTAAAATGTAATTGTGATATGGAACATGCCAATTAATCCATCTTTCTCTATATTTTTTCCTGAGCCTCGAATTAAAATTTGGGGTTGTGAAAATAATTTTACCATTTTCATTCAATAACTTTTTTATATTTAGAAAAAAGTCAACCAAGTCATGCTGATGCTCGATTGATTGAGACAATAAAACATAGTCATACTTCTCTCTCGCTTTCTTCGAATAATTATCCAAAGTATCATGAAATACAACAAGCCCATCTGCTTGCAATAGTTCAACTAGCTCTGCATCAACCTCCAAACCATGCCACTTAAGATTTTTTGCTTTAATTAAATTTTTTATCTCATGGTTATAACCAGGTCCTACCTCCAAAACACTTGCACTCTCGCTAACCTTATCTAATAATATTAAATTGGCTGCTAAATCATTTAAAATAATTTTATCCAAACCGACCCCCTTCAAAATCCTTTTTAAAATATTCCTATTGGTATTTTTCTTATTTTTTTTGTAGTATTTCCCATATAAATCAGAAAGGCTCTCTTCTGCAATTTTATTTTTTAAAAAAACTAAGTTGCAATTAGGACATCGCAAAAATTGGAATAAATCAGGCTGACCAAACCTATCATCATATTTTTGAATTAGATTATTCCCTTTGTGAAAACAAATTGGACATTTAGTTGTTAAGTGGTTTTTAAACTCCATTTTTTTATATTATTTCTTCCCATTTATTATTCTTTAAGTTGTAGCCAATCGCAGGCATTCTTTTATTAAATGTCTTGAGTTTCCTGAACCTAATAGGTAAATTGTTATAAATTTTATACAATTTAAATACTATTTTTTCCACCCAGCTTGCTTTTATGTTCAATATGTCTTTCATCTCCTTCTTATATGCAGAAAAATAATTGGAATGCAACTGTTCCGCGTGCATCCTAAATCCAGCTAAACTTGTATGCAAAGTTATTAATTTTTCAAACTTAGAAAAGCTTGTTGAAAGAAAATAGTCTCCTGCTAACTTATAACTGCTATTAATTCCCTCTTCTAATTTTTCCCATAATTCTCTTTTCCAAAAAGTTCCTTCTTGCTGAATAAAATGCAAATATCCTGTTTTATAATATCCTTTTTTTATGAATGTGCGATCGTAACCGTGAATAGTGTGCACTTTTGTAATTATACCAGTTTGATTTATGTAAGTAGGCCAACCAGTTATCCATTTTATCTTTTTATTAGATTCAAAAATTTTCATTACAGTTTGGATTGATCCTGGCATAAGAACATCATCACTCCCTAAATAAGTCATTACATTCCCAGTAGCCAAATTCAAACCCTTGTTAATTGCATCATACATTCCCTCGTCTTTTTCACTAATCCACTTAAAAAACAAATTGTTTTTATTCTTAAACAATTTTTCATATTTTTTCAAAATTATTAAAGTATCATCCTTTGAACCTCCATCAACGACTATAAATTCTACTTTAAAATCTGTTTTTTGTAAAAATATAGACAATAAAGCATCCTCTAAATACTTTTCCGAATTCAATGTTGGTATTATTATAGAAATCAATTTCATATATTAATTTTTATCACTCAAGATTTCTTCATATAACTGTTTGTACTTCTCCGCGACAATTTTTATATCAAAATTTTCTTCAACTTTTTTTCTTGCATTTTTGCAAAGATCATCATATTTGTCATTATTCAAAACCCACTCAGTCCCCCTTGCCAAATCCTTACTTCTAAAAGGCTTTGCTTTATAGCCATCCACTTTATGTGAAACTATATCTTTTGGCCCCGTTGCATCAAAACAAACAACAGGAGTTTCACAAGCCATTGCTTCAGCTAGTGTTTTCCCAAAAGCCTCCTGAGTAGAAGGAGCCACAAAAACATCGGAAGCAGAATAAAGAATCCTCAGGGAAATTGTGTCGGTCAAATATCCGAAGTCTTTGTATTCAAAATCTGTTTTATCTAACACTTCTTTTTCCAATTTTCCAAAAAAACACAAAAAGTAATCATTATTATTTAATTTTTGAATCGATTGCAAAAATTTATCAAAACCCTTATAAAAATCTTTTAAATTATTCGCTCCCGCTAATATGATTTTTTTGTTTGTTTTTATCCCCAGGGCTTCCCTAGCTTCTTTTTTGTTTATAGGAAAAAATTCATCAGTATCAATATTGTTGCTTATTGTTCTTATATCAAAATCTTTGAATAAATAGCTTTCTTTTGCTTTATTCGACAGCCACCTACTGATTCCGACGAGTTTGATATTCTTGGATAGATATTTTTCTTTTCTTTTTACAATAAACCTGGAAAGGTCTCGCTTTTTGTTTGAATTTAATTGTTTGCAATGCCCACATCCAACTTTATAATTTTCACAATCGAGAGAATAGTGACAACCACCAGTCATCGGCCACATATCACGCAGAGTCCAAACAATCGGTCTCTTTATTTTTTTTAAATCTTTAATATTAATAAAACCAAAATTAATCCAATGGAGATGAATTATATCTGCTTCTTTATATTCAGTAGTCTTGGTAAAATCAAAACCAAAGATGCCCGAGCTGAAAATTATTTTCCTTCTTTTCCTATAAAAAAATGACAGAGATAAGTCTAGCTGTTTTCTAAAAAAGTTCTTTAAATATGATTTTTTATTTATAATAATTGATCTAGCAGTACTGTCATCTAATGTCTTTGAGCCATTAGTTAACACCACCGACTCTACTCCAAGATTCAATAATCCTCGGTGAAGGTTATATGCCCCCTTTGCCGCACCCCCAGTTAATTCACCTGCAACTATGTGTAGAATTTTCATTGGCTTATGTTGCTCAAAATAAATTGTTTGGACTTTGAAATTTCTTGATTCAGCAGAACATTAACTTCTTTATAATTAATGGGCAAATCTAATATCTCGCCAACCTCGGATGTCTTTGAAAACCTATCACTGATTTTTAAATCATCTAAAATAGATTCTATTCTATAATCCTTTTTTTCTAAATTAAAACTGCAAAATTGTTTTTGATATTTCAAAGAGAACGCCACGCCATGAAAACAACTTGTGACAATAAAATTGGCTTTTTTAAAATATCCAATCCACTCAAATGGATCTAGTGCTACGACATTAGCATCAGCCCATTTATGATAATAAGAAATAGCAATAATTTTGAGATTTCTTTTTCTAGAAAATTCGATAATTTCTTTTTTTCTTTTTGGGGAAATTTTCGTCGCATATAATAATAAAAAGTCTTTTTCCTCGCCGTGAATCAATTGCTCTTCGCCGGAAAATTTATACAAAAACGTTGGGTCTAACATTTTAACGACGTCTCCTCGATTCGCTTTTTTAACAATATTATAAGAATTTTGGTCCCTGACAGAAATTTGATCAAAATTTGACCGAATGCAATCAAATATCTTTTTTTGATGAACATCCTTTTCATCAACAGGCCCGAAACTAGCCGCATAAGATATTATCCTAAAAGAACCCAATCCTTCGCCAAAATATAAATAGTCAAGACCAGTAAGGGTATTCTTGAAATTCCAAACTTGATCACTTCCGATTATTACTAAGCTAAAATTGATATCTCGAACTTTTTTACTGTTTCTAATAAGAACTGTTTTTTTTAGTCTTTTATGAGCTATTTTAAATTTAATTATCTTCCAAATATTACCGAGAAGTAATTTCGGATTGCCAACAAGTATGAAATTTTTATACTCCCTGATTGTTCTGTTCCAGTTTTTATAATTAATAATAATATTATTGACGCCATTTTTATCCAAAAATTTCTGCAACGCATAGGCTTGCAAAAATGCACCATGATTTATTCCACTATGTAATGTTAAAATTCCTATTTTTGGTGTTTTGCTCATAGTCTAATTTGAAAATTATATCAAGCAGAGAATAATGATTATGCTAGAGAGAGTTTATGTATCTTTCAACTATTTTATAAACTAAAGTTAAATCTTTTTTGTCTTCGTTTGAAACAAATTGTGCCAGGTTATTGCTTATTACGCATAATGGCTTTGAGCCTTTTTTCCCACTGATAAAAGTAGGTGCTTGTAGGTATTTTAGATTTTTAATACTGCTAAACCATGGGTTTTTAGATATAAAATCTTTGTATGTGCGAAAAAATATATTATCTGGAGCATCAATCCATATATCTGGTAAAAAGTCATAAAACTTTGACTCTTTATAGTTTTTTCTATAAGGCCTAGCATGTAAATTATACTTTTTTGACTCTAAAGTATTATTAAATTCATCCACAACCTGATCTACTATTGTATCAACCTCTTCCTCAGAAACAATACCCCTGAATCTTTTTTTATCATTTACATACAATCCGTTTATATTCCAATACCCAAACACTTTTGTTCTTGACCAATCAATTTTCCCCTGTCTTGAGATTATTAGCTTATAACCAAAAAGACTAGCCACAAAAGCAATCATCTTTTTCCCAGGATAAATTAAACCGTCCTTCAGTGAAAGTCGCCTACTAAGATAATTCTTATTCTCTAAAAAAACATTGTAATTAGAATTAAATTCCTGCACAGCTGCTCCGTGATCCGAAACCAAAATAAAGTTATCGGGATTAGCATTCTTGAATATCCTTTCAATGTTCTCATCTAATTCTAAGAAAAATTTATCCAATTTATTTTTCCAAAACCTTGAATAATCACCTTTTTTTCCCCTGATAGCATTTATTTCATACATAGCCAAATTAACCAAAATAACTATGGATCTAAATGCAAAAAAAACAAAATCCGGACCGTTTATTTTGTTTAATTCTATAAACGCATTGGTTCTTTGTTTTATCATTTCTCCCAGTCTTTCAAATATAACATCTATTCTTTTTATGCCAGATGTTGGCAGTCTAATATCTATAATATAATTATTTTTTTCTAAAGTTTTCTTTACATCGTTATCAGAACACATTTCTGCTGGTATATCATTAACTTGATTTAATCCTCCACCTGCCCCGGAAACGAAAAAGCCGTTGACTCTTGATGCCGGATAAGTTGTGGGGACATTCATAATGCCCACTTTCATTCCTCTGTTTTCAGCAACCTCCCATATAAGAGGATCTGGACTATTTTTCTTGAGATCGCTCAAAGAATAACTCTCGGTGTAATCATGTGTTCCATCAATCTTAGGTCTCATGTAAAAAGCACCTGTTTCCCGTGCATGTTTTCCGGAAATAATCTCAGCCCATCCCCGGCTAAAAAGATCTTCTTTTAGATCAACAGAAGTGTTTTTCTTTATTAGCGAATGCAAAAATGGCATAT
>CAYMRZ010000048.1:4854-8358 GCA_964393045.1 uncultured Bdellovibrionales bacterium | reverse complement strand
CAGGCCTGTGAACCAAATCACCTTGGCATGTTGCTTAAGGTAAATTTCTTTGGCAGTACGGTCTTTAATCCTGTTGAACACAGGGTGGATGTGGTTTTCCATGGTCAAATTATTTAATTGTTTCTATGTTTATTTTGTATTCAGAACGGCCAGAACCAGGGGATCAGCCATATGCTGATGATGAATGCAATGAGCTGCATGGGAGCGCCAACACGAAGGAAATCCCGGCTGGAATACTTTCCAAATGCTTTTATGAGCATGTTGGCACGATAGCCTCCGGCTGTCATAAAGCTGGAAGCACCGCCAATTGCGATGGCTACGAAAAAAGGCTGGGGATTGACCCCGAGCAATTGAGCGGCAATAATAGCAACGGGAAACACCAGGGCTACTGCGGCGTTGTTGGTGATTATTTCGGTAAAAAAGGCGGGGAGGCGCTGAATGCTCCTTTGAGAAAAAAACTGAGAATTTTTTCCCGTTTTATAAAAAAACAGCCGCGCTGGGCAGTAACTTTGCTGGTTTATGGTTATTTTTCTTTTGCTCCCTTGCCCAATGATATTATAACTTTTCCTTTAGGATTAGCCGGATATCCTTTCAAGAAAATTTGGGTGCCGGCTGTTTTAGGCGATATCACTTTCGTTATCTGGGTTAGTTTTTTGTTTGTTTAATTTTATTACTTAAAAATTACAAAATTATAAACATACTCGTACTCGTGCAGGTATGCTTATCCCGGTACGAGTTTTTTGAATATTTCCAATTCCATTTATTGAAATGGCTTCCAAAAAGAAAACCGCCAGTGATAAGATGATAACCACTGGCGTTTTTTTGAATTGAATAATTCTTAATCTGTAGGAATTTTTCGCATGGCCTCAATAAGCTCTTTATAGATTTTTTGGGCCTGCTTACTCGGTTTGCTGAGTTCTTTGAAATTTCCAACCGGGCGATGAGCATTCCAGTTATTAATGAGATTCTTCATCACCGGGGACAAATGCGGAACTTGGAGCAGAAAATTACTGAGGGTATTTTCACAAGAAATGCTGATTTTTTCGTCTTTTTCTTCCAGAGCTGAAAGCGCTTCTCCTATGGCTTGGATTTGGGCTAAGTTTACATTTGCTAGCCCAGGCCGCCTGCAGAGTCTCTCTATTGCCCCGCAAGGGCAACCTAAGTCATTGATAAGCTTTTTGATGGTTTGCGGTTCCATAATTTTCCTCCTTTATTTTTGTAGTCCGTCTTAGGCAAGAAAGGAGATTTTTTACAGACGTTAGGGCTGAGATTATAAAATTATAAAATATAGTGTTTAATCCAAATTTAATTTCCTATAAAAAATAAAACCCGCCGAGGCAGATTTTCTGCTGGCGGGTTTATATCATCTGATTTATTACCTGTTTTTGTTTTTAAAAACAGCGTAAATTTTCATTTGGATTTTTAAAAGTTGATTGTCAGTATTTTTCTGTCAATTTTTTCTATGCTTTCTAAGTGTTCCAGAGCCTTATGCCATTTTTTCCCTATATATAATTCATCTTGATACCACCATCCCAATTCTCCTTTTTTTCTTCTAAAAACATAGCCCTTTTGCTTGAGAAATTTTTTAACCTCATCTTCTTTTAACTCTCCAAAAGGAATTTCATTTCCCATCTTTACCCATAGAGCCAAACGGATTTTCTTTTTTAAAGATTCTGTAAAATCAATCTGCGGTTTTTGATTTTTTCTAGATCCTTTTAAAGATTTGGGCAAATATTTTTTATATGCTGGATTAAAGCTAATAATTAAATTTAGAGCCTCTTCATATGTTTCATATTCAGTTTTTTGCGTTATTGTCATTCTTCTTTCAATATGGCTAGCTTCTTTCTCGATATGTAAACCCTCTTCAGTGAAGAGCTTGCTTACTGCCATATCAAATTGAGCCGCAAGTATTCTGATAAACTTATCTATTATGTGAATATGGCCGAGTTCTAATCCTAAAACATTTTTTATCTCTCCCATTTCTTAATTGACCTCCTTTTTGGATTTTCAATATACTTTATTTTATAGATTATAAAAAGCTTGGTAAAACATAATACAATGAAATTCAAGAAAAGCAAATAAAAAACACCCATTTTAATTGCAATTTTAATGGGTGTTTTTTATAAGTGCTTCGTATTCTGAACAAAATCCGCCTGCCCACCCCTGGAGGGAACTTTTTTCAAAGAAAATCCCGAATAAGAATGAGGTGTGTTTCCGCTTGCCTCCGCGGAGTTTATCCCGCTGGATAGCGATGTCCGATTTTTTTGCGGACGGGCTACAAATCAAAAAGGGTGGCGGGTGGGTTAAGAATTACTTATTTAAAATTTCTTCCGCCTTTCTTCTGCCTGTTGCTCGCAATAATATATTATTATTTTTATCAATATCAATATAGTCAGTCAACCGTTCAAATTTTATCGCTGATTGTTTAAATTTATGCAATTTTAAACAAGTAATAAATTTGTCCTTGGCTATTCTATTTGGATAAATTCCATACAAAAGCAGTAAACCGCATTCGTTAGCACTTTTGAACTTCTTATGATCAACATAAATACGATCATCTATTTCTTCAAAAATAGGATATTTACGCTCAATTAAAGAATCAATAATTTTTTTAGCATCATTAATATCGTTTTTTGCTGAAAATCTAACTAGTTCTGCTAAAATCCATGAACACAAGGGTAGAATGGTTGAGGCGTCTATTTCATTTGGAGTTATTTCATCGGAATCATGTCTAGCGCCGCGATTTGAAGTAATATCATAAATAAAAATACTTGCTCGCGGAATTCCGAGTCGAACCCCGTCTTCTGTAATTTCAGAGCTATTAACTTCTCCATTTATGATTTTTTGAGCAAAAACTCCTGCTTTAAAATCTTTTTGTTTTGTTGGGAGTGATTTACCTGCGTATATCCACAACATTTTAATAACTGCTTCAATAAATTTGCCAGCTTTCGAAAGTGAGCCATCCCAATCGCCTTGCTCAAATTTTTGAATACTAGATATAAAATATTTTACAACAGAAGCAACCCTCTTTTTCTCAAATTGTTGCTCTAGTAAATTTTTTACTTGATTCTTTGACTTCATAAAACATTTTTCCATTCTTTCGTTAGATTGTATTTTCCATATTCTTTTGAATTAATCCATCCTCTATTCTTTGCGTCATTCGGATAAAACATATTAAACTTGCCAAGCATACTTTTAGCTGACATTTTATTCCAACGATTTTTTATTTCGCTTAACTCAAAATTTTTATCAACCTCACCATTAACTAGATATGCAAGCAAAAGAGTAAATTTTTTTGGTCCACTTTTATCAACTGCATATTTTTTAACAAAATTTCGTTCGTTAATAGAGAAATTTATATCAAGTGCTGAGGTTTTTGGATGTATTTTTTTTGCCTTTTTCCCGTTACCAAAAACCGCTTTTTCTAATTTCTCTATTCTGTTTATAATTTCCTTAATGTTTTCTTTATTCATATTTTTAGTTAAATTATTTTCTTAATACATA
>CAYMRZ010000048.1:268-4844 GCA_964393045.1 uncultured Bdellovibrionales bacterium | reverse complement strand
CTTTGTCTTTTAGGCGATTAAATATTCTTCGTTTTGTTAGATTTAATAAGTTCATCGCAACAGTTGTCTGTGGATAATGCCTTCCAATTTCTCTCAATTTTTCCATTATAGCTGAAATTTCTTTCGGTGAGTCAAAAAATCCTTCATCGGCTAACATAGATAGCGCGCCCGAAGCACCCTTCCGTGAAGGTTTTTCTGTCTTACTTTTGATGTTAGATTTTGATGCTGGTTTTTCGCCAGCCAAAACAATAAGCTTGTCTAATAAAAGCTTTATTTGTTCTGCTATTTTTTGGGCTTTGTTTTGCATAAATTTATTAATTAATATGATTTATATATTTTAATAATATAACCACCATTTTTAAATGTCAAGAGATAAACATCATTTTAGATGACTAAACCCAAAGAAATCATCAATACTTACAAAAACATAATACTTTTTTAGTAAATGTTATAAGTTTAGTAAAATTTATTTTATGTAAAAAAGCATTATTTTAAAGAAAAAAATCGGTTTAATCCGATTTTTTTAATATTTAATTTCATTTAATAAAAAAGAAGTATGATTTTAACTACAAACTACATAATGCAAATATTCAACTGTTTTGTCTGCTTTATGATTTCTACTTTCTGCCTTATCTGCTCTAAAACGATTATATTCTTTCGTAAAATGCCCATATTTTCCCCGCAGGCTCATTATTTCCTTAATATCGTCCAAAGTCATTAAGCCCTCATTGTTATAGCTTAAAAATATATATTTTGCCTTTGCTTTTAAAATTAAATCCTCAAAAGCATTTTTGACCTGTGTTCTTGAGCAATAAAGCGATTTTTGTTCTCCATAATCACGCAAGCCAGTTTTTCCGTGAATTTTTGGATTGTCACATTTAGCAATTGTTTCCAAAAGATGATAATTTGTTGCGTATTGGCGGTGATTATATGGTGGATCTAAATATAAAATATCGCCATTAACTTTTTCTGCAACTTCGTTTATATCATCATTAAAAACTTCGTGATCTTGATCGTTTATAATCAGCTCCGCTGGTTTTAAAACTAAACTATTTTGAGCGGTCTTTTTTAGTTTTTTCAAAAAAGCGCCATAAACAGAAGCGGTATTTGCATATTTATCAACAGATTCAATCAAGGTGGTAATCAAAAAATAATATTCATCATCAGAAATTAAATTTTGCTCTTTCCAGTCTTCAATTTTTTGGCGAATAGCGTCACAGCACATTCCGTTTTCATCGGAAAAATATTGTCGTGGTTCTTTTTTGTCTTTTGTTCCGCCAAAGCAATAATTTTTATAAATAAAGCCCTTTACACCCTTCAGGTTTGAAAGATAATCACAAACAAAATCTTTCCTCTCTTTAGTTTTAACATTTTTTAATTCTGGGATTTCTTTTGTTAATTTGGTAAAACTTAATTCTTTATGATTACCGATGTAATGCCTATTTAAAACATAACTGAAATACTGAATATCATTTGCTATAACCCTATATCCCTTTTCCTTAAAATAACTTCCGACAATTCCAGTTCCCGCAAACAAATCACAAAAAGTATCGCAGTTCTTATCAACCACTTTATTTATTGATTCTTCCAAAAATTCCAATAATGATAATTTGCTGCCGATATAATTCATAAATTAGTATTCAATTTCATTAAACAATAAATTATTATCAATCAAGTCAAACTCGATGTATTTTAACTTATCACAACGTTTGGCATTCTTCTTATTAAACAGATTAAAACTTCCGATAATTTTCTTAAACAGCGATTCTGTTTTATTGTCGATTTTCTTGGCCAACAAAATAGGCTGGATGTCGCTCTGTCTGTTGGGAATATAATATTGCTCAATCCAATCAATATATCTCTGAATTTGAATAATATTACCCTCTCCAGCCTCAACAGCCTTTAACTCAATAGGAATACAAATTCTTTGATTGTTTTCCTCAACTGATAGCATAATATCAATCCTCTGCATACCGACCCCACAGGAAACTTCATTGCCAATCCACTCAATCTTACCTTCGCCAAAAATAAGTTTATCTAACGGTTTGTTAATACCTGAACCAATATTCTTAACAATGTATGATTGCAAGTGTGATTCAAATGCTTGATTTTTCTGAAGTTTGGCTATTAAGCGAGGCAATAAATTTATTTCCTCTTTCCTGCCAGCATATTTATTACGAGGCGAATTTAAACAAATAATCCTTTGACCAATCGGATCAAATGACAATGTTTTATTTTCGCAAGAGATTGTTTCTTTTTTGTTTTTATTCCTAATCAATTGACATAATCTTTCTGACTCGTAAATCGTAATCATTGTGTTACCGCGATTACCTTTTAATTTACGATAAATTAAACTCCAGAGCATTTGATTGGGGGATTGAATATGTTTAATCTCGTCCAATGCTTCCCACTCTGTTACCCCTTCAGAATAAACCTTATAGGGCTCAAGCAGTGCTCTAAAAGTTAGTGATTTTTTAAGCTCAGTTCTTAAATACTGGCCATTACCATTATTGTCCAAAAAAGACCAATCTTCTTTTGCTTTAAAGGTTCCGTAAAATTTACCTTCAGAAATTTTTTCTTGATAATTTTGTTGTAGGTAAAAAATTATCAGATCATTTTTCCTTATCCTACTCGCATCGGCACTCATGCCAGCCAGCATATTCTCTGGGGAATGGTGAAGTTGACTATCAGCACAATTATTAAAATCAACATTGTGATCTTTAGCTCCTGTGCCAGCGAATAAATATTCTAAATGAATTTTGAATGTAGTTGAATCTACAATGAAAACATGTGTGTTCATATTTTTATTTTTTGAAAATTAAAATATATTCGTGTTTAAAAATATAATAATCACTTGAAAGCGCTCTATATCGCCAAATACCTTCTTTGTTTTGCTTAGCACGGTTTCCAGCCATATTTTTTATTATAACGCTTTTTAAAGTCAGTCCCAATTTTTGGGCTTCATTCATGCAATAGAATCCCAAAGGAATCCATTGCCCGGCCGAATATTTATCGCCGATAACAATTGCCAGATATCTGTTATTTTCTAAAATATCTATTGTATTTTTCAGGACCTCGGCGAATCTTCCCAAAAATTCTTTCAACGACTTTGTATTTGATAAATCATCTTTTAAATCGCTAAATTTTATAATATCCGCATAGGGCGAATGTAAGATTGCCAACTGAACATTTTTCTTTTTGTGATTTTTCAAAATTTCTCTTACTTTTTCAAAAGTTTCAACTTTTGCACTGTCACCAACAATCAATTCTGAAAAATTATTTTTTGACGTAATATTTTTGCCGACATAATCAACAAGCTTCTTTTGAATTTCTACTCCGATAAAATTTCTATTTAAACTTTCTGCTTCATAAGCAGTTGTTCCACTTCCTAAAAATGGATCAAAAACAAAGTCATTCTTTTTTGTGTATCTCATAATCAATTGACGAGGAACTTGGGGAATAAAATTGCCGTGATAAAAACCACTGTGCTTTCCTGCTTTGTCTCTCTCGGAAATTACCCAAAGACTATCAGTCCAAATTTCTGACTCTTTCCATTTATCTAAATTGAGATCATTAAAAATTGGCATAATTATTTTTTCATTAAATTATCCAAACTAATATCCAGAGCTTTTGCAATTTTTGTTAGTGTTTCAATAGTAGGATTTTTATTAACCCCTGATTCTACCCTCATCACTGTATTGAGTGATA
Source organism: uncultured Bdellovibrionales bacterium (assembly GCA_964393045.1). Taxonomy (GTDB): domain Bacteria; phylum Patescibacteriota; class Minisyncoccia; order Moranbacterales; family DUUL01; genus CAYMRZ01. The sequence goes on along the minus strand of CAYMRZ010000048.1, from coordinate 1,136 downwards.
AATCAGCGAGCCGCGCCACTCTTTCTTGGGAGTAGCCTTTTTCTGTCCGCAATTTCTTAATATTTGTGCTTATTTTGGAATTTGCCATCGCGTTATGTATGTTATAATATACAATATAATGTATAAAGTATAATTTATATCGTTTTCTTTCTCAATTATAATGATATATCATTTTTTAGTTTCAATCAAACAAATTATAGGGAGTTCCTTTTTGTTGCACGCGCATCCCAGTATTACAAACTTTCAGTTTAACTACAGGACAGGTGGGAGTGATAGGGTAAGAACAATTATATTGGCGGCGTATTTTGCAAAGCGAAATATGAAATTTAACAATAATGAAAAAAGGATCAAAACAAAAAACACCCATTTTAATTGCAATTTTAATGGGTGTTTTTTGTAAGTGCTCGGGGACCAGGACTCGAACCTGGATTAACGGGATCAAAACCCGTCGTCCTACCATTAGACGATCCCCGAATTAGCTTATTTTTTTTAATAAATCCCTAATTTGTTTTTTAAAAAGTGCTTTCCCCTCGGTGCTTTTTAGGAATTTTTCTCTTCTCTTAGCATCTGATTTCAATAGATAAGCTTCATAGTGTATTAATTTAACTGGCAATCTATTTCTTGTAAATTTAACTTTTCCTCTTTTATGTTCTTCCATTCTTCTTTTCAAGTCTGAAGTAAAACCGGTGTAAAATTGCTTATTTTTCAATAGTAAAATATAGACATAAAACATTATATATGAATAATTTATTATAAAGAAGGACTTGCCATGTTATTCAACATGGCGCCACGTCGGATGACGTGGCGAACTCCGATTAACGGGATCAAAACCCGTCGTCCTACCATTAGACGATCCCCGAATTAGCTT
>CAYMRZ010000048.1:0-168 GCA_964393045.1 uncultured Bdellovibrionales bacterium | reverse complement strand
ATTTTTTTTAATTTCAATAATGAATTTCTAATTTTTTCCTTTAAAATCTCTCTTCCGTTTCCTGTTTTATAAAATTTTTCTTGTTTTGCAGCGTCTTTTTTATCTAAAAAAGCTTCATAATGCTATAAATTAATTGTACAAGTGTTAAACTTAGACTAATAATCATTA
>CAYMRZ010000047.1:0-8643 GCA_964393045.1 uncultured Bdellovibrionales bacterium | reverse complement strand
AGAAGTTAGTAATAAAAAGATTTTAGAGGTTTTAAATAATGAAGAGGATAAGTTTAGGAAGACTCTGGAAAAAGGATTGAAAAAATTCAAAAAGGTTACTAATAAATTAGCACAAGAAAATAGAGATTTAATTCTACAAGAAGATGGCAGCTCTTTGTTAACTGAGGATTCAAATTTATCCGGTAAGGATATTTTTGATTTATATACTGAATCTGGATTTCCTAAAGAATTAATAAAAGAAGAAGCTAAAAACAGAGGCATTGGGGTGCCAAAAAAATCATGGGAAGAATTTGAGGAATTATTCAAAAAACACCAAGAACTTTCTCGCACGGCTAGTGCGGGGATGTTTAAGGGCGGATTGGCTGATAATAAAGAAAAAACTACTCAACTCCATACGGTTGCCCATTTAATGCTGGCGGGTTTGCGAAAAGTTTTAGGCGGACATGTCCATCAAAAAGGCTCTAATATAAATGGCGAACGGATTCGATTTGATTTTTCCCACCCGGAAAAAATGACAGAAGAGGAAAAAAAACAAGTAGAAGATTTTGTGAATGAAGCAATTGAAAAAAAAGTCCCGGTGGAAATGGAAGAAATGAGCTTGGAAGAAGCCAAAAAATCAGGTGCAGAGGGAGCTTTTGAAAATAAATACGGCGATCAAGTGAAAGTTTACAATATAGAAGACTCTTCGGCAGACTCAGGGCAAGTTATCTCCAAAGAAATTTGCGGCGGCCCGCACGTGAAAAATACTTCAGAAATAAAAGGCAAATTTAAAATACAGAAAGAAAAATCCTCCAGTGCCGGAGTGCGGAGGATTAAAGCGATTTTGGAATAAAATATTTTTCAATAATAAATATTTTTTATCATACAGTATACTGGAATACTGTATGATAAGAATTTCAGGATAAAAAGTAGAACAAATAATGAGGCAAAAAAGGAGGTTGGAGATGGAAAAAAGTGTGGCAAGAGAAATTGAAGGAGCAACCAAGGAGAATATGGAAGGAATTGAGCAGGCCATAGAAAGGGCAAAAAGAGTGCTGCAGGCAAAGGATGATAGAAATAAAAAAAAATTGGAGTGAAAATCAGAAAAGTTTGCCTAAAAAGAAAAAGCCTTATAGGAAAATTTTCCCATAAGGCTTTTGATGTTTCCCTGGAGAATTAAAATTTTGGTATGACCCACCTGTTTACTGTTTTTTCAAATAAAAAAAAGGTCAACACAACAATCAAGATGGCTATAAATCCAGCTTTCATAATTGGAAATCCGTATAATTGAACAAAAATTGTCCAGCCTACCAAAATTGCTGTGTAAAATATGAGCTGGAAGAAGGATGCGATGTTTGTGTTCCTTATCCATCTTTCTAAAATTCCAGTTAGAATCAGAAAGAAATAACCAATAAGCAAAATTCCTAATCCCCAATCATGAAAAAAAGATTTGTCCATGCCAATCCCCCTTTCTTTTTAAAAGTTCATGTGTTGTTTTTAGCCTTTTTTTAAGCTATAATAAGAACAAAAATAAAAGGTTTTAAATTTAAGAATATATAATATTCTCGTAGAAATTCTTTTTTATGCTAAAACAAGGGGATTTTATTGGAGTAAGAAAAATATATATCCTTAAATTTGCTATTAGCTAAATTATAATAAATTTACTTAAAATATGCAAAACTTTCAAAAAGCCAAGGAAAGGGCGGAAAAATTGAGAAAAGTAATAGATGATTACCGTTATCGCTATCATGTTTTGGACGATCCCACTATTACTGATGAAGCTTATGATTCCTTAATGGAAGAGCTGAGGAAATTGGAAGAGAAATATCCAAAGTTAAGGACTAAATATTCTCCCACCCAAAGGATCGGCGGAGAGCCCTTGGAAAAATTTAAAAAAGCGCCACACAAGGTGCAGCAATGGTCATTAAATGACGTTTTCTCTTTCAAGGCGCTGAAAGAATGGGAGGAGAGGAATTTTAGAATTTTAAAGAAATTACCCTCCTTTAAAAAAATTAACTCCCTGGATTACGTAGCAGAATTGAAAATTGACGGTTTGAAAATCGTTCTGGACTATGAAAACGGTTTTTTAAAGCGGGGAGCTACTCGTGGAGACGGAAAAATCGGGGAGGATGTTACAAAAAATATAAAAACTATCCATAGCATACCCCTAAAGCTTCGGGCGCCGCTAACGCTTACGGTTACTGGGGAGTCCTGGCTTTCCAACAGTGAATTGGAAAGAATAAATAAAAAAAGGAAAAAGAAAGGCGAGCCGCCTTTTGCCAATTCCCGCAATGCCGGAGCCGGCTCTATCCGGCAATTGGATCCCAAAATCGCCGCTTCCCGGAATTTAGATTCTTTTATTTATGATTTGTGCTATCTAAAAAAACAGCAAGAAAAAATTAAAGTGGGAAAAATGGAAGGCGTTCCCAAAACCCAGTTGGAAGAGCTAAAATTTCTCCAGCTTTTAGGATTCAAAGTTAATAAGGAGTATAAATATTGCAAAACACTGGAAGAAGTGAAAACTATTTATGAGAAATGGGGCAAAAAGAGAATGAAAGAGGACTACGGGATTGACGGCTTGGTAATTAAAATAAATTCCAAGGAAATCCAGGAAGCCTTGGGCCACACCGGAAAATCTCCCCGCTATGCCGTGGCCTGGAAATTTCCTGCGGAAAGGGCTACTACAGTAATAAAAGATATTAAAGTTCAGATTGGCCGGACTGGCGCCTTGACGCCAGTGGCAGTCCTGAAGACTGTATTAATAGCTGGTTCAAAAGTTTCTCGGGCAACATTGCATAATGAAGATGAAATTATAAAAAAAGATATCCGCATTGGAGATACGGTAGTAATTCAAAAGGCCGGAGACATCATTCCGGAAGTAGTGAAAGTGATAAAAAAATTACGGTCAGGAGATGAAAAGAAATTCAGAATGCCAAAAATTTGTCCGATTTGCGGCGGGCCGGTCAAGAGGGAGGAAATTTTGGATAAGAAAAGAGAGAAAAGCGCTGCCCATTATTGCACTAACAAAAAATGTTTTGCAGTAGAGCGGGAAAAAATGATTCATTTTGTTTCCAAAAAGGGATTTAATATTGACGGCCTGGGAGAAAAAATTGTGGAACAGCTGATAGAGGAAAGCCTGATTACCAATGCAGCTGATATTTTCCAATTAAAAAAAGGCGACTTGGAACCCCTAGAGAGATTTGCGGAAAAATCGGCCGATAACCTGATTAATGCCATTGGGGAAAGCAAAAAGATTCCTTTAAATAAATTTCTTTTTGCCTTGGGAATCCGCCATTTGGGAGAAGAAAGCGCTTTTTTGATTATAGATTATTTGAAGAAATTTATTTCACAAAATAAAGCGTCCATTAAGAATCCCGAAGACTTAATTCCTGTATTTGAAAAAACTTCATCGGAAGATTTAGCGGAAATTAAGGGTGTGGGGGAAAGAATGGCAGAAAGTGTGAAAAATTGGTTCAGCAGTAAAAGTAATCAAAAATTATTGAAAAATTTAACTGAAGCAGGCGTAGTATTTGAGCCGATAGAGATCAAAAAAAGCCAGCGAAGCTTGCCCCTCTCCGGCCAGAGTGTAGTTTTAACCGGTTCTCTAAAAAAATATACTCGGGACGAAGCCAAGGCTTTGGTCAGGAAAATGGGAGGCAATCCGGCCTCCTCAGTCAGCAAAAGCACTGATTTGGTGGTAGCTGGTGAAGATCCGGGCAACAAATATGAAAAAGCCAAGAAATTGGGGGTGAAAGTTGTTGAGGAGGAAGAGTTTACAAAGATGATAAAGTAAATGAAAGACAAAAGACAACAATTATGGGGGTTGCTTCTAAAGATTCCTCAAGGTAAAATTATTACTTATAAAATTTTAGCTAAAAAATTAAACATCCATCCGCGAACTGCCGGAATTTTTTTAGGCCAAAATAAATTTCCACGAAAATATCCTTGTTATAAAGTAATAAAATCCAACGGCCTTATTGGCGGTTATAGCGGCGCCGGAGGAGTAAAGCAAAAAATAAAATTGCTCCGAAAAGACGGGATTGAAATAAAAAATAAAAAAGTTATCAACTTAAAAAAATTTTTGTATAAATTTTGAATAAAAAATCATGAAGTGAGAATCATGAATCACGAGAACTTTTTTGATTTAGTTGATTATAGTTTATAGAAAATATTTAGCCTGGCTTTTTCTATAAGCCAAAAAAGATAAGCAGGAGACGCTGAATTAGTAACAGAAGAATTAGAGAATCATTATTTATTTATTTTTTATTTCCCTTTTAAGCCAAGATGGTAAACTTTTCCCAGCCATTGCTGGCGTTTTTTATTACCAGAGTTTTTTACATTTCCCAGGAATGTTTTTTTGATAGGAGAAATCCCGCAAAAACCAAGCGTACCTTTCATCATTTTAGCGGCTGGTTGGCCGTAGAAAAATTTATAGATAAATACGGGGGCATCCATAGTCATAATAAGGCGGGCGCTTTTGCCTTTAAGAAGTTTTTTCCAGCGGTATTTATCACCTTCTTCGAATTTATAGCCAAAGCCGGGCAGAATAATTCGGTCGAGGAAGCCTTTCAAGAGAGCTGGAGGAATAGTCCACCAAATAGGAAAAACCAACACTAAGTGATCAGCCCATTTGATTTTTTGCTGGGCATCCGCCAAATCCGGTTCCAGTTCCTGAATTGCCTTATAACCTTGGTGGAGAATGGGGTCAAAATTAATTTTTCCCAGCTGGACATATTCTACCTGGAAATTAGATTGCTTGGCTCCCTGGGTGTATTTTTTAGACAAGGCACCGTTCAAAGTATCCTCATCCGGATGGCCGAGGATGACTAAAATTTTTTTCATATGGCCTATTTAGTAAATTTAAAGCTTTCTAAAATTTTTGGACATTCAGTGCAATTGGTGTCAAAAGTAATTCGGCAGCCTTGCTGGCCATTCGCGATATAGGCACTTTTTACTTGGATGCTGGAATCACCAGGAGTTTGATCTTTGCTGAAAATTATAGCGTCAAAACCGTTGATTTTTTTAGTTTCATTTTTCATTCCTTCCTTTTTTTGAAGCTGAACTTCCCCAATATCGTCGATTCTTCCTTCATAGTTACAATACACATCAATACCGTAAACATCCTTTTCAAATTGATGAGTAGCATATTCTTCCTTAGTATCTGAATAGTTATTAAAATTAATAAAAGCGGGAGGAGGAGGGCAGCAGCCATCTTTGAGGAAATACCAGTCGGAAGGATATTTGAATTGATATCCGTATTTTTCATTAGTGTAAAAAACCCATTCTTTATTCCCGGTGCTGTTTTCAGCGCTTTCATTTTGATTAGCAGAATTATTAGGATTATTAACTTCATTGGATTCAACTGAAGCCGGCCTGGTGGCTTGGTCCAGCTGGCTGTTTTTTTTAGGCGTTTTCTCCTCTTGGAAACAACCGGAAAAAACCAGACAAATTAACGCCGTTAAAGACATAGTGATTAGTTTTTTCATTTTTTGCTTGCCCGTTAAATTGTGCCTACAACACAATTTTTCCGAGTTTTTAATTATTATTTATTTTTTAAAAAGGCAAATCGATGCCCAATTTTTTTAATAAAAAATCATAAAGAACGAGAGAAATTGCAAAAAGGAAAATCATTATTATGATCCGATATTTAAACTTATGTTTTTTAAAGAAGGTTCTGTCTTTGTGCCTTATTTTATCTAGAAGTTCATCTCCGAATTGGATAGAGATAAAAGTGCCAATGCCGGAGATAATAATAATTAACCAAAAGGGGATAGGTTTTTCCAGGATATGCTTAAAAAGAAAAAGCAGCTGGCTTTTATTATAGATTTCCGGTTTTAAAAACAATGATCCTGCACTTAAAATAATAGCCACTGTCCAGACGAACATTTCCAGAAAAAGCATTTTAATTTTAGTTAGCAACCTCAAGGGAAAGTCCAATAAAAATCCTGCGTCAGCGATTGGCGTGCAAAGCACGAAAAAAGACCAAGTTAACATTGTTACCAAAAAACTTTCTCCAGCGCCATATTTAGTAGAAAGGAAAATAAAATATCCCAAAAGAATTAGCACTACCAAAAGAAATTTCCAGAAAATATGCCTTTTGGTTTCATGAGAAAATATTTTTTTGAGGTTTACTTCAAGCGCTTTTATTTTCATTTTTTAAATTCTTCTATAATTTTGTCTAGATTTCCGTCTAAGATTTCTTCAATATTGCTCCAGGATTTTTTAAGGCGATGGTCGGTAATCCGATCCTGGGGATAGTTATAAGTTCTTATTTTTTCGCTGCGGTCGCCCGTGCCAATTTGATTTTTCCGATCAGAGGATTCTTTTTGCTGTTTTTCTTGTTCAATTTTATCCAACAGCCGGCTGCGCAGAATTTGCATTGCTTTTTCCCTGTTTTGAAGCTGGGATTTTTGGTCTTGGCATTGGACTACCAAATTGGTCGGCAGATGGGTGATACGAACAGCAGAATTGGTAGTGTTAACGCTTTGGCCGCCTGGGCCGGAAGAAGCAAAAGTGTCTACCCTAATTTCATCCGGCCTGATTTCAATGTCTTCTTTTTCTGCCTGGGGCAAAACGGCTACGGTAGCAGTGGAAGTGTGGATGCGGCCTTGTTTTTCTGTTTCCGGCACGCGCTGGACGCGGTGAACGCCGGACTCATATTTCATTTTTCCATAAGCATCTTTGCCATTAATTTCGCAGATAATTTCCTTGTATCCGCCGACTTCATTGGCCTGGGAATGATTCATAACAACTTTCCAGCCGTTTTTTTCTGCATAGCGGCTGTACATCCGGAATAGATTAGCGGCAAAAATAGAGGCTTCGTCTCCGCCGGCGCCGGCTCGGATTTCTAAAATAATGTTTTTTTGGTCATTGGGATCTTTGGGGATTAAAAGTTCTTTTAATTTTATTTCCTGTTGTTCTTTCAGTTTCTCAAGAGATTTTTTTTCTCTAATAAATTCCTCGATTTCTTCTTTATTTTTGTTTTTAACTAGATCGGTTAGTCTTTCTCCTTCTTTAAATTCATGTGGCATCTTAGTTTCTCCTTTGATTATTTCTTGGTATTCTTTTATTTCTTTTTTTGTATATTCCAGTGCTCTTGATAATTCAATAATTTCCCTTAATTCGCTAAAGCGATTATTTAATTCTTTAGCTTTTTTAGGATCACTAAAAATAGCCGGATCATTCAGCTTTTTTTCAATCTCCTTATATTCCTTTTTCAGCTTATCAATATTTTTTTTCATAGAAGTTTAGATTTTTAATAAAAAAACAATAAAACAATAGAACAACTTTTTCTCTAAATGTATTTTAACACAAAAAAACCGCGATAAAAAGCATCAGCGGTTTTTTTGCAATAAAGTTTATAATTTAATAGTTTTTGCCTTAGAAGTTTTCTTTTTAGCCGGTTTCTTCTTCGGTTTTTTAGCTTGTTTGCTTTTCATTTCCTTTGATTTTTCGAGCCTTTTCTTGAACCGGTCAACTTGTCCGGCAGTATCTACCAGTTTCTTTTTTCCGGTATAAAAAGGATGGCAAGCGCTGCAAATTTCGATTTCCATTTCTTCCCGGGTAGAGCCGGTTTTGATCACATTGCCACAAGAGCACTTTATTTCAGCTTTATTATAGTATTGGGGATGGATTTTTTTCTTCATAAGATTGATTAATAAGTGATTTGATTTAGAAGCGGAAACGTATAATATTCTCCCTGAAATTTGCTTCCATTTTGAAAAATTTGGGAAGCTTATTTGCGTACGAAAATTATACATTTCCGCTTCCTGGGGTTTTTAATTTAACAGCTTATAAATTAGCATAAAATTTATAATTACGCAAGCGCCGGTTTACTTTTGGGTTTTTTTTTGGTAAGGTTATTCTTAGCAGTCAATTGTTAAATTGTTTTATTGTTGAATTGTTGGTTTGAAAATTTATGTTATAGCATGAAGATGTGGCAGGGTAGTTGAATGGGGCAGTCTTGCCACCGCTAAGCGGGGTCCCGCCCTTGGCGGGAAAAACTGGAGTTTAAAAATATATAAAATATAATACGGAGGCGTGACGAGAGTTCAGCCCAAGGCTGATCGGCCTCGGGCTGAGGTCTCTTTTTTAATGTACCAGTCTTGTTACCGATCTGTCTCCAAAATTTATTTTGGAGCAACAAATCGAAATCAGCCTCTGGCTGAAAAACTAAATTTACAATATAGCGGTGGGATGGCAGAGTGGTCGAATGCACCGGTCTTGAAAACCGGAGTTGCCTTATGGCAACCGTGAGTTCGAATCTCACTCCCACCGCTATGTTATAAAATTGTATAAAGGCCAATGGGATTCTTCGCCTGCCTGCTGATAGGCAATAATCCTTCCTCCTCTGCTCAGGCCATATAAGTTTATGTATTATGTTGATTATCTTCAAAATAAAAAAAGAAAGCCGGTCCTATATTTTAGGCCCGTTTAATTTTTAGCACTTTCCTGAAATAACAAAAAACTTATCCTTAAATACCTACCTACCGGCAGACAGGCTTGAGTTTTTAAGAATGAAGTTTTTGTGGTATAATATAGATTGGTGGGTGTGGGGGGTTTGGTGTGAAGGCTTTGGCGGGGGTTTTTTGCTGTTGGCTTTGAAATAAGTATATCAAAATCACAAAAATTTGATTCTGTGGTCTTTTGGTGGTAGATTAAGGG
>CAYMRZ010000046.1:0-8798 GCA_964393045.1 uncultured Bdellovibrionales bacterium | reverse complement strand
TTTAATTTTTTCCCAAATTTTTTGAAGTTTTTTCATTTAAACCTCCTTAATTCAGGGTTTTATGTTTAATACAATATAAGCACATTTTAATAAATTTGTCAAACAGGGGAAGGAGCTTAATTATCACCGCTTCATAAAAATTTTTAGGAATTGATCGCTTCGGTAAAAACAGTTTTTGAAAGTAGTGAATTTATAAAAAACTATATTTCATAATTTTTTATAAAGCCTCCTAAAAATTTTTATTCATCGGCAATAACTAAGCTGGGAAAAAAAGATGAAGGAGATATTAATAATCAACAATTTAATAATTAACTAATTAAAACTATGCCAAAAATTCTAGGAATTGATCTGGGAACCACCAACTCCGCCATGGCGGTAGTAGAGGGCGGTAAGCCAGAAATTGTGGAAAACAAGGAAGGCAATCGAACCACGCCTTCCATGGCCGCTATAAACAAAAACAATGAGCGGCTAGTCGGTCTTTTAGCCAAAAGGCAGGCCGTAACTAATCCGGAAAATACCATATTTTCCGCCAAGCGCCTTATCGGGCGAAAATTTTCCGATCCAGAAGTAAAAGAAGCAACGAAAACCTTGCCTTTTGAAATTAAGGAAGGTGACAAAGGATCAGTTAATGTGGTAATGGGCGGCAAAGAATATCGCCCAGCGGAAATTTCTGCTATGGTGCTGCAGAAACTAAAAGCGGATGCGGAAGAAAAATTAGGAGAAAAAATCGAAGAGGCGGTTATCACTGTGCCGGCCTATTTTGACGACAGCCAGCGGAAGGCTACCAAAGATGCGGGAGAAATTGCCGGCCTTAAAGTGAAAAGAATTATCAACGAGCCAACAGCGGCCGCTTTGGCCTATGGCTTTAACAAAAAGAAAGATGAGAAGATTGCTGTCTATGACTTAGGTGGCGGAACTTTTGATATTTCCATTTTGGAAGTGGGCGATGACACAGTGGAGGTAAAATCCACCAATGGAGATACTTATTTAGGCGGAGACGATTTTGACCAAAAGATTATTAATTGGATTTTGGAAGAATTTAGAAATCAGGAAGGCATTGATTTAGCTAAGGACCCCTTGGCTTTGCAGAGAATCAAAGAAGCGGCAGAAAAGGCCAAAGTGGAGCTTTCTACCGCCCAGGAAACGGAAATCAACCAGCCTTTCATTACTTCCGGCGCTGAAGGACCTAAACACCTGACTTTAAAATTGACTCGGGCCAAACTGGAAGAATTAGTCGGCGAGCTGGCGGAAAAAACTTTGGAACCCTGCAAGCAGGCTATGGAGGATGCCGGGGTAAAAAAAGAAGATATTAACGAAGTGATTATGGTCGGCGGAATGACCAGAATGCCATTGATCCAGAAAAAAGTGGAAGAATTTTTCGGTAAAAAGCCGAATGCCACGGTGAATCCGGATGAAGTAGTGGCTTTGGGCGCCGCTATCCAAGGCGGAGTTTTGCAAGGAGATGTGAAAGACGTTCTGCTTTTGGATGTTACGCCTTTAACTTTGGGAATTGAAACTATGGGCGGGGTGAGAACTCCCCTGATTGAAAAAAACACCACCATTCCGGCCTCCAAGTCGCAAATTTTTTCCACCGCCGTTGACAACCAGCCTTCAGTGGAAATTCACGTACTGCAAGGAGAGCGGGAAATGGCAGCAGACAATAAAACCTTGGGAAGATTTATTTTGGACGGAATTCCTCCAGCGCCGCGCGGCGTGCCACAGATTGAAGTGACCTTTGATCTAGACGCTAATGGCATACTAAATGTCAAAGCCAAAGATAAAGCCACCGGCAAGGAGCAGTCTATTCGCATTGAGGCTTCCAGCGGACTTTCTGAGGAAGAAGTAGAAAAAATGAAAAAAGATGCCGAGTCACATGCTGAAGAGGACAAAAAGAAAAAAGAGCAGGTGGAAGTGAAAAACACCGCTGATACCCTTGTCTTTACCACGGAAAAAGCCTTGAAAGATGCTGGTGACAAAATTTCTGCTGACAAGAAGAAGCCGGTGGAGGAAAAAGTTGAAGCTTTGAAAAAAGTAAAAGACGGAGATGACATTGAAGCCATTAAGAAAGCCAGTGAAGAGCTTTCCCAGGAAGCGCAAAAGATTGGCCAGGAATTATATGCTGCTGCCCAACAAGCTCAGCAAAAAGAAGGCCAGCCAGGTGCCAAACCGGGAGAGCAAGGTGCCGAACCTGAGAAAAAAGAGGGCAAAAAACAAGGGCCTGAAGTAAAAGACGCGGAAGTAGAAGAGGATGATGAGAAAAAGAAGGACGACGAGGATAAGGGAGAGAACAAGGACGAAAAGAAATAATAATTTCAAAGCGGGGCATTTTGCCCCGCTTTTGATAAATTTTAATTGTCCCTTACTTAAAGCATTCTCTTTATTTAAGGAAGTTAAAATTTAGTTAAGAAGCATAAACTACCACCCCTTAGTCCCCTCCCTGCCTCATCGGCAGGCAGGCTTTCTAAGGAGGGGAAACAGGGGAGGTTAATGGAATAGTTAGGAGGTGGTCGATAGCAGGTAGGAGATGAACATACCATGATATGTTCAAGAGATTAACTCAAAAGTAGATTTAAATAAATATATTAAAAAACAATGAAAGCAGTAATTTTTGATATGGACGGAGTGCTGATTTTGACAGAAGAGTTGCATTTTAAATTATTCAGAGATTCTTCGGCTAAATTTGGTATTATTTTGACTAAAGAAAACTACGTTAAATTTTTTGCTGGCAGAACTTCTCGGGAAGGATTTGAAGATTTTTTGAAATCAATTAATAAAGATGCCGCCTTAGCAGAGAAAATCATTCCTGATTTTCGGAAGGTCAAAAAAGATATTTTAAAAAATAAAATAGAAGAATATGTTCCGCTTAGGAGAAATACCAAAAAATTTTTAAAAACATTAAAATCGAAAGGCTATAAGCTAGGAATCGGCACTTCCACAGTAAGAAAATTTACAGATAATACCATAAAACAACTAGGCATAGAAAAATATTTTGATGCGACCGTAGCCGGGGATGAAGTGGAAATCGGCAAGTCTGATCCGGAGATTTATCTCAAAGTAGCAGAGAAATTGAAGGCAAGGCCGAATGGCTGTGTGGTGATTGAAGATGCGCCCCTGGGAATTAAAGCTGCTAAAAATGCCGGAATGAAATGCATCGCTATTCGAAATGAAGGTTTTGAATTAGATTTATCCGCCGCCGATAAAATCGTGGATAGTTTTGAGGAAGTGGAAAAAGAGCTAAAGATATAAATTAAAATAAATTTTAAATAAAAAAGTGAAATATAAGCATACCAAAACCAATACTAGAATTGAAAAAGAACTTCCTAAATTGGTGCGAGATAAAATTCCGGAAATTATTAAAAAAAATGAAGGCCAGGTGCCCAGAACCAGAATTCTCCGAAAAGATGCCGAAATGAAAAAATATCTTTTGAAAAAAGTCTTGGAAGAAGCAGAGGAGTTGAGCCGGGCAAAAAATAAAAATCATATTGCCGAAGAAATGGCAGATTTGTTGGAAATTTTTGATGCGATTTTAGATATGACCAAAATGGATATGGAAACTATTCGCCGGATTCAAAAAGAAAAAGCTAAGAAAAGAGGAGGATTCAAGAAGAGGATTTTATTGGAGAAGATATAGGAGGATTGATTTTTCAGAGGAAAGGGAAAAGATTAATATAAATTATATTTAAATAAGGGAATGAATGTGCCTAAAATAAATTTTATATATTCTTGGGTTTATGATAATCATTGGAGAGAAGTATATAAAAAAGAAAAGGATTATCCTTCAGAAAGAAAGATCAGGAATTATATTGAAAAGGTAGAAAAATTGTGGAAGAAAAAAGATAAAAAAATTTTAGAGGAGATGGCAAAGATCAGCGGACTGAAATGGAAAGACAAGGGAATAAACTGTTATGTAGTAGGCCGTTGTCGACCATTCTCCTGTCCTTTAACAATGCCGGTTTACTTGAAATATCCAGATTATTTTATTGATGTTTTAATTCACGAATTATTTCATCAGCTTTTTATTCAAGACGAAACATTTGTTAGAAATGGCAGGACAAAATCAAAAAAAGTTTGGGATTATTTTTTTAGGAAATATAAAAATGAGTCCTTGGTAACAAAAATTCACATCCCCTTACTGGCAATGCACAAGTATATTTATTTGAAGTTTTTTGATGAAAATCGGCTGGAAAGGGATAAGGAACAAATAAAAAGATTAAAAGATTATAAAAAGGCTTGGGAAGTTGTGGAAAAAGAAGGATATAAAAATATTATTAAGAATTTTAAAGATAGAGTAAATAAAACACAAAGAAAAAATTAATAATCTTGAAAAATATAAATCTCTAAGAAGAAATTTAAGAAAAAATTCTACGAAAGCAGAAAGAAAATTGTGGGAAAAATTGAGAAAATCTCAGGTGGGTGGTTTTAAGTTCAGAAGACAGCACAGTGTTGAAAATTATATCTTAGATTTTTATTGTCCTGAAAAGAAGTTAGCGATTGAAATTGACGGCGGGCAACATTTTGAGATGACCAAGAATTATGATTCCAAAAGAGATAAGTTTTTAAGAGAGCAGAGGATTGAAGTTGTAAGATTTTGGAATAATGAAATTTTCAATAATTTGGACGGGGTGTTATTTAAAATTAGGGAAGAATTAGAACTGGAAAATTAGAAGAAAATTAGCTTTCCCCTCATTGGAAAGGAGGGGATTAAGGGGTGGTTGATTATCGGTAGGTGGGATTAATAAGTTAGCAATGAAACGATTGAATGTTGTTTAATCAACCCCACTCTAGCCCTCCCCTTTCTAAGGGGAGGGAAACCATGAACATACCAAGGTATGTTTAAGAAATTGATTTTTGGTTATGTGTTAGACTAAAAGAAATATTTTTTTAAAAATGAAGATTTTATTATTAGATGAAAGCAAAACAGAAGAAAATTTTATTTTTGGTGGATTTATTATTGATACAGAAGATTACTTGTCTCTGAAGAGTGCCATAAGAAAGATAAATAAAAATAACTTACTGTATGAATTTTTTGAACCTAAATGGAATACAGATGAATGTAATAAACAGTTGAATAAAATATACAAAAGACTCGCTGAAGATGAAAACACTGAATTGTTAAATTATGCGCTAGATCCTGAAGAAAATAAAACCAATACTTTCAGATTAATAACAAGCGAAAATAATAAAAAGATTAAGGATGAAATTAATAAAAAAGTAATTTTAGGCGGAAGTATATCTATAAAATTTATTGTCCATATTTTTCGTTCTTTAAATAAACTAAATCCTGGTGAAAAAATAGATAAGTATAAAAAGGGTATTGATATTTGTGGAAAAAAGTTTGAAGAATATTTAGAAGGAATAGGAGACGAGGGGATTGTTTTAATTGACGAAATAGGAGACTCAAAGGATTTATCTATTGAAGTATTAAGTAATTATTTAAAGACATTGAAATTGAAAAATATTAAAATTTTTATTCCTAATATAAATTCCGATGAATGTTTTGGCATTAATAATATTTTTTTGGGAGAATTAGGATATTATCTTGGTAATAATAAAAAGCAGAATGGAATAATTTATAACTTAAAAAAAATTTTTAAAGACAAAGTTTATTTTTATGGTGTTTCTCCTAAAATAGACGAGGTTTTTTATAAAGACACGCAGGTTAAAATTAATAATTTAATTTAAAAAAATGAATCAAAGCAATCAAAACCCACAAAACAATAATCAACAACAAGGAAAACAGCAAATCCAAATTAAGGCTTCGGATGAGAAGCTGAAAGGGGAGTATTCCAACGTAATGCAAATTTTGCATACTCAAGAGGAATTCGTGCTGGATTTTTTGAATGTCTTTCCACCGACGGGAACTTTGAATTCCCGCATCGTGGTTACTCCTGGGCATTTCAAGAGAATGATCAAGGCAATGGAGGACAATTTGAAAAAGTATGAAGACAAATTCGGGAAGGTGAAAGAAGCGGACACGCCGGAGGAAAAAGGAATTGGCTTTCAGGCAAAATAGATATTTTTTAGGGACCTCTATAGAGACCTCTATTTTAAACACTCCAGTATACTGGTATACTGGAGTGTTTTTTATCTATAAAATATTTTTTATGAAAATTTAAGAAAAAAAGCGGAAAACGACTTTACAAAAATTTGTCCTTAAAAAATACTTCGAATACTTCCGCCCATCTTCGTGGTCGGACAAGAGAGTTTTTAAGGATAAATTTTGTAGATAAAAATAATTAGCATAAAAAATTTGCAAGTTTTGCAGTTGACGGATTTTCCGTTTTAAGCTAAATTATAAAATGTTTTTTAATTAATTTTCCAAAATATTCAGGTTTGGGAATTTTTAGTTCCTTTTTATACTTTATGGCGATTGTTTTGGCAAATAATTACTAGCACAGGGGGAAGTTTATGGCGCGACGAAAGAAGAAAGCAAATTGTAATTTAACGGGAAGTAAATGCAGAAGAAAGCAACAAACCCTGAACAGCGATTGCTACAATTGTCCCCGGAAATCATATAATCTCAATGGAGTGAAAAGGAGGTAAAAAGGGTCATGGAAGACACAGAGGTTTTTTTGGGAAGAGTGACACGAAATATTTTTGAAGCCAGCAGCTGGGAGACGAAAAGGCTGGAAGAAAATCCCTTGAAAGATGCCGGACTTCTCGGCCGGGGCATTCGCCACAAGATGTTTGCACAGAGGCGAGAACTGGAAGACGCCGGAATTGAAATCGATTAATTTTTCTAAGGTTATCCAATCCCTGGAAGCAAAACGCAGCTAAGAAAAATTAAACAGGAAGGTGGCTGTTTATTGAAAACGATTTTTTCCTTAGGAAGATAAAAATTTCATGAAAAAGATTTTGAAATCAAGGAGGTGACAATTATGTTAAATTTGTATTACAAGATTTTTCCTCATGCAATAACAGTTCTGATTACAATGGCGGTTATGGGTTATGATTTTGGTCCTATCCCGTCCCTTGGAATTTGGTAACACGAAGCAAACTCAAATCAAATTTGAGGCGTTAGTTATATAGCTGACGCCTTTTTCTTTTAAAAACCACTCCCTCCTCTTTCCCAGAAAACCTGCCCGCTAGTGAAGTAGGGAGAGGATTAAAAAAGAAGTTTAATTCCCTTATTTGGTATTTTTTTATCTTAAGCTGCCAGGCTATTAATAAAATCCATTCTTAAATACTATCTTGTCCGATTACGAAGATGGGCGGAAGTATTTATTTCAGATATTCTTTATAAATAAAAAAGGGACAGCGTTTTAGCGATCCCTTTTGAAGTTTTTTTGTTCATCTTGGTTTTTTAAACCTCATCCAGTTTGCATCCCCTAGGGCATTTTTTGATTTTGAATTTCCCGGCTCTTCCTATGATTTTTAATTTGCCTCCGCAATGTGGGCAAACTTCATTTTTTCTAGTTTTCCCTTCTTTGTCTTTCTGCACAATCTTTCTCCTTTCTTCCTTTACTGAATCAAGCCCGTATCTCTTCTTTGATCATAAAAAGTACTGCAGTCCACGCACTGCTTGGTAAAAATGATGTCTCGGAGATTCATTCGGGCGTCTCTGTATCGCCGAGATCCGCATCCGGGGCACCTCCCATATTCATTAACAAGCCAGCTCTCCTGAAGGTTATTTACTACCAAATCAGCCTTTCCCGTTTCCTCTGCCATTTTTCTGCCTCCTTTATCATTTTTAATTTACTATGTGCCATATAAATGCTTATCTGATAGTATTAAAATAAACAAAAATTTGCAAGTTTTTTAAAAATTGCCTTAAAAACAAAAGAACTTCGGCCTGGGTTCAGGTTTAACCGAAGTTCTCTTTAGATTTTTTTGATTATCAGCCACAGCAGGCATATGGCTGCCAGGACGGCGATATTTGCAGCAGCATAACTTGCCATTTTTCTGAAAGCACTTTTCATATTATTTGCCTCTCATTTATAGGCGTGGCCGCATTTGACGCACCGTTTGTCCAATTCTTCTCCCGGTATTGGCCTGTAGCGCCGACTTTGGCAGTTTGGGCATTTGCCTTCTAGATTGGTAATCCATTTCTCTTCTTTCAGCCAATCTTTGCCATTTTCAATTGCTTGCTTTTCCATTTGCTCCCCCTGCGCTTGTTTGATTTAAATTCTTTCTTATAAGCATTCTACAGTGATCGCACCAAAAGCAGGCCACTCCGCAATAGCAGCTGAAAAAAGACATCGACCTTCCACAACAAGGGCAGAACTGCTCTTTCATTTTTCCTCCTTTCTGCCTAAAAAACCAAATTTTCAATTAATGCTAGCAAGGCTAGCAAACTGATATTCCAGAAAATTTTTCCCAGGATAAAAAACATCATAATCGCCTCCCTTCTTCTCTTTTCCGTTGGACAAAGCGGCATTGAGGGCATATGTAATATATGACACCATAATGCGTTTCAAAATAAACCATTTTTGTCCTGCAAATATCGCATACCATTTTTTACCTCTCTTTACCTGAAGAATTTGCAAATTAAAGTTGAATTTTTTAAGGAACTGAGCCTTTTTTTATCCAACTCAGATAAAATAGCACAACTTTTATTTTTTGCAATAGTTGACAATTTATTTATTGGAAGTTAACATTATTTGAAATTAAAAAGTACCTAAAATTATTTTTTCTAAAAAACATAAACCATAAATTTAGGAAAAGGAAGGAGGGAGGAAATGGCAGAAGAATTTTTGGGAAGCAAAAAAGGCAAAGGCGGAGTTGGCTGGTTTTGGGGATTTATAATTTTCTTAAGCCTCGGGCTTTCAGGCTTTGCCGCCTACAGAGCTTGTATGGAT
>CAYMRZ010000045.1:0-8982 GCA_964393045.1 uncultured Bdellovibrionales bacterium | reverse complement strand
CTTATTCTTTAAAAGAGACTTGGAAATATGTCGCCTAACAAGTTATATACGAACTTATTGATTTATTATTTAAATTAAGCTAAAATGGTGATATAAATTTCTATTTATAATACTATTATGAAAAGAAATTACCCTTATCCAAGCAAAAATCCTTTGATAAAACTCGAACAAGAAATGAAACTAAAAGGATTCAGCCAAAAAACCATTAAAAGCTATCTGTATTATATCACAGATTTTTCAAGATTTACAAACAAAAAATTATGCAAAGTGAATACTCAAGACGTTAGAAGTTATCTAGAAAAGTTGATTGATCAGAAAAAATCTCAGTCAACTGTCAATATTGCTTATAGTGCATTGAAATTATATTTTGAAAAAAACTTGAGAAGGAAATTTTTTATTAATATTCCTCGGGTTAAAAAAACCAAAAAACTGCCTCATGTATTGACAATAAGTGAAGTTAAAAAAATTTTATCTCCTATTCAAAATGTTAAACATAAATTAATGTTAGCGACGATATACTCTGCGGGACTGCGAGTTTCTGAACTTCCCAGGGTTAAAGTGAAAGAGCTGGATTTAGAAAATAAATTAATAAGGATTAGGCAAAGCAAAGATAGAAAGGACCGAATAAGCATAATTTCTGAAAATTTATCTGAGGTTTTGAAAAAATACATTGAAGATAAGAAACCAAATGATTATGTTTTTGAATCTAACCGAAGTGAAAAATTAACCGAAAGAACGGTGCAAAAAGTTTTTGCTGAGGCCCTAAAAAGATCTGGAATTAAAAAACAAGCCAGTTGCCACAGCCTGAGACACAGTTTTGCTACTCATTTGCTTGAAAAAGGGACGGATATAAGGTATATTCAGGAATTGTTAGGTCATAAAAGATTAGAAACGACTCAAATCTATACCAAAGTGGCAAATAATAATTTTAAAAATATCAAGAATCCTTTGGATTTATGAAAAATATAAGGAATTTTTGCATTATCGCCCATATAGACCACGGTAAGTCGACTCTGGCTGACCGGCTTTTGGAAATGACTGGATCAATAGAGAAAAGGAAAATGAAAGACCAGCTGCTGGACACGATGGATTTGGAAAGAGAGCGTGGCATCACTATTAAATTGCAACCCGTAAGTATAAAATTTGATTATCGTTTTAATTTTGTTTGTGGAAAGAACGATGGTAGCGTGAGAAAAAAGCAATTTAATCGCAGACTAATGCAGACCGAAACGCGGACTAGCGCAGACAATAAAAAAGATGTGAAAAAAGAAGCTATAGTGCAGACTGAAACACAGACTAGCGCAGACAACAAAGCAGACAATAAAAAAGAGGGGCTTATTTACAAAGATATTACTTACAAAATTCGGGGAGCTGCTTTTAAAGTGAAAAAAGAACTAGGTTTGGGGCATAAAGAAGTTGTTTATCATAAAGCACTGGAAAAAGAATTTCAAAATCAAGGTTTGAATTATGAATCTGAATCCAGTATTTCCGTAAATTATCAGGGCAAATTTGTTGGTACATATCAGCCAGATTTTTTAATTGAAGATAAGGTTATTGTGGAATTAAAAGCTCTGCCTAGAATAGCTAAACCGCAGCAAGAACAACTATGGTCTTATTTAAAAGGAAGTAAATACAAATTAGCGATGTTGATTAATTTTGGCGGCGCTGATGTTGAATTTAAGCGAGTAGTCTACGATTCTGCCAGAAAAAGTCTGCGGCAGTCTGCGTCTAGTCCGCGTGAGTCTGCGCAGATTGAGAATTATATTCTCAATCTGATAGATACGCCGGGGCATGTGGATTTTAGTTATGAAGTTTCTCGCAGTCTAGCGGCAGTGGAGGGGGCAATTTTGCTAGTGGATGCCACTCAGGGAGTGCAGGCTCAGACATTGGCCAATTTATACCAAGCGATTGAGCAAGACTTGGAAATAATTCCAGTAATCAACAAAATTGATTTGCCTAATGCAGATGTGGAAAAAACCCGACAAGAAATTGTGAATATTTTAGGCTGTAAAAAAGAGGAAATAATATGCGCTAGCGGGAAGACCGGAAAGGGCGTGGAAGAAATATTAAATGCTGTGATAGAAAGAGTCCCGGCGCCGAAATCACCATTATCGGAGCAAATTACAAATTTCAATCTCGTCCCGAGTACTCGGAACTCGGGACAAATTACAAACAAATTACAAAATCCAAAATCAAAAAAACAAACTAAAAACTTCAAAAAAATTTTTCATGACAACAGGAAAAATAAATTAAAAATTACAAATTTTAAAATTAAAAATTCATTCAAAATTCAAAATTCCTGCCTCGCTGGCAGGCAGGCAAAATTCAAAATTCCCTTGAGGGCTTTGATTTTTGATTCCAAATATGATTCCTACAAGGGCGTGCTGGCTTATGTGCGGATTGTGGACGGAGAAATAAAAGCAGGAGATGATATTTTTTTAATGGCCGGCAAAAAAGAAGCTCATGTGATTGAAGTGGGAAAGTTTTCACCCCAGCTGGTGAAAAAAGAGAAATTGGCAGCTGGAGACATCGGCTATATTGCTACTGGCCTAAAAAGCGTGGAACAATGCAAGGTAGGAGACACTATAACCCTGGCGGGAAATTACAAATTCCAATCCCGAGTACTCGGGACAAATTCCAAACAAATTCCAAATAACAAATTAAAAATTAAAAACCCTTCACTAAAAACTAAAAACTACTCACTACCAACTGATTTAGAGCCCCTGCCGGGTTATAAAGAGGTTCGGCCGATGGTTTATGCTAGCTTTTATCCCACAGAAGGTGAAGATTATAATCAATTTCGGGATGCCTTAGAAAAGTTAAAACTAAACGATGCCGCTTTGGATTTTGAAGGAGAAAGTTCGCCGGCTTTGGGCCGTGGTTTTCGAATGGGGTTTTTGGGGCTTTTGCATTTAGAAATTGTCAAAGAAAGGCTGAAAAGAGAATTTAATTTTAATCCCACTATTACTACTCCCAGCGTGGTTTACAAAATAGTCAAAACGGACGGACAGCTGGAAAACATTTATGCGGCAGCGGAAGTTCCTGAAGCCAACCTAATTAAAGAAATCCGGGAGCCTTATGTGAAATTGGAAATAATCACCCCGGCGGAATATCTGGGAAAAATAATGGACTTAGTGCAAGAAAATACCCGCTCCCAATATCTCAGCACAGAATATATTGATAAAGAACGGCTGGTGCTGGCATTTGACACGCCCCTAAACGAGGTTATAATAAATCTTCATGATGGAATCCAGTCAGCTACCAGCGGATTTGCTTCTTTTTCCTATGAATTAACTCGTTATCGGACAGCTGATTTGGTGCGAATGGATGTTTATATAGCTGAAGAGAAAGTAAATGCTTTTTCCCAAATTGTTCCCAGGGAAAAAGTGGACAAAGAAGGCAAGCGAATAGTTTCAAAATTAAAAGATGTTATCCCACGCCAGAATTTTCTCATTAAATTGCAAGCGGCAGTGGGAGGAAAATTTGTAGCGCGAGAAAATATCCGGCCTTTTCGGAAGGACGTTATTAGCGGTTTATACGGCGGCGATTTCAGCCGGAAACGCAAGCTCCTTGAAAAACAGAAGAAAGGCAAGCAAAAAATGAAATCCGGCGGAAAGGCTTATATTCCGCAGGAGGCTTTCTTGGAAGTATTGAAAAGATAAATTTAAAACTTGTCGGAAAAGGAGAAGAGAGTCATGAAATTTATTTTTTATCAAGTGCCGGACAGTTTTTCGAAAGAAAAAATAGAAGCTTTGATTTACGAAAAATTAAGAAAAAATTTTTTTCCCGAGATGCAAGCGGAAGAGTTCAAAAAATGGGCAGGCAAGAGCAATATTAAAATTGATTTTTCTTCCAAATCTTCCAGCAAAAAAGCAAGCTTAATTGTTACTCCAAAAGAGTTAATAGAAAATTTTGGCTTTTATTTCACGAAGAGCCAGGATATTATAACGGAGGCCGCTGTTTTTTTAGATGATTTAATCCATCAAATTTTTAGTTCTTGCCAAGAAGGAAGAATTAATAGCTTGGGCCGGGCGGGTGAAGAAATAGAGATTCATTTTACTGCTTATTAAAACTAAAGGAGGGGCGTTTATGGCAGAGTTGAGAATTTTTGGCTTGGAGAAGAGAGATGTAGCAAACATAGAAAATTCCGGAGCCATCAAAAAGCTGGTGAATAAGTGGGAAGAAAAAATTGGCTGCTCCATGGGGAACTATATAGACGCGCCAATCAACGGAAACAGAATGAGCAAGAGGGTAGAAGTGGTTTTTGAGGCAGTTGACTGGAGAAGCATAGATCCCTTGAAAGTCACCGGAAGAGATGTGAGTAATGCTGCTATGCAGTTGCTGCATCAAGTGGCGTTTCTGGTGAAATTGGCCCCCCAAAGAAATGTTCGGTATATCCCCCGTAATTTGGGAGAGACAGAGCCGATAAGGAACAAACCGGCTTTCTGGATTTTTGAGGAGGCTTGAATTAGAATTATTGAAAACTATCAAAAGGAACAGTGCCAAAGGCGCCGTTCCTTTTTAAATTTGTTTTGTTTTGAAAAATCTATTATAATGCTTATATGGGAAAAATAATTTCATTAGTTAATCAAAAAGGAGGAGTGGGGAAAACCACCTCGGCTATTAATCTGGCGACTTACCTGGCAGCAGCCGGCAAGCCGACTTTATTGGTGGATTTAGATCCCCAGAGCAATGCTTCCAGCGGTTTGGGCTTGGACAGCCGCCAGACGAAAAAAGACCTTTACAAAAGCTTAATAATCAATAAGCCGATCAGCGAGGTAATTTTAAAGTCAGGCAGTTTTGGGTTAGATGTGGTTCCTTCCAGTCAGGATTTAGCCGGTGCAGCGGTAGAGTTGGCGGATTTTGAAAATCGTGAATTTCAATTATATGAAAGGCTGCGCGAAGTGCGCCCTCAATATGATTTTATAATTATTGACTCTCCTCCCAGCTTAGGGCTTTTGACTATCAATGGCTTAGTAGCTTCTGATGAAGTGGTGATTCCCGTGCAAACGGAATATTTTGCTTTGGAGGGATTGGGCCAGCTTTTAAATACCATAGACTTAGTAAAAGAAAATTTACAGCCTAAATTGGAGGTTGGCGGCGTATTATTAACAATGTTTGACCGCAGAAACAGGCTGGCGCATCAGGTGGTCAGAGAGGTTCGCAATCATTTTCCGGGCCATGTTTTTGAATCAGTAATTCCCAGAACGGTGCGCTTGGCGGAAGCGCCCAGTTTCGGCAAATCTATTTTTAATTTTGATAAGTTCAGCAAAGGGGCCAGGGCTTATCGGCAATTGGCGCAAGAAGTGATTGGGAGGAGTTAGACAATAATTAAAATTTTCAATTTTCAATTTTCATTGAATTTTTATTGAATTAATTTTTAATGCAGTGGCTCGGGGGTTCAAACATTAGAAGGCTGAAAATTATTTTAAAATTTAGTTTTTAAAGTTTAAGATTAATAATAATTTAATTAAAACATAGATGGCAAGAGCAGGAGGCTTGGGAAGGGGACTGGCTTCATTAATTCCCCAGCAAAAAGATAATAAAAAGAAAAAAGAAGTTAATTATTTTGGAGCAGAGGATAGTTATAAAACAAAGGAAAAAGCTCCAATGACCCAATCTAAAAAAAATATTTCCCGTAAAAAGCGAAAGAATTTTGACATTTCCTTAAAAAGCATTTTGCAAATTCCAGTGGACAGCATAGTACCCAATCCTTATCAGCCAAGAAAAAATTTTGACGAGGAAAAATTGCAGGAGCTGGCGGAGTCGATTAAAAAATACGGGATTTTGCAGCCATTAGTAGTCAGCCAGAAAGATAAAAGCAATTATGAATTAATAGCAGGAGAAAGAAGGCTGGAGGCAAGCAAGATAGCCGGCTTGGAGAACGTCCCGGCAATTATCAGAAAGCCCAGCAAGGAAGAAAAATTGGCTTTGGCTTTGATAGAAAATGTTCAGCGGCACAATTTAAATGTGATTGAAGAAGCCAAGGCTTACCGCCAAATGCAGGAAAATTTTGGATTTACCCAAGAAGAGATTGGCTTAAAAGTGGGAAAAAGCCGGCCAGGCATAACTAATTTATTGAGGCTGCTTTCTTTGCCAATAGAAATCCAGCGGGCGCTTCTGGATGGGAAAATTACTGAGGGCCATGCCAGAATGATTTTAGCTGTAAATAATCCTGAAAAACAAAGAGGCTTATTTGAGTTGATATTAAGGGACAATTTAAGCGTTCGCCAAACAGAAGAAAAATTGAAAGAAGTGACTGTGTCTTCCCATAAAAGGAGAATCAGGCAGGATAACCCGGAAATGGAAGAAAAGGAAAATGAATTAGCAATTATATTAGGGACAAAAATTAAGATTAAGAAAAATAAAAAAGGAGGGCAAATTGCTATAGATTTTTATTCAGAAGAAGAATTTAACGAACTTTTCAATAAATTTTCAAAACTAAGTTAAAAATTAAATCGTCTAGATGAAGTTTGAGGACATGGATGAGCAATTTGAATTTGAAAAAGAAAAGCGGACTAGCAAAAAAACCAAGATAAGAGTAGCAACTCTTTTTATTGTATTTATAATAATTATTGCGGCAATTGCTAATAATAATTTTAGTTTTGTTTTTGGAGCAGGAGAAAAGTTTAAAAAAGTTTGCGGTCCGGGGAATACCCGAAAGGCCCGGGACGACAATGAGTTAGTTAAAGAAAAAGCAAAAAGTGCAGTTGCTTCAAATTTGGGAAACCTTAAAAAAATAGAAGGCTTCTTCGAAGCTTATGCGGAAGCAGAGCCTATCGGTTATAAAAATAAACAGATCCCCGTGATAAAAGTCATTTTTAATTATGAAGATGATTCTCAGGATATAGTTCCAAAAGAGCTGTGTAATTTTGATGTAAAAGTTTTGTACAAATAACACCTCCCTGCGAATCTACGAATCGTACCACGAATTTACCAATGATTTATCTTAAAACTTTGGGTTGTTCAAACTATTTGTAAAGGTCATTATCTTTTAATAAAGAATTATGCAACAGGCAGAAATATTCACTGATGGAGGATCGAGGGGCAATCCCGGTTTGGCGGGAATCGGAGCGGTTATAAATTTAGATGGAAAGAAAAATAGATACAGTGAATTTATCGGTGAAAAGAAAACAAATAATCAAGCTGAATACGAGGCTTTAATTTTTGCCCTGGAAAAACTAAAGAAAATAGCAGGCAAGAAGAAGGCTAGAGAAATTAAAGTGAATTGCTACAGTGATTCAGAACTGATGGTCAAGCAACTCAATCACCAATATAAGTTAAAAGAAGAAAATGTTCAGAAAAATTTTATTAAAATCTGGAATTTGATGCTTGACTTTTCTGAGGTTTCTTTCAATCATATACCAAGGGAAAAAAATAAAACGGCGGATGAATTGGCGAATAAAGCTATGGACGGAGTTAGCTGATTAGGAATTAGCTAGTTAGCTTATTAGAAATTAAAAAATTTCAATCGTTGATGCACAATTTACATTAAATTCAAAAAAATATTTATCGGAATTTAACTTATAAAATAATCACTAATTTATTTGAATGAAAATAATAATTTTAGCTGGAGGCAGCGGATCCCGGCTTTGGCCAATGAGCAGAAGCCAGCGGCCGAAACAATTTTGCCGGTTAGTTTCAGATAAAACCATGATTGAAGAAACTATTGAGCGATTTAATGAATTTTCCCAGGAAGATATTTTTATTGCTACTACCAAAGAAGCTAACACTTGGATAGAAAAAATTTTTCCGGATTTTCCTAAAAAAAATATTATTATAGAGCCTTCCCGCAAGGATACAGCGCCAGCCATGGGCTACGCGGCTTTGAAATTAGCCAAATTAGACGGGGATGAGCCTATTGCTTTTATACCCTCCGATCATTATATTGGCCGAGTAGATATGTTTTTAAAATCATTAAGAAAAGCGGAAGAAATAATAAAAGAAACTGGCAAATTAGTGGATATTTCTATTCGCCCTTCCAATCCTAACACTGCCTTGGGTTATACAAAAATAGGCAAGCGAGTTTTTGACAAAGAAGGAGTGGAATTCTATGAATTTTTAGGCCACACTGAAAAGCCAGACTTTAAAACTGCCCAGAAATATGTGGAAGAGGGCAATTATTTATGGCATGCTAATTATTATATGTGGACGCCCAAGCTTTTTTTGGAAGCTTATAAAAAATACAGTCCAGAACTTTATGGCCAATTAAGGGAAATAAAAAAAGCCTTGAATGATGGGGATGAAAAAGCTGCAGAGGAGGCTTATGATCAAATGGAAAAGATTTCCATTGACTATGCCATCACAGAAAAAATGGATTCAAGCAATGTTTTGATTATTCAAGGTGAGTTTGAATGGAAAGATATTGGCGCTTGGGATACATTGCATGAGAATTTAATGACTAAAACAGATGAACGCCGAAATTTAGTCCGCGGAGAAAGATTGAATATGGATACTTCCGGCTCAATTATTTATGGCAATGATAAAAAATTAATTGCTACGGTAGGAATTGACGATCTAGTGATTATTGATACCGAGGATGCGCTTTTGGTTTGCCCGAAATCCCGTGCCCAGGATGTGAAAAAAATCGTGGAGGAACTGAAGGAGAGAGGGAGAAATTATGTGTAAGGCTAGTGAATTGGTTAACTAGTAATTAGTAAATAGTAAATTAGGAACTGGTTGATATTCAATAGCCAATATTAATATCCTTGCTAACAGGTGTTTAGGTTTTCGACATTCAATATTTATTGGATGTTTTATTTTATTGACAAATTTGAAATTCTATAATATTATACTTGCTGGTTGTTGAGCACATTATAGGCATAAAAAAGTCTGGTATATTTTTAAGGAGGGGTGATGACTAGAGTAGAAGAGACTGTTGGTTTTAAAGAGGTTGTAGATGCTTATTTGAAAGCAGCTCTTAAAGTTATTGACCAGTGGGGAGAAGATACATTTCAAAACGATACTTTATTTTTTCCCCAA
>CAYMRZ010000044.1:0-9058 GCA_964393045.1 uncultured Bdellovibrionales bacterium | reverse complement strand
GATATAAGGGAGGTAAAAACAGGAACAAAAGCGGCAGAAAGCGCTCCTAAAACCAGCAAATTAAAGATCAAATCCGGGATTTTAAAGGCAGCATAGTAAACATCTAATTCGTTTCCGGCTCCAAACTTGGCAGCTAAAATCCGATCTCGGATTAAGCCTAAAAAACGGCTAGCCAATCCCATAACGCAAATCAAAAAAGCCGCTTGGCCTATTGAATTAAAAGTTTTACTGCCGTTTAAAAAATTTTTTCTTAAATTTGCCATCATAAAAAAATGCTTAAGAAATTCTCTTACTTAACTAATGATTTGCCAAATTCCTTCCACTCCATTAAGCCCATTTCTAAATTATAAATATTTTCATAGCCCAGCTGCAAAATTTTTTTCGCCAAAAAATCGCTTCTGGAACCAGTAAGGTCGTATAAAGCGATTTTAGCTTTTTTCCCGAGCTTCAATTTTTCAAATTCTTCTTCAAAATTGCTGGACGGAACCAGCTGGGCGCCTTTGATGTGCCCGCTTTCAAAATCATATTTTTCGCGAACATCTAAAAGATGAATATTTTTTTCTTTGATAATTTTTTCAAAATCATCAGCGGATAATTGCTTTATTCTGCTCATCTTTTAATAATTTATTTTTTATTTTCTTCTTTTTTTATTTCTTTTATCAGCTCTTGAACATCAACTCCAAATTCTTCCGCAATATCAGAAAGCGTTTCAAATCTGGCGGCTGCGCAACCTAGGCAAGGAATACCGTGCCTGGCAAAAACTTGGGCAGCTGCCGGATAATTTTTCACAGCCTCTATTATATTAGATTTTTCATTTAAAATAAAATCTTCCGCCATTTTAATTTTAATTACTAGTTATAAAATTCAATTATTTATTTTAGTTTAAAGCAAATCATTTTTCTTGCCTATAAGGTTACCGCCAATTGCTAACATAAAGTTTTGAAAGCAATTAATTATTCAACATGGCGTTTAAAATCAACTCTGTGGCCTCGGCTTCATTTAGTCCTTTTACCATTAAAGCCTGGAGTTCTTTTTGGTTAATTTTGCCTACGGCCGCCTCATGGGTTACTCGGGCTTGCTCATGGCTAACCTGGACAATTGGAACCGCCTTGGCCACTGAGTTCTGGCCGATAACTATTTCCTGGCAGTCAACATGTCCCTGGCTGCCGGCCGCTTGGGCATAGGTTTCTCCCTGCATTAAGACTTTTCCTCCGTTTTTGGCCGCTGCTCTCATTTTTATAATACTCTTGCTTTCTCTGCCAAGCAAATATACTTTTTCTGAAATATCCGTCTGATCATTTTTACCTTTTCCCAGAGCTTTTATCTTGGAAACAAAATCAGCATTATCATATAAATTAGCTTCTAAATTAATTCGAGTTTTACCGGTAGTTCCCTTGACTAAATAAAAATTATTAGCGCAATGCCCGCCTTGATCTACTTCTATTTTCAAATTAGGATTTACTGACGCCCCGGATTTTGAGCCATGGTAGTGGTATTCATCATAAAAAAAACTGGCATTCTTTTTTACTCGAAAAAATCCTTCCATTTTATGCTCTATTTCCTTGGCATGCGGAAAACTGCAATGAGCTATTATTTTCACGCTAGCCCCTTCTTCAATAATAATCTCTGGCACTACAAACTGCTCTCCTTTTTCTTTTAAAAGCCCAAAACATAAAAAAAGCGGCTGTTTTAATTTTACATTTTTTTTCACAGTTATTTTGGCCTCTACTCCGTTTTTTATTTCTTTCGCCTCAGCTTTTATACCCTCAGGAAAATTACTGGAAATTATCTTATTTGCTTCAACAAAAAAATATCCTGGGCAGGAAAAACAATTTTCTATTCCACAACTCTTGGCTGATTTTTTAAAATCTGGATGGAGTTTCATATTGAAAAAATTAATTATTCAAGATGGATAACACATGCTATTAATTTTTGCTAAATGCATGAATTATGGTTTTGAATTTATTTAGAACTTGTTCCAAGTCCCAAGTACCCGGGACGGGATTGCAATTTGGAGCTTATTAAGCGGCATTTTTCCTTCTGGCCTTCACGGGAACAATATTGGCGCATAACTTTTCTGAAATTGCCTGCGCCGATAATTTTTCCATTTTCAATCAAGCTGGCTTTGTCAGCAATCAGCCCTGCCTCCTCCCGATGGGTTATTAAGAAGATAGAACAACCTAACTTGTTTTTTATTTTTAATAGCAAATCATAAAGTTCGTTATAAACAATGATATCCAGAGAGGCATCCGGCTCGTCCAATATCATTAATTTGGGCTTTTGGATTATAACTGAAGCCAGCTCAATTCTCTTGCGTTCGCCACCGCTCAATTCTTGGTCTATTTTCCGCTGAAGAAATTCCTTTTTTAGGCCCACCATCCGTAAAGCTTCCTCTGCCTGTTTTTTAATTGAAATACTTTTCCCCTTTTTCCCGGCTGATAAGAAATTAAAAACATCCAACCCTTCAAACCTGACTGGTTCTTGAAAAGCCAAAGCTATTCCTCGCTTGGCTCTTTCATGAACTTTATATTTGTTAATCTTTTTGCCTTGAAAAATAATTTCTCCTCTGGTTTTGCTATTTTTATTTAAGCCCATTATAGCATAGGCCAAAGTGGTTTTGCCGCTGCCGTTCTTGCCCAAAAGGCAATGGATTTCATTCGACTCTATTTTTAAATTAATATTCTTCAACAAAAAATCTTCCGGGTTTTTACCTGGCCTTCCTTTTTTAAAAAGAGAAAAATTTTTAATTTCCAATAAAAGCATATGAAAATGTTTAAATAATGCTTAAAGCTTTAGTAATTTTTTTCGTTTATTTCTAGTTTAACATCAGAAAAGGCAAAAATCAATTTGAGAAACTGTGCAACGGTAGGCAAGAATGAAATTTAAATAAAAACCAACGCTTCTTAGGTGGTTGGCTTTTACTGACAGCTCTATAAAAAGTTTATTATTTTTCTTGCTTTTCCTGATTTTCTTGGTTCTCTTCTGCCTTATTTTCTTCTTGCTTCTTATCCGCTGAAATTGGTTTTTTTTCTTCGGTTTGTTCTTCGTTCGGTGCTTCAGTAGTTTGTTTAGACTCTGCCTCCGTGGGTTTGGCTGCTTCTTTGATGTCCTCTTTGGGTTCTTTTTTAGGCTCTTCTTCCGCCTTTTCCTCTGAATCCTTATTTTCCTCTTCTTTGTTGGAAGAAACAGGAGCTTCTTTCTCTTCCTCTTTTTTGTTTTTCTTTGGCTTTATTGGCATAAAACGCTTTTTGCCCATGATTACGCCTTTTGTTACTAAAAGATTATGGACTGAATCAGAACATTTTGCACCTTTCCCAATCCAAAATTTGATTCTTTCTTCTTCCAGGTTAACAGTTTTTAAATGAGGATCATAATTTCCTAAAATTTCTAAAAATTTTCCTTTTACCGGAAAAGACTTCTCAGCCAAAACTAGCCGATATTGGGCATGATTCCTTTTGCCTACCCTTGAAAAACGAATTTTCAGCATAAATTTTAAATTAGATATTATAAAGCTAAATATTTTACAATTAATCCATACTAAATTAAACCCCGATTAATGTCAAGCCTAGAGATTATCGATTTTTAATTATTTTATCCACAATTCCGTATTTTTTTGCTTCATCCGCATTCATAAAATAATCCCTTTCCGCATCTTTTTCCACTTGCTTAAGATTTTTGCTGCTATGCCTGGCTAAAATTTTATTCAATCTTTCTTTTACTTTTAAAATATGGCGCGCATGGATATCCACATCCGTAGCCTGACCCTCTGCCCCTCCCATTACTTGATGAACTAACACTTCACTGTTGGGCAGAGCATAGCGTTTGCCTTTTTTACCGGCTGCCAGCAAGATAGCTGCCCCTGAAGCAGAAATTCCAATGCAAATTGTGCTGACATCGCATTTAATGTATTGCATAGTATCATAAATAGCCAGAGCTGAAGTAACACTTCCGCCAGGAGAATTGATGTAAAGCTTTACATCCGCTTTATCATCCTGGGACTCTAAAAATAAAAGCTGGGCAATTACCGCATTGGCCACATCATCATTAATCGGGGAGCCTAAAAAAATAATTCTCTCTTTTAATAATCGTGAATAAATATCGTAGGCCCTTTCTCC
Source organism: uncultured Bdellovibrionales bacterium (assembly GCA_964393045.1). Lineage (GTDB taxonomy): Bacteria > Patescibacteriota > Minisyncoccia > Moranbacterales > DUUL01 > CAYMRZ01. The sequence goes on along the minus strand of CAYMRZ010000044.1, from coordinate 4,943 downwards.
AAATTGCGATTTTTCAATAACAGTCGGTATCAACATATTTTTAAAAATTAATTTTAAAATTATAAATTCCTTAAAAATTCAAGGATTTTCTGGTTAGCCATTTCCGATTTTATATTCTCATAAAGCCTTTGGGTGTCTAAATCTTTTTTTGCCTGGCCTAGAGTTTTATAATACTGCATAACCTGATTCATTCTTTCTTCAATTTCTTCTGCTTTTGGCTCTATTTTTTTCTCTTTTGCCAGCTGTCTTAAAATTAAGGCCGCTTTTACCCTCTTGGGAGCTTCATTTTCCTGCCATTGTTTTTTTAATTTTTCTTCCGAGGATTGAATTTGCTGGAAATATTGCTGGCGATTCATTCCCAACTGAGCAATACTGTTATCCAGCTCTTTATCCATTTTTTCCAGTTCGCTATCAATTAAAACTTGGGGGATTTCCACTTCTGATCCTTCTGTTAAAGCATTGATTATTTCCATTTCTTGTTTCTGCCGGTGTTTTTTCTTTTTCTCTTCCAGTAAGCCGTTTCTTAAATTGTCTTTTAATTCCTTTAAATTTTTAAATTTTCCAATGCCGCTAGCAAACTCATCATTAATCTCAGGCAACTTTCTCTCCTGCACTAAATTCACTTTTACCTTAAAGCGAGCCTGCTTGCCAGCTAAATGCTTTTGATGATATTTTTCTGGAAACACAAGATCAAATTCTTTTTCTTCTCCTGCTTTCAATCCAATTAAATTTTCTTCAAAACCGGGTATAAATTGGCCCTGGCCTATGATAATTTGGTGTTTTTTGGCCGTTCCGCCTTCTATGGGAACATTATCCTGGAAAACCTCAAAATCAATTTCCAGCTGATCACCCTTTTTAGCCTCCCGGCTGACTGTTTTTGCCTTTGCCCGCTGATTAGCTAAATAATCCAACTCTCTATTTATTTCTTTTTCTTTAACCTCAAACTGCTTTCCTTGAAATTTTTTATTAACCTCTTTTATTTTATCTTGCCATTCTCCCATTTCAATTTTTGGAAGCACGTCTATCTCCGCTTCAAATTCAAAATCATTTCCTAAGGCTAGCTTTTTTACATTTAGCCTAGGCTGCCCTATGGCCTCTATTTTATTATCCAGAACATAATCTACATAATATTTTTTTACTGCCCGATCAGCACCTTCCTGTAATAATTTTTCCTTTCCTACATTTTGCTCAACCACCTCAAAAGGAATGTTTCCGCTTCTAAAACCGTCCAGCTTTAAATCTTTAGAGATTTCATTGGCCGCTTTTTTTACAAATTCATCTAATTTTTCTGCTGGAATTTTAAAACTAAGCCTTAGCTTGGAAGGCAATAATTGTTCGCTGGTTACTTTGATATCATCGCTCATTTTTTTTGGTGACATAGAATAGATTAAGTTTAATTACGCTAGTTATTTTTAAAAATTTATTTTAAATTCTCAGGAAACTTTTCTTTGTAAAGTTCAACTCCTTTTTTAACTGCCTCCAGAGCAGCTTCCTTGCCTTCGAAACCTTTAATTTCCACTTTCTTGTCTTCAATTCTTTTATAAGTTTCAAAAAAATGCTGAAATTCCTTTAAGGTATATTTGTTTATATCCTTTAAGTCTTTTACCTCTTCCCATCGAGGATCCTCCACTGGAACAGTAATAATTTTATCATCTCCATCTCCATCATCAATCATTCTCATTACGGCTACCGGCCTAACTACCACTAAGATATTAGGCAGTAAAGAAAAGGTAGTTAAAACTATCACGTCCAAGGGATCGTCGTCCTCCCATAAAGTCTGGGGGGCAAACCCGTAATCAAAAATATAATCTTGGCCGGTTTTCATTGCCCGATCCAGCTTGATTAAGCCGGTTTTTTTATCGACTTCGTATTTATTTTTCGATCCTTTGGGAATTTCGATAATAGTGTTAAATTCCTCAGGAGCTTTTTCCCCTAAAGGAAGTTCGTGCCATAAATTCATTTTATAATAATTAATGATTATTTATTTTGTATCTTTTGAAGAAGCTTTTTGGGGTTTTGCTTTTTTAACAGCCTTCGATTTTTCTTTCTTAGTTTTTCCAGTTTTTTTGGGCTTACTGGCTTTGTCAGATTTTTTCGGTTTATTTAATTTTTCCGCAGCTTCTTTCTCCTTTAGCTTTTTATTTTTCTTTTCAGTTTTTTTCTTATCACCTGTCTCCTCGCCTTTTTTTTCTTCAGGTTTTTCTTTGTCAACTTCTGCACCCTCCTCTTCTTCTAGGGGTAAAACGTCTATTTTCCATCCAGTTAATCTCACTGCTAATCTTACATTCTGGCCTTTTTTCCCAATAGCCAAAGACAATTGATTTTGCGGCACAAACGCTCTGGCTTTTTTTTCTTTAGTTAATACTTCCACTTTTACAATCTTAGCTGGAGCCAAAGCCATGGCTATCATTTTCTCAACATCGTCGTTCCATTCAATAATATCAATCTTTTCTCCGTTTAACTCGTCAATAACTGCCTGCACCCTGGTGCCTTTTTGGCCAACGCAAGAGCCGATTGGGTCCAATCCTTCTTCATTGGAAGCCACAGCAATTTTGGAGCGGCTGCCCGCCTCTCTTGCCACTGCCTTAATTTCTACTGCCTGGGAAAAAATTTCCGGCACCTCAAGCTCAAAAAGCTTTTTCATTAACTCAGGAGCGGTTCTGCTTAATATAATGCCGGGACCCTTGGTGTCAGATTCTACCTTCTCAATATAGACCCTTAATCTTTGTCCAATCTGGTAATTCTCGCCAGGAATTTGAGCGGAAGGAAACAAAATACCGGAAGATTTCCCTAAATCTATAATCACGTTTCTGCCCTCAATTCTTTGTATAGTGCCGTTTACTACTTCCCCTTCTTTCCCTTTGTATTCATCATACATAGCATCTCTTTCTGCCTCCCTCAGCCTTTGAATTATAACTTGTTTAGCGGTTTGAGAAGCTACCCGGCCATAATCGGATTGAGTTTCCAAAGGAATTTCCAAGAAATCCCCTACTTGGATATCTTTATCAATCTTTTGAGCATCTTTTAGTAAAATATCTTTCTCTTTGTTAAATTTAGTCAAATGACCTTCTTTTTTCTCTTCTAATTCTTCATGTTTTATTACCTCTTCTTCACTTCTATGAGCATTTTTTAACTCATCTTTTTCTTCCTCGTCTTTATTTCTTTCTTTAATTTTATCAAGATTATCCAAATTTCTAGTACTTTCATCAACCACCTCTAAAAATCGTTTAAAATAAACTTCACCGGTCTTTCCATCTAGTTTAGCAACTATTATCTGCCCCTTTCTGCCATAATCTTTCTTGTAAGCTGCAGCTAAAGCTACTTCTGTCGCCTCTAATACTCGCTCCTTATCCAGTCCTTTTTCTTCGCAAATCTGAGAAATAGCCCCGCTAAATTGTCCCAAAGTAGAGGAATCCCGGATTATCTTATTGTTTTTTGCCATATTTATAATTTAATATTTACTTAATATTACATCTTTAAAGTAAAAAAATTTAAAAATTCTTTTTTAAAAACAAATTCCCGCCAATATTGACCGGAATAAATTACTCTCCTTGCTTAATATCACTGATTACTTAATATGTTAGCACTTATTTCCAAGTTGTCAACTCTTAATAGTAGCGCCTAAGCATCTTTGGCGCTTTTTATTTTAAGATAAACTTTACTGTTAAATGCCCAGCCTAAAATGAATTAAGCTTCGCGCATTAGCTTCCGCGAGAATTTGCGTTTAGTCTGCGTGAGTCTGCGCGTATAGGATTTTTTGAAATTCCTATACAAAAATTTAAAAATGATCTAATTTTCCCTTATTTGCTTTATGGAAATTTTGTCTTTGGTGATTGGCATCATCTTGAAATAAGAAGGATAAAATTCAATGCTAGCTTTTTTTATTTCAGAATAATTTTCTAACACTTTTTTTATTTCTTCCTCTTTTTTCCCTTCAACTCCAGTTTTAATGTTCTCTACATCAATTTCGGGCCACATCAAACCAGAAACCTTTATTTCAATGCTTAACTGTTTTTTTTCTTTATTATCTAAGTTATCCAAATAATTAATTTCGATAGAATCGCTGTCTAATTTATAGCCAGCTGAAGCATCTTCTAAAATTTTTAAATATAATAAACTTTTCAAATCTTCTTGGCTAAAAGTGACTACTCTTACTTTCTCCTTTATAGCAAAATCAAAACCTTTTCCTATTTCCCCCGCTTGCAGAGAAGAACAGCTGGAAATTATTTCTTTTTCTACTGAATCTAGTAAAAAATTGCTGCCTTCGCCAATCTTTTTTTGAATTTTTTCTTCCAACGCTTTATTTAACAAATCCACACTTTCTTTTCTGGCCTGATCAATATCGCTTTCGGTAACATATTTTACTTTGTTATTTTCTATCTCATCGCTTCCTCCCGCCATTTTTTCTTCAGAAGTTACTTCAAATTTTTCATATTTAGGTCCGCCTTTAAATCCCTCTATGGTAAAAGAAGTAGGCTCAATATTGTAATCCGCCCCAGGCTGATCAGCGATGACTCTTGCTTCCACCTCGCCAGGGTCTTCAGCTTCCATGCCAGGAACTGTTACGCCATTAATTAAACGAAAAAGTTTTCCCTCTTCTGACAATACCCGAGTGGTAGCCACTAAAGGCTGATCAGCGGAAGAATAATGATTAATTATTTTTACAGTCCCCCTTGCCTTCCCTTTGTCAGAGCTAAACTTTTCTCCAGTGGCTTCAAAGGAAAATTTTTCTTCTATATCAAACTCTTTTAATTCTCCTAAAATTTCATCGCTTGCTGCCAATTTATCCTCTTTTTTATCTCCATAGATAACTTTAAAATCTGCATTTTCTTCTACAACCTTGGGACGAGGATAAATTTCAATTTCAACTTTAGGCCAATTTAAATATATCCAGCTGCTAGCACCTACTAAAAAAAATAAAAAGCAAGCGGCAAGAACAAAAT
>CAYMRZ010000043.1:5197-9277 GCA_964393045.1 uncultured Bdellovibrionales bacterium | reverse complement strand
AAAATGACAATAAAAAAATGAAAAATATATTTAAAAAAACAAAGAAATTTTGGAAAAGAAGCATTTTAATTCCATCTTTTATTGTTTTTGGCTTGGTTTTCACGGCTTACGGTTCAATTTATATTCCCATAGAAGATGGAACTTCCACTATTGATGATCATTTTTTCCATTATAAATATGCTAAATTGCTAAGAACAGAGGGCTGGGATGCAGTGGAAAATTTTAATTGGATTTATTTTACTAATAGGCTTGAAAGCGGTGAGAGATATCATGTGAGTTTGTATCAAATATTTCTAGTTCCCTTTACTTACATAGATAACCAGGAATTGGGCTTGAAAATTAGCGACATTTTTTTAGCCGGATTAACGGTTGGATTGTTTTATTTTATTCTAAGAAAAATGAAAATAAAAAAAGCGTTTTTGCTTACGCTTTTGTTGATTTCTTTTGATTTCGTAGTTTTTAGGTTTTTGTGTGGCCGGGCTTTTCTGTTAACGACCATTTTAATTTATTTAGAAATATTTTTAGCAGTTAGGAGAAAATATTTAGCGCTTTTCTGGATTGCCTTTTTTCATGTGCTTTGGCACCATGCTACGCTTTTCATGCCTTTCCTGGCTGTGAGTATTGTGGAAATATTGCGGCTAGCTACTCAAAATAAAATTTTTATAAAAAATTTTTTAGTTAGTGCTGCCGGCATTATTTTAGCGATGGCTTTTTATCCAAATTTTCCAGGCAATATTTTTGGCTGGTTAGGAAATATTTTTAACATCCAAAAGGGCCTTATTAGCAACGAAGACATAAAATCTATCGAAGGCAAAGAGCTGCACACAGTTGATATTGCCGGATATCTTTCTGATTCGACCATTCTGCCCCTGTTGGCTATTTTGAGTTTTTCAATAGCGGTTTTTTATTATATTCAATTCAAGAAAAAGCAGATTAAAAAAATAGAATCAGAACAAGAACAGGCTAATCCTGGAGAAGAGAAACATAAAGACAAAATAAACCAGCAAGAGGATAACAATTTGCTTTTTTATGCCGGCGCTCTTTTTCTTTTGATTTGCATTGCCGGATCAATGCTAGTTAGCGGAAGATTCTATGATTTTTATTTCCCCGGAGCAATTATAGTTTTTGCTTTGGCAATGAAAAAAATTTTTTCAGAGGAGAAGGTTGGATTTGACAAAAGATTGCAAAAATATTTAACAGCAGGGATATTTTTATTTTTATTCATCATGGCTTCCAATTCTTTTATTGATAATAAAGCTAAAATATTCAAAAAAGAATCCCGGCCTTATTTTAGGGCAGCCGAATGGGTGGAAGAAAATTCTGACAAGGGCGGTATTGTTTTTTTGTCAACTTGGAATCTCTTTCCTCGCTCCTTCTTTGCCAACCATCACAATTATTATACTATGGGGATAGAGCCAAGGGCTATCCTGGAATATAACCCAGGACTTTTTTGGAAGTGGTTTAATTTTACTAAAAATTATTATTATTGTGAACAGCAAGAAAATTGTGAGGATCAAAAGAAATTAGCTTATAAATCTTTTATGGGCGATAAGGGCAAAATAGAACAACACCGGAAAGAGCAATCTAAAAAAGTCATTCAATCTATTAAAGAAGATTTTAAATCAGATTTTATTATTTCTTCTTCTTCAATTTTTTCCACTTTCATAAGAGAAAACGAGGACTTGATAGAGAAGCAAAGGGAATTTGAATTTGACACCAACAAAGGCAAGGTAACGGTTTTTAAGCTTAAATAAAATGAATAACAACTATTCCAGTAAAAAAATTACTGTGGCCATTCCCTGTTATAATGAAGAAACGACCATTGAAAAGGTAATTGCAGATTTTAAGAACGAATTGCCGGAAGCGGAAATTTTAGTAGTGGACAACAATTCTTCTGATGCCACTTCCCAGAAAGCGCAGGAAGCTGGCGCCAGAGTTATTTCAGAAAAAAGGCAGGGGAAGGGTTTTGCGGTCCAAAAGGCATTCAATGTTTGTGATTGTGATATCTTAGTTTTGGTGGATGGCGATGATACTTATCTGGCAGAAGAAGTGCACAAACTGCTAGAGCCTATTTTAAAAGATGAAGCGGGGATGGCAGTGGGCAATCGGCTTAATAAAAAAAATCCCAGCAAATTTTCTATGAGCCATTGGCTGGGCAATATAATTTTAACCGGTATAATGAATTTTCTTTTCAAGCAGAAATTAAAGGATATGGAATCTGGTTTTCGGGCCATTGAAAGAAAATTTATTAATTCCAGCGCGCTTTTGGCCGGCGGATTCGGTATTGAGCCGGAATTGACTATTCAGGCAGTTGAAAATGCCATCAAAATAAAAGAAGTGCCGATTACCGTGAAACCCCGGCCGGACGGCAGCCGATCCAAGTTAAACACTTTTCGGGACGGCACCGTCGTGCTCTATACGATGGTTTCCCTTTTTCGGGATTATAAGCCGCTGCACTTCTTTTTTTGGATTGCTTTGCTGTTTTTAATCAGTGGAGCTTTACTGGGCTGGCGCAGTCTGGGCGGCTATTTTGAAACCGGTATTTTGGGCCGGATTCCAACGCTGATTGTGGCCTGTTTTTGTATTTTATTCAGTTTTATCAGCGGCATTGCTGGTTTGATTTTAAGTTCCATTAAACGCCGGCATGAGGAGCTTTTGGTTATTTTAAATAGAAATAAAAAATGAATAATGTATTTTTTATTACAGATAAGGTTTATCCATATTTTGTAGGTGGGCAAGAAAAAAGAATTTATACTTATGCAAAAATTTTATCTGAAAATAAAGAAGTTAAAGTTTCTATTGTCTCAATGAAGTGGTGGCAAGGGAAGAATATTATTGAAAAGGAAGGGATAAGATATATTTCAGTTTGTCAAAAGTATTCTTTATATAAAAAAAACGGGAAGAGAAAAATCTTGCCTAATATGTGGTTTAGTTTTAGTGTTTTTAGATTTTTGTTAAAATCAGAAAAAAAGGAGATTGATTTATTGGATGTTGAGATATTTCCTTATTTTCCTGTTATTTTTACAAGGCTGGCATCTTTTTTAAAAAGGGGTAGGCTAGAAATTGTAGGTCATTGGTGCGAATGTCAAGGTAAAATTGGATGGAAAAGATATAGTAAATTTTTTTGGTTCTTGGGTTTATGGTTAGAAAAATTAGCGAAAAAAAGTTGTGATCGTTTTATAACAATTTCAGAGTTTACTAAAAAAAGAATGACGAATTTTTTAGGAATTGATGAAAAAAGAATAACTGTTATCCCACCCTCTTTTATTGATTTTAAAAAAATAGAAAAGATAAAGAGCAAAAAAAAGGAATGTGATTTTATTTATTTTGGTCGATTAATTTGGCATAAGCATGTTGAAGTTATGATAGAGCTTTCTCTGAGATTTAAAGCAAAGGGTTTTAAAATAAAATCTTTAATAATCGGTGATGGACCAGAAAAATTTAAATTAAAAAGAAGAGTTGAAAAGCTTAAATTAGATAAAGAAGTAGAATTTTTAGATTTTTTGGATAATTATAGTGAATTAATTAGAAAAATTAAATTTGCAAAAGTAATGGTTTTTCCTTCGGAGAGAGAGGGTCTTGGGATTGCTCCAATCGAAGCCAATACTTGCGGACTGCCTGTTTTAGTTTTAGATCATCCAGAAAATGCAACTAAAATCTTAATTAAAAACAGAAAAAACGGCTTTGTTTGTAAAGACTTTGACGATCTAGTTAGTAAGGCTAAATTTTTATTAGAAAATGAAAATTTTAAAAAAATGCAGTCAAGCTGTGTAAACGAATCAAAAAAATATTCGAAAGCAACAATGAAAGAAAATATTTTTGAGCGTTATTTGATTTTATGAGGTAAATAAAGTTTTATTTAAATCAATGCCTACAAAAAAGATTTTAACTAAACTTCCTTGGGGTTTTATGTTAAATTATAAAAGGTTAACTACTCCTTATCGCAAGCTTAATGACAAGAAGAAAGTGATTTTTGTTCATATACCTAAAAATGGAGGAACTAGTGTTGTCCTCTCTTTATTTGAAAAAAAGATAAAACATCGGAGAATTATTGATTTTAAAATTCATAACAAAAAAAAA
>CAYMRZ010000043.1:0-5187 GCA_964393045.1 uncultured Bdellovibrionales bacterium | reverse complement strand
TTATTAATTATTTTAAATTTTGCTTTGTGAGAAATCCTTGGGATAGAATGGTATCAGCCTTTTTCTTTGTTAAAGGAGGCGGAGCAAATTTTATTGATAAGATTTGGGGAGAGTGTTTTTTAAACGATTATTCAACTTTTGAAAGCTTTGTAAGTAATCTCACTAATAAAAAAAAATTTAAAAAAATATCACAATGGCATTATTTTCAACCTCAGTATAACTTTATTTCAATAGACAATAAAGTTGTAATGGATTTTGTGGGAAGATTTGAAAATCTAAATGAAGATTTCGAATATGTTAAAAATAAATTAAAGATTGATTGTCAATTAATCCACACCAATAAAAGTAAGCGGGGAAGAGATTACAGAAAATATTACAACAGCCGAACAAAAAAAATTGTAGAGGATTTATATAAAAAAGATATTGAATTATTCAAATACAGATTTTAGCATTTTTGTCTCCCTAAAACTATGGCGGAGATTTTAGTTGGCTTGAGCTGTTGGAGGATTTTAGCGCATTCAAAGATGGTGGAGCCGGTGGTGCAAACATCATCGACAATTAGGAATTTTTTGTTTTTGAAATACTCAACATCAATAAAATCTTTCCCAGTTCCTGCCTTACTGGCAGGCAAATCCTTCTTATCAAGAGGAAGAGGATTATTTGCTGCTTTTTTATTTTTTGAGTAAGTACGGACGTACGTACGTTCGTACTTACTTTTATTTTCAAATTTTGTCTCAGCCCTCTCCTTTCCAGGAAAGGAATGGCTAATAATATTTTTTTTATTTAAAGCAAAAGCATTTTCCAGATTTTTCTGGCGCTCGGCATATTTTTTAATTTTCATTTGAGAGGGAGTTTTCCTAATTCGCTGAACCAAATTATTTAAAACGGGAATTTTCATCCCAGGCAATAAATTTTTTCCAATATAATCGGCCAGCGACTCTGCCTGATTGAAGCCGCGCCAGCGCAAGCGCGAAGGGTGGAGGGGAACGGGGACAACAAAATCAGGAGTGAAAATTTTGTTTTTTATTAAGGCGGACACCAACAATTTTCCCAGCGGCTGGTGCAAATCTTGCACGAATTTATATTTATAGCAGTGGATAATTTCTGCCATTTCCGGTTTTTGATAATCTGCTGCTATCACCATTTGATCAATAGCCGATTCTTTGTTTTGGCAATTAGGGCATGTCTCTCCGCCCTCAGTGATGAATTTTTCACAAATCGGACAAACTTGCAGAGAATTTATTTTTATTTTTTTAAGGCAATTTTTGCATAAAAAAACGCCGTCTTGGTCGCAAAGAAGGCAGGCTTTGGGGAAAAATAAATCTAATAAAAAATTTTCGCAACAACTAATGCCGTTTTTTAGCTTTTTAATTTTGGCCATCAACAGCAAGTTTTTTATTTTTTATGGTTAAAGTGAGTTTTTGATATTTCTTTTTAGCCAAAAGCTTTTCTGCTAGTAAAGGCTCAACTTCCTGTTTTATTTGGCGATGGGCCAAGCGCGCTCCTTGCTGGAAATCCAGGCTTTCTTTTGCTATTTTTTTTACGGCAGGCTGATGGAAATTAAAATAAATTCGTTGCTGCTTCAGCCTTTCTTTTATTAAGTCTAGCTCTTGGGAGACAATTTTTGATACTGTTCTTGTATTAAGATGGTTAAAAAATAAAATGTTATCCAGCCGGTTTAATAGCTCATTAGATAGAATTTCTTCCAGATCCTGCTGAATGTTTTCCCTAGTGTTCTCGATTTCATTTTTTATTTTTTTGCCTTGCGTGCCGAATCCTAATTCAGGAATTTTATTTAATCGGTTAACACCGATATTGGAAGTAAGAATTATGATGGTATTTTTAAAATTAATAATTTGTCCCTTGGCACTGGTTATTTCCCCTTCTTCCAGTATTTGCAGGAGAATATTCAACACTTGTTGATCCGCTTTTTCTATTTCATCAAAAAGCACTATGCTATAAGGGTTTTTTCTGATTTTATCTAAAAATTCGCCGCTTTCCTCATAGCCAACATAACCGGCTGGCGCCCCCAATAATCTTGAAACAGTATGCTTTTCCATGAATTCACTCATATTAATTTGGATGAGGCTGTTTTCGTTGCCGGGAGAAATAACTTGAGAGATCAGCTTGGCTGTTAAAGTTTTGCCCACTCCGGAAGGCCCCAAAAAAAGAAAAGAGCCCAAAGGCCGGCTGGCATTAGCAAGATGGCTGAATTGGCAAATCAAAGTTTTATAAATATTTTCAATCACATGATTTTGGCCGAATAGATTTTTTTTCAGCATCCTTTTGCTTTGTTGGGGAATGCTTTTTTTCTCTTTCAAAAGCAATTCCAAGGGAAGATTCATAGATTGAGCTAAAGTCTGGCTAACGTCGCCGGCAGTTATATGAACAGCTGGCCCTTGCTTGTTGTTGATTGTTTTTCTTAAAGCTTCAATTTCTTTCTCTAATTTTTTCTCTAAATCCCGCATTCTAATTGCCTCTTCGTATTGGTCGGTCAAAACCAAATTTTCTTTTTGATCAATTAATTCCTGGAGTTGATTTTTTTTATTTTGCAGTTCATTATAGGCGCCATGTTTTTGGGAATTAGATCTGATTTTAGCGGAAGTTTCATCTATCAAGTCTATAGCGCTGTCAGGCAAATAACGGTTAGTTAAATATTTTTTAGCTAAGTTTACGGCTGCTTCTAAGGCATCGGAATCAATCTTTATTTGGTGGTAACGCTCATAACTTTTTTTAATTCCCTTTAAAATTTTCAAAGCTTCGCCTTGAGATGGTTCATTCACTACAATTGGCTGAAGCCGTCTTTCCAAAGCAGCGTCTTTTTCTACATATTTGTGGTACTCTTCAAAAGTAGTAGCTCCAATGATTTGAATTTCTCCCCGGGAGAGAGCTGGCTTTAATAAATTTGCCGCATCCATTCCGCCTACTGCGCTGCCGGCTCCGATTAAGTTATGGATTTCATCTATAAAAAGAATAATATTTTTGTGATTCTTGGCTTCCTCGACCACTTCCTTTAACCTATTTTCAAATTCGCCACGAAAATTTGTTCCCGCTACCAATGACCCTAGGTCCAGGGTAAGAATTTTTTTGTTATTTAAGTAGAATGGCGCCTCTCCTTCGTTTATCTGTCTAGCCAGGCCTTCGACAATGGCAGTTTTTCCTACGCCTGGCTCGCCGATAAGCACTGGATTATTTTTCATTTTTCTGCCCAAGGTATTAGAAATCCTTTCCAATTCATTTTTTCTCCCTATGAGAATATGATCTTGGGATCGTGCCATTTCATTTAGGTTTACGCAAAAATGATTTAAAGTTTTTATGTCCGCGCTTTTATTTTTGCCTGCTGATAAGAAGTTGCCAATCAAGGCATTAATTTCTCCGAACATATTAGGATTGTTATGTCCGCCTGGGATATCATTGTCATTTTCAATCCAGTCATTTTTGCCACTCTTATTACTAGCATTTAAGATATTTTGCTTTTCTTCCAAAAGCTTAAAATAACTAAAAATAAGGTGTTCTGTGCCCACATAATAATTATTAGCAAGCGAGGCGGATTGAAACGCTTTTATGACCACATCCAAAAGACATAACTCTGCCTTTTCGTTATTTTTAATATCCTCCTTCTTTGCTTGATTTTTTGTTTTTTTTATTAAAAAATTTCCCAAGCTTCCGGATTGATTTTTGATAGTTTCTATTAAATTTTTTGCTTTAATTTTTTTTAAAGATTTCTTATTGGATTTTTCTATTGTTTCCTTCAGTGCTTCTTGGGCATTAGTGGTTAGGTAAGTTTTAAAAATTTGTTGCATTTTTACTAAATTAATTTTATAATAATACTACAAAATACTTAATTTAATATTTACATAATAAGAATTATTTTGCAATTTTATTTTTTTAGTTTATAATTAAAATTGCAAACTCCATACAATATATTTATACAAAAATAAAAATGATAAATTTAGACTTAAAAGAGCTGGATTTAAATAAATTTAAAAATTTTTTTAATAAACTCAAAATTGGCGGCAAAAAAAGCGCGGTTGGTGTTGATATAAGCACGAATAGAGTCAAACTAGTGCAGCTTGAGAAGAAAAAAAATAAACTTTTTCTTAAGAATTATGCCATAGGGAGGGTAGATTATAATTTGACAAATTTTAATCAAACTGGGACGTGTGCTGTCGATGAAGCAGTGGGAAAGGTTTTAAAAAAAATACTAGCCAATAACGATACAAAAGCTAAAGAGATAAACTTAGCTATTCCCAGTTTTACTGCTTTAGTAACTGTTTTTGATATTTATAATGTAGGAGAAAAAGTGGATCTGGAAAGTATGATAAGGCTGGAAGCAGAAAAATACATACCTGTTTCCATAGAGGATGTAATTTATGATTGGCAAATAATAGAGGAAGAAAAAATATCAAAAGATAGAAAAAGCAAAAAAGATAAAAAAATAAAAGAAAATTTTAAAAAAAATAACTTAAAGAATAAAGAAGCCGGAGAAGGCGGGAAAAAGATTATGCTGGTAGCGATAATGAAAGACATCAGCTGTCAGTATGAAAAAGCCATAGGCAGTGCAGGCCTGAATATTAATGCGTTGGAAATAAGCTCCCTTTCTCTCATAAGATCTTTAATAGGGAGAGATAAAAAAAATTATATACTTCTGGACATTGGAGATAAGGTTTGTGATATAAATTTTATAGTAAAGGGCAGCCTTGTTTTTCATAAGAATAACAATTTTGCTGGAAACAAAATAACTCAATCACTGGCGAGAACTTTGAATGTAAGTGAAGAAAAAGCTGAAGCACTCAAAATTGAAAAAGGAATGAAAGCTGGCATGGAAGGCGCTGGACGCATGGTTTTTGAGCCTTTTTTAAATGCATTAACCAAGGAAGTAAGCGAAGCCCAAAAGACATTTGAAAAAAATTATCCTACAAAAAAAATAGAAAGCGTAATTTTATCTGGAGGCAGTTCATATTTAAAGGGATTGAAAGAAACATTGGAAAAACGTTTTGGCTTAGGCGTTTATTGGGGCAATCCTTGGTCCAAGATTAATTATCCGGAAAAACTTGAGAAAGATTTAGTTCGCCTGGGACCGTCTCTGGCAGTAGCAGTGGGTTTAGCGATGCTCGAGTTAGATGAGTCTGATTAAATTTATATTTAAAGATATGTGGTATCTTGGTGACATTAGGGATTTTTCTT
>CAYMRZ010000042.1:0-9421 GCA_964393045.1 uncultured Bdellovibrionales bacterium | reverse complement strand
TATACTACACCACAAAAACTTTATTCTTAAAAACTCAAGTACTCAAGTATTTAAGGATAAGTTTATTTTTGTTGTTTATTTTTCACCTCGTTGAAAATTGCATTTTATTTAACCGGAGCTAAATTTTCAAAACCACCAAATATATCCCTACTCAAACTAATTTGCTACAAAAAAAATTACGTAATTTATTACGTAATTCCCAAAATCCTTACCACAAAGCTACCAAATCTTTAACTCCACTAATCCTTGCACCAATTTTAACCAATTTTTACTATAACACAAAAACTTCATTCTTAAAAACTCAAGTACTCAAGTATTTAAGGATGAATTTATTGTTGTTGGAATGATTTAAGGAAACGGACAAATAATTTCCCGTATGGTGATAAATCATGTTTCACAAAATGACCTTGGTACCTTTTATTAATTAACCCGGCCTGATAAAGCCTCCTGACATGCTCACCAATGGTTTTGGAATTACCATCCACTCCCTCTGCTATACTATTTAATGTTATACCTTTGTTTTTATCAATCAATAGAAGAATTTCAATCCTGTAATGATTAGCCATTCCTTTCAAATGCCTTTCCATTTGTTTTGAATTTTTTGGCGCTCGCGGCCTCTTGGCCATTTTGTTTTTCTTAGCTAACATAAATTTATTTAAAAAATTAAACAACTGCTTAACCCCCAATTAACTCCTAATTTATTATAACACAAAAAATTAATTCTTAAAAACTCAAGTATTTAAGGATAAGTTTATTAGTTATTGAAAAATGAATCTCCATGGGTTTATCTGCCTTGTCAGCAGGCAGATCTGCCCGAAATGCTAACACATAGCGTTGCAAACGGGCTTGCCCGAAATGCTAACACATAGCGTTGCAGGCGAGCACTTTGAGTCTTCTGTAAAAGGCGAATAAAAACTACTAGTATAAAGCT
This sequence comes from uncultured Bdellovibrionales bacterium, assembly GCA_964393045.1. Lineage (GTDB taxonomy): Bacteria > Patescibacteriota > Minisyncoccia > Moranbacterales > DUUL01 > CAYMRZ01. The sequence goes on along the minus strand of CAYMRZ010000042.1, from coordinate 8,490 downwards.
AGTAATTTCCATTTATTTCTATGAAATAGCGGTTTTGGCAGATTTTGATTCTATTTTTTTGGCACCGGGTCAAAACCTCCCTTGTTCCAAGGATGGCAGCGCAAAATGCGTTTCAAGCCCAGATAGCATCCCTTCAAGGAACCAAAACGCTCAATGGCTTCGTAGGTATATTGCGAGCAAGTTGGGTGGAACCGGCAAGTCCGTTCGCTGTAAATATAGGAAAGCCAGCCCGTGTCCCGGGACAAAGTTTTTTGGTATAATTTAATAAGGATTAATAAAATCTTTTTCATTGTTTGATTTTTCAGATAAGATTAATTTCGTATGTCGTTTAGATTATTTTAATTTTATCATATTCCTGTTATAATAAAAATGAAAATTTTAACATCGTGAATAAAAACAAATAAATGGAAGGAAATATTTTTTTTCAGATCAGCGTTATTTTGGGAATAACAATTTCAATCGCTTTTGTTATCAGGCTTTTACGCCAGCCGCTTCTAGTGGCTTATATCGTAGCCGGAATTTTTTGCGGCCCTTTTTTCCTTAACTTGATAGACGGCGACCAAAAGATTTTTGATTCAATGGCTCAGTTCGGAGTGGCACTTTTGCTTTTTATGATAGGCTTGAGCTTAAATCTCAACCACCTAAAAAAAATTGGTAAAGTAGCCATTATTACCGGGCTGGGACAGGTAATTTTTACTTTAATCTGCGGATTTGGCATTCTCTTTTACCTTGGCTTTAGTTATGTTTCATCAATCTACTTGGCAATAGCGATTACTTTTTCAAGCACTATTGTTATTACTAAGCTTCTCTATGACAAGCGGGACACAGAAAGAATTTATGGCAGATACACAATCGGATTAATGATTGTCCAGGATATTATCGCGATTTTAATTATGATTATCCTTGGAACAACCAGCCAAGAATCCAGCGCCCTAAACTCACTTTGGATAATTCTCCTTAAAGGAATGGTGCTCGTTTCCTTTTTGTTTGTTGTGTCTAAATATTTCATTCCGAGAATTATGGACAAGGTTGCCGAGTCAAGCGAATTCCTCTTTATTTTCACTATTACCTGGTGCTTTGGCTTGGCTAGCATAATCCACTGGTTCGGCTTCTCTATTGAAATAGGCGCCATTGCTGCCGGCTTGACACTGGGATCTTCTAATTTTCAGAGAGAAATCGCCAGCCGCATCAAACCCCTAAGAGATTTTTTTATCATCTTATTTTTTATTATCTTGGGAAGCGAAATGGCAATTTCCGATTTTGGCAGTGTGCTGGTACCCGGCGTAATTTTGTCTTTGTTTATCTTAATCGGAAACCCCTTAATTCTTTACATTCTTTTCCGAATTTTTAAATTTACCAGAAAAAATAGTTTTTTGGCCGGTTTGACTGCCGCTCAAGTCAGCGAATTTGGTTTCATTTTGCTATTCACCAGCCGCCAATTGGGGCATATTGAAAATCAAGAATTCTCTATTTTTACTTTTGTTGCCATTACTACTATTTTTATATCTTCTTACCTAATAACTTACAACAACCAGCTTTATAAATTTATCTCCCCTATTTTCCATTTATTTTTCGGTAAAGACAAGCGGCATCAAATTGACGAAAAAATAGAGCCTTACGAGGTATGGATTTTCGGATGCCATCGGATCGGCTGGATGGCTTCTCGATTATTGAAGAAGAAGAAAATCAGGTTTGCGGTAGTAGATCTAAATTGTGATACAGTGGAAAAACTCAGAAAAATGGGCATTACGGCATTTTTCGGGGATGCTTCAGATGTAGAATTCTTGGAAGCTCTTCCGCTAAAGAAAGCGAAGCTGGTTATTCTTACTACTCCTGACCCGGAAGACCAAAAAACCTTCCTCTCCTACATAAAACATTTCAAGCAGCGGCCAATTGTTATCACTAACTTGCACCATTACAAACAAGCAGATGAAATATATTCATTAGGTGCGGATTATATTTCTATGCCCCACATCCTGAGCGGAGAATGGATTGCAAAAATTTTGAAAAAATATCCCTTGCAAAGGAGAAAATTGCAGAAAATGAGACGAGAGCAAAAAAAGAACATTGAAGGAGGATTTTAAATTCTTCGAAAAGGCTTAGGGATTTGCAATGTTTGATTTTTAATATATATTACAACAACTATCCTTGAAAAAATATCATCATATTCTTATATCGTTTGTTTTCTATGTTTTCTCACACACTCTGTATTTTTTATAAAAAATGAAAAATAACAAAATGCTAAAACTTTACAACACCCTCACTAACAAAAAAGAAGAATTTAAGTCTCAAGAAAAAGGCAAAGTGAAAATGTATTCTTGCGGACCGACAGTTTATGACTACGCTCATATCGGCAATCTGGCAGCATATATTTATGCTGATTTGCTGAAGCGCTATTTGGAATATTCCGGTTATGAAGTGCGGCATATTATGAATATTACTGATGTTGGGCATTTGACAGAGGATGATGTCAATCAAGCTGATAGCGGCCAGGATAAAATGTTAAAAGCGGCCTTGCGGGAAAAAAAGACGCCGCTGGAAATTGCCGATTTCTATGTAGGCCAATTTTTTAATGATGTTGAAAAACTCAATATTAAAAAAGCTAATTATTATCCCCGCGCCACCAAACATATCCAGCAAATGATAAAAATTATTGAAGGGCTGATTGAAAAAGGCCTGGCTTATGAAAAAAACGGTAATGTTTTTTATGATGTGGAAAAATTTGGGGGGTATGGAAAGCTTTCCAAGAAAAAATTAGAAGACTTGAGGCATGGCGCCCGCCTAAAAAATCATCCAGACAAAAAACATTCCTATGATTTTGCCCTCTGGCTCAAAGCGCCCAAGGAGCATCTTCTAAAATGGGAGAGTCCTTGGTCAACCGGCTATCCAGGCTGGCACATTGAATGTTCTGCTATGGCGATGGAATATCTAGGCGAAACATTGGATATTCACAGCGGCGGAGAAGACCATATTTTTCCTCATCATGAAAACGAAATTGCCCAATCAGAGGGCTGCACCGGCAAAATGTTTGCTAATTTTTGGTTTCATAACCGTTTCCTTTTGGTAGATGGAGAAAAGATGTCAAAATCGAAAGGAAATTTTTATACTTTGAAAGATATTATTGGCAAAGGTTATCATCCGTTAGCTTTTAAATTTTTAGTACTAAGCTCTCATTACCAATCGAACTTAAACTTTACATGGGAATCAATCAGAAATGCGCAGGAAGCATGGAAAACAATTAATGAGTTTTTCTTAAGGATAAAAAATTTACCAAAAATAAAAAATAAAACTAAGGGTATAGCTAATGTAGAATTAAAAACCATAAAAGAGGATTTCAACAAGTCGCTTTCCAATAATCTCAATACACCAGAGGCTCTAGGATCCCTATTTGCCTTGATAAAATATACGAATCAGGAGATTATAAATAAAAAAAACTATATTAAAAATTACAAAGAAATTTTAGATTTCTTAAAAAATGTAAATAAAATCTTTGGTATTTTTGATTTAAAATATTTTTCTGATAAGGAAAAAGAAATTTTGCCAGACAAAGTTGATAAATTAAGCAATGAAAGAGAAATAGCGCGCATGAACAAAGATTTTGAAAAAGCTGATAAGCTGAGAGAAAAGATTGGAAAACTAGGTTTTGAAGTAGAGGACACGCTAAGTGGCCAAATAATTAGGAAAAAATAAAAAAGCGACTCGTTGGCCGCTGAATTTTTTTAGGTTGAGATAGGTTGAGAGTGCCTCTCATCCCAAGCCATCTCTTGGAAGAAAGGCACTCTCTGCTAGGAGGAAAGAGTAATGATTACTATTCATATAAACATATTAGCAAAAAAATTGCAAATTATTATGGAAAATGTTTTGATTGACAAGAAAATAATTCTGGCTCCCATGGCCGGAATCACTGATCTGCCCTTTCGGCTTATTTGTAAAAAATTTGGAGCCGACACGGTTTATTCAGAAATGGTCAGCGCAGCTGGCCTTTTTTATAATCAAGAAAAAACAAAAAAATTACTAAAAACAGTGCCGGAAGAGTGGCCTGCGGCCTTCCAGCTTTTTGGATCCAAGCCGGAGCATTTTGCCAAGGCTGTGGAATTAATAACTAATCAGTTGAAAAAAAATCCAGCCAACCAACTGGATATCAACTTCGGCTGTCCGGTAAAAAAAGTAATCAAACAAGGAGCAGGCTGTGCCTTGGTGGAAAAGCCGGATTTAGCTAAAAAGATTATAAAAGCAGTGCTGGAAAATACAACTCTCCCCGTCTCCCTTAAGATTAGGGCGGGAATTAAAGATATGAACGCTTTAGATTTTTTGAAAAAATTAGCAGATTTAAATTGGAAGACAGCAGTGGTGCATGGCAGAACTTACAAGCAGGGTTTCAGCGGCCCAGCAGATCTAAGTTTAATCAGAAAAATAAAAGAAAGCTTTCCGAAAAAAATTATCATTGCCAACGGCGGCATTATGTCGCCAGAAAATGCTAAGGAAGTCCTAGGAAAAACCGGTGCTGATGGAGTGGCAATTGCCCGAGGCGCCTTAGGCAATCCCTGGATTTTTCAGCAAATTAGGGATTATTTTAAAATCGGCCGTTACAGCCAGCCAAATATTGAGGAAATTAAAAACATTGCTATTGAACATTTAGAATTATTTTTAAAATACAAAGGCGAGAAAAATAACCATGAATTTCGCAAGCACTTGGGATGGTATTTCAAGGGAATTCCAGATGCAAAAAAAATAAGAAACCGGCTGTTTCAGGCAAATAATTTTAAGGCTATATTAAAGTTAATAAAAAGTATCAAATAAAAATACCGCAAAACGTGATAAGTGAAATTAAAAAAAATTTAAAAAAATTTTCCAGTAAAGAAAGGGCAAAAAGCCTAAAGCATTTTTTTAAGTGCGGCAAAGGCGATATGTTTATCGGAGTAAAAGTTCCAGATCAACGAAAAGTGGTTAAAAAACATTGGGAAAAAATAAGCTTAAAACAAACAGAGAAATTATTAAAAAGCAAAATTCATGAATATCGATTGGCTGCCTTGCTTATTCTTGTGGAAAAATATCAAAAAACCAAAAGTAAAAAAGAGCAGGATCGGATCGTCAAGTTTTATCTCGGTAATATTAATCATATCAATAATTGGGATTTGGTGGATTTATCGGCGCCAAAAATTTTAGGCGATTATCTTTTAAATAATCCCAGAGAGAAAGATAAGCTTTATGAATTTATAAAATCTAGAAATTTATGGAAAAGAAGAATTGCTGTATTGGCTACTTTTACTTTCATCAAAGACGGTAAATTTCGGGACACTTTTCGAATTGCCAAAAGACTATTGGATGATAAAGAGAACCTAATTCATAAGGCTTCGGGCTGGATGTTGCGCGAGATTGGCAAGCAAGACCGCACCGAATTAGAGTTTTTTCTAAAAAAACATTACCCCAAAATGCCACGGACTATGTTGCGCTATGCCATCGAAAAATTTTCTAAAACCAAAAGAAAAGCTTACTTGGACGGGAAGATATAATTTTTTGTTACGTAGCATGCTACGTAACAAAAAAATCCTTAATCACTAGCAATGGAAGCTTCTTCATTAAAAAAAACTTTTTATCAGCTGTTTTTTAAAAGTAATCCATAAATTTAAATCTCTTTTCTCCCCTCCAAGGCGCTGGAGAGAGTAATATCGTCGGCATATTCAATGTCTCCGCCAGTGGGCATTCCCCGTCCCAGCTTTGAAACTTTAATATTTTGCGGTTTGAGATGCCGAGCTAAATACAAAGCGGTAGTGTCGCCATCAGTAGTAGGGTTAGTAGCAATAATCACCTCTTTTATCGGCTCTTTTTTAATTCTATCCATTAATTCATTGATTTTCAGTTTGGAAATTTCTTCCGGCGTCATCACGCTTAAATTTCCGCCTAATACATGATAAAGCCCCTTATAATTCTGAGTCCTTTCAATAGAAATGGCATCTAAGGGATCCTCCACCACGCAAATTGCTGTCTGATCACGATTTTTGTTTTTACAAACAGCACAAAAGCCGTCCTCGGCAATGTTAAAGCAGCGGGGACAAAAAATTAAATTTTGCTTGAATTTTTTTATTGCTTCGGAAAAATTTTCTAATTTTTCTTTTTCCTCTTTAAAAAGATGCAGCACTAAGCGCTCGGCCATTTTTGGTCCTACGCCGGGCAGTTCAGCAAAATAATCTATCAACTCTTGAAAGGATTTTGGCAGCATTATTTTTTCACTTTATTTTTTAATTTAAATTATTTCTAAAATTATCGCCGCTTTTTAAGCATAATCTTCGCAAATCCTGAGTTTTAAGATAAGCTAGTTAGATTCTTTTTCGCTATGATGTTTCTCTAGGGACTTAAAAGCGGTCGTCTCTTCATCAAAGTATAAAGCTACTTTCCCAATGGGCCCGTTGCGATGCTTGGCAATGTGCACTTCTACAATATTTTTATTTTCTGTTTCTGGATTTTCCCGATCTTCTCGGTATAAAAATAGAACTATGTCTGCGTCTTGTTCAATGGAGCCTGATTCTCTAAGATCGGAAAGTTTTGGTATCTGAGGGCTGCGGCTTTCTACGGCACGCGATAATTGAGATAAGGCTACTACTGGAATATTAAGCTCTTTAGCCAAATTTTTTAAACCTCTGGAAATTTCAGAAATCTCCTGTACCCGGCTATCTCCCATTGATCCAGCGCGACCTTCCATTAATTGCAAATAATCAACAATAAGCAACTCCAGGCCATGCTCTGCTTGCAGCCTTCGAGCCATGGTTCTCATTTCCATAATATTAGACGTAGCGCTATCATCAATATAAATAGGAGCTTCTGATAATACGCCCATGGCATCCCCTATTTTCTGAAAATCGTCATCTTCGCTTTCAGAGTCCAAATTGCCAGTTTTCAAATTCCATAAATTTACATCCGCCTGAGAAGCAAGCATCCGGTCGACTAGCTGATCAGAGGACATTTCCAGTGAAAAAATTCCTACAGGCGTTTTATTGTTAATGGCCGCATATTGCGCCAAATTCAAAGCAAAGGAAGTTTTACCGATAGAGGGACGGGCAGCTAAAATGATTAAATCTGATTTTTGCAAACCGGATAAAATGTTATCCAAATCGTAAAAACCAGTTGCTATTCCCCTAAATTTACTGGAATCTTTATGCATTTCATCAATTCGAACAAAAGCGCTTTCCAATAAATTATTGATCGGGGAAAATTCTTTCTTGATGGATTGCTGGCTGACAGAAAAAATTTTGCTTTCTGCTGAATCCAAAATTTCATCTAGCGGCCGATCTTCTTCATAGCCCAAATTCACTACTTCCGAAGCTGCACCTATGAGTTTTCTTAATAAAGCTTTTTTTTGGACTAATTTAGCGTGAGAAAGAATATTACTGGCAGTAGCTACGGAATTAACTAAATCCGTAAGATAGCTTCTCCCTCCAATCTCTTTCAAAACTTTCTTCTCCTTTAATTTAGAAGAAACGCTTAAAATATCAATGGGCTGCTGTTCTTGGTATAACTCTAAAATTGCGTTATAAATTTTTTCATGTTTTCCTTTGTAGAAATTTTCCGGCCTTAAAATATCCGCAATTTTAGTTATAGCATTATTATCTATCATTAAAGCTCCCAACACAGAAATCTCCGCTTCAATATTTTGAGGCGGCACCCTAACTTCCTCTTGATAGAGTGAAGTTTTTTTTCTTTTTGCTGAAGTCTTCTTTTTAGCTTTAGCCATATAAAAAATTAAAGGCTTATAATTAAATTAACTAAATCATTTTCTATAACACTCTCTCCTGTTTTTGAAAAATAGTCAATATCGGAAAGAGTTTTATAAATTTTTTTAATATCTTCAGAGCTATGGTTATTTAACTGTTGCAAGGTTTTTTTTACTACAAAAGGGTGAAGGCCGGTTTTTTGAGCAATGATTTTTTGATTTTGCGGCTGATTTCTATAAACGCTCAATTTGGCCATATTGCGTGCCTGAAAATTAATCATAGAAAGCAAATAATAAGAGCTCTCCCCTTTCTTGAGCATAGCGTTTAAAATTTCCAGCGTTTTTTTCTTATTTTTATAACCAATAGCATCTACCAAGTCAAATATTTTAAATTCTTTGTCTCCGAATAAAACTTCTCTCAAACTTTCTTCTTGTATTGCGCCTCCATCAGAATGGTAATTTATTATTTTTTCTATTTCATTATTAATAAACCAGAGATTCCCTTGGCAATATTGAGCTATTTTATTAGCTAGTGGATTGCTCAGTTTAATTCTCTCCTGGCTCTTGAAAAAAATTTCTTTTTTTATCCAATCAGTAATTTCAAAATCATTTAATTTTTTAAATTCCTTAGCCTTTCCGTTTTTTTGAAGAAAAGTTACTAAGTCTTTCTTGATTCTTTTTTTGCCGGAAACAAATCCGGTAATAATAATATCAGCTTGTTCAAGTTGATCTATTTCTTTTCTAAATCTTCTTATAAAAATTTTTAATTGCTCTTTCTTCAG
>CAYMRZ010000041.1:0-9620 GCA_964393045.1 uncultured Bdellovibrionales bacterium | reverse complement strand
AGGAATTATTTAAGAATAGTATTGAAATATTATACTTTATTCTTATTCCTGTTAGGTTCTGAGATTTTTGAATCTTAGACTAAATTAAATGCCATAGATGTTAATAAATGATTAAATCTCATTTATCCCATTAAATAATATTTATTTAACGGGGATCTACTTCCTTTTTGGGTGGAGATAGGCTCCATTCTTTAAATTAAAACCCACCTTGGGGGCAAAGCCGAGGGATGGAGGACAACATGAAAAAAGAATTGGTCAAAAAATTCGGCAAAGAACTGGAATCAATTTCCGGCTTGATTGACTTTCTGGAAAGTCAATCGGCGGAAATTGAAGATGTCCAGTTGATTCCAGAAAAAGGCGTAGCCGCCTTTTGTCTGGATAAGCACTGGTGGTCTTCCGGCGGAGGCGGTATTGGTATGGCTGCTATCGTCGGGGTCTTCCGAGATGGGCAAGAAGTGTCGCGGAGTTTCACTTACCGCGATCAATTTGATGCCCGTCTGGACAACAGTAATCTCAGCTTTAAAAAAGTTGAGGTTGTAGAAGTAACTGAGACTTCAGTCACTGTGAAGGCTAGCACCCGGGATGGTTCCAATTCCCAAAAGCTGACTTTCGATATCGTTGCTGCTGAGCCTAAAGTAGCTGAGTCTGAAGCTGAAGAAATTTCAGCAGAAGACAAAGCAGCTTTTGAGCAGGAGGTGAAAAAGGCGATGGATGTTTGTGTTAAGCATCACAAAATCAACCATCCGCTATTTCACTTTCCGAATCAAATCGGCGAACACAAGGTTGATCATAACCTCAGGATTGCTGCTTGGATTCTGGAGGAGATGATCGATACTGACCGTTGCACCGAACAAGGATCTGGCTGGTTAGGCGACCAGTACCGCTATTCAGTTTGGAAAATGGAAAGCGGGAAAGAGCCGGTTCAGATCTATGAAGACCACGCTTATACCAAAGAGCGTGGGTGCAACATTCGCGATCTGAGGCTCTATCGCGGCAAGGTAATTTTCACGGTGCACGATGGCCGTGAGATTACGATTTAAACAAAACGAGCCACTTGCGGACGCTCTCAAAAGAGAGGTGTCCGTGAATTAAAAAGTGGCCTCTCTTTCAAAGATTGTTTTAGAAAAATAACTTTTGAAAGGGAGGATGTTCTTTAAAAAAAATTCATTAAGAAAGGAGGTGATTTTATGTCGGAGACAAGGGTGAAAACCTTTTCGGTCGGATTCGTCAACGGAACTTCGAGTGATTCACTTGAAGTTTTAGACAGAAAGACGAATGAGATCGATGGCGCAATTGTCCGAATTGAGGATACATTTGTGCCTGAAATGGAAATTCTTGTCAGGGCTGTTGTTTATAGCTCTTGTTAAAGAATTTTTTCATTCTAGTCGGTGCCTGCTGTGTCCGACGATAAATCTGCTGAAAACGCAGACTTCCATTCTGGAAGAAAACAGGCTAGAGGCGGTGATTCATTAGACCAGGCAAACCCGCCCACAAGGATGAATCAATCCTTTCTTATCCAAGAGGAAATCAGAAAAGATTTCTTCTCCCATCAAAATTCACAAAATATCTGTGAATTTTGATGGGAGTTTTTTGAAATTTAAATCAAGAAAAGGAGGAGAAAATGGAAAAAGACTTATTGACACAGGCGCTGGCAACATTGATTATGGCCGAAGATGCGGAGATTAAGTTTATCGATCTCTGCAACTTCATGGATAAGGATCGGATCAATGAAGCATTTGATCACGATCCGAACGCTCCGCTCATTATCGTTGGTTTGGATGATGAGCAGGTGCTGCTGCAAAGTGAGGAGGGTTTGAAGTTGAGAACCATCCTTGCTAGACCCAAAACCGCCTATGTAAAACTTCCCTGCGATTGGGAAGTCATACAGAAGGCGATTGACGGATTAAAAGCCGTTTCTTCTCGGGCCTCTGCCGCTCTTGAAGCGAAAGCCCAGATCGAGGAAACACAGAAGCAAGTAGGCTACTTGAAACATTTGGCAGCCTATCGAGAGCGAGACTCGGCCGAAATCGGCCAGAAAGCCCGCGAACAGTATGGTTGGGAGGGGTCCGACGAGGAGATTATGGCTCGTTTGGACGAATTCCATCCAGAGCGGGAAATGGCCGTTCAGTTTTCCGGTGAAACCGTTCCCGGAGTGTTCTGTGATGTGGAAGGAACACTCTTTGACTGGAATGGAAACGTTCGGCCGGAGGTTGTCGCCATGCTGGAAAAGTATGGTGACGAGGGGAAAGCAGTCGCCCTTTGGAGCGGCGGTGACCCCGAAGAGCTCGGCCAGAAATTGGCCGCTAACGGGATGGATCGATGGCCGTTGCTGTCGAAATATGACTTTCACGGTTGTATAGTGGAAGTCGCCATCGACGACCTTCCCGAGGAGAAGCTCCAGGAGGATTATGGAATTCGGGCAGAAGTTTATGTCCACCATGATCCCGACGGAATTCATTCCTAAAAACCAAGTCCATCTTCTAACAAGTAGAAGGTTGTTGGAAAGGACTCTAAAGAAGCAGTCCCGCTTCAACCATAACTGGCAACAGTTATGGTTAATAATCCTTAGATGTAAAATCATCACAGCCCTTTAACGCAATGCGTTGAAGGGTTTTTTTATTTGAAAAAATCATTTTTAAAATAAAAACCCTTGATAGTTGTGATTTTTTCACTTAACATCAAGGGTCTTTGCTATTTTTTTACCATAAAGATTTACCACCAAGGCGGATATCTGAGATGCCAACAGGGCACCCACTCTCCCCAATAATAATCCCAGCACCAATGAGGGCCTGGCCGCAATGGCAAAATGACTTTAATCCAAAAAAAACCATCCCATCGCCAGCCAGGACCGCGATAATAACGGGGGCCGCGGGGATGGCGCCATTTATAATCAAAATAACAGGGAGGAGAATATTTTCGCCTTTCAGGTAAATAATAATTAGGCCCATGATGAAATCTCTGGTTGTGTCTTGTGAAATTTCGCTGTTGAGGCTGTCGCGGAGATTGCCTATTATTAAAGTTTCTTTTGTCAAAGCGCGGAATAGTTCTCTGGTGGTGGTTAGAATCCTTTCTTTCTCTTGCCTGAGACTGGCTTAAAACAAAAAATCCAAAAATGCCGGCTAAAAATCCAATAAAAAATAATTTTTTCATGGCAAATTCCTCCCATTTGAGTTGTTTATAAAAATTTAAGGTGCTTATTGATTTCTTAGTATATCCTTTTTTACAAAAAAATCAAGGCTCGGGACTGGTTTCAGTTCGAGCCTTTTTGCTGTTGCTTTAAAAATGTTATTGGTTTAAGAAACTTTTAATGTAATCAATAACATCTTTTACGGATACTATTTTTTCCGCTTCTTCGTCGGAAACAGCTATGTTAAATTCCTCCTCAAATGCCATAATTAGCTCCACCTGATCCAGGGAATCGGCACCGAGATCATCCACAAAAGACGCTTCCGGCACCACTCTTTCTTTTTCTACATCCAGTTGCTCGCTCACAATTTCCCTTATCTTCTCTAAAATCTCCCTCTCTTCCATTTTCAAAGACCTCCTTTTAATTTCTGGTTATATGCTTATTCTACAATTAGTTTATTATAGAGAGAGAAAAGGAAAAAAGCAACAATAAGGCTGCTTTTAAAACTAGTCTCCCCGCCAGGTTCCGAGATTATTCGGAATAAAAGTCTCCGGCAGCGGCGGACAGAAAGTCTGGAACTAAAACTTCCGCCCAAGGCGGACACAGTAGGAGGTTCTTGTTACCCGCCTGCCATCGCCTGTGCCCTCGATAGGAATCCCTGCCTGCCGAATAGGCAGGGAACCTATATCTAAGGCTTATGCCCCAAAAGACTTCGGGGTAAAAGTCCCTTGTTAAAAATAGTCTCCCCGCCAGGAGTCGAACCTGGAATTAGAACTTAGGAGGTTCTTGTTATATCCATTTAACTACGGGGAGAAAAAATTTTTAAAATATTAAGCAAGTGGACGATGCTGGACTCGGACCAGCGGCCTTTGCAATGTGAATGCAACGCTCTAACCAACTGAGCTAATCGTCCATTTATATCAATTAATTATATTCCCAGTAACCTTATAACCTTTCACTTCTCGCCTTTTTGGTGAATAGCCAAGGGGTATACTCCAACGGGTTGTTGATGAGACGATTATTAACTGAATTACAGACCCAAACACTAAAAGACTGATAAAAAGTGGACCGGAGGGGGTTTGAACCCCTGACCTCCGCAATGCCATTGCGATGCTCTACCAGCTGAGCTACCGGCCCATAAATAATGACAATTTATATTATACACTTGGACTTTACCCTAAATAATATATCCTGGATTTTCCTTAAAGTCAATTGTTTTTTTGTATTGTAATTTAATTTTAGTTATTTCTAATAACACATTTCACATTCTTTGTCAACGTATTTAAATTAAACCATAAATAAAACAAAATGTCAATACAAAATCTATTTATAATTGTAATCACAATGTTTCACGTGAAACAATTTAAAAAATCTTATAATTTAAAAACACAAAAACAACGTCAATTTAAACAATAATGTTTCACGTGAAACATTGTTTTGTGATAAAATTGTTTCACGTGAAACAATTTTGTGAATTTCAATTAACCATACCTGTTTTTCATTAATTTTTCACTTGTTATGTTTCTTCTTTAATTAAAAAAGACTTATTAATGTTTCACGTGAAACATTAATATACTAAATTTATCTTATTTTAGTTAAAAATTATCAAAAAAAGCTTCATTGGTTTTTACATTTTTAATTTTTTGATGATTAATTACTATAAAGATGTTTCACGTGAAACATTAAATTTTATTTTGGAGTTATTTTCAAAAAATAAAAGAATAATTTATTTAATTTAAGAATTGAAATTAAAAACAAAGATCTGAGGATGTTTCACGTGAAACATCCTGGAAAAATTTATTAAAATGTTTTCTAATTTATAATGTTTCACGTGAAACATTGATATAAAAATTTAAGAATAAATAATAAAAACTGTTGTTTTACTATTGACAAACCATTGTATTTATGTCTTAAAAAATAATTCTTTTAAGGTCATTGACATTTTATTATAAATATTTCATAATAAATGAATCTCCGTGGGCTTACCTGCCTCACCGACAGACAGGCCTGTCCGACATGGTGACGCAGTCAGGCGGGCGGGCGGAGTGAAATCCGCCGAAGCAGAAGATTAAATCCTGGATTCATACCTGGGCTTACGCCCAGGGCCTTCTGCGAAAGGCGGATAAAACGCCTTTTTGTCTTAAAAAACAACCCCAACTAACAATATTTTTCCAAATACTAAAAACTCTTCCACAGCCATTTAACTTTTTAAAAAGCAATGCCAACACAATCAACAGGTTATCAACACGAACTAAACATTTGGCTATTGCCTTTAAATAATTCTTTGTATAGAATTAGACAATACTACAATACTTTAGACTTTTAAAATTAAAATTTCAAAAACACCAAAATGAACAACGAGGAATTTTGGCAGGCGGTGCTGGGGGAAATTGAACTGACTTTATCTAAAGCCAGTTTTACCACTTGGTTTAAAAATACGGCAGTAGCAGATATTAAAAATGAAGAATTGATTATTAGCGTTCCAAATATTTTTGCTAAGGAGTGGCTGGAAAAAAAATATCGAAAAATAATTTTAGATGCTGCAAGAAAAAACTACCCCGGGCTAAATAAAATAAATTGTATTATTTCCGGGAAAGAAAATGGAAATCAAAAAACCATTGATTCTGTGGTAGATTTAAAAAATATTCCGGAGAATAAAACTGCCAAAAAAAATAATTATAATTTTTTAAAAAGCATCAGCCAAAGCAATCTTAATCCGCGCTATAATTTTAATAATTTTGTGGTTGGATCTAATAATGAATTGGCTTTCGCAGCTTGTAAGTCGGTGGCAGAAAATCCCGGTGAAAACTACAATCCCTTGTTTATTTACGGAGGAGTAGGGCTTGGAAAAACCCATTTATTGCATTCAGTGGGAAATCAAGTTAGCAGCCTTAATAAAAATATTGTAATTAAATATGTAGGCATGGAGCGTTTTGCTAATGAGCTTTTAAGCGCCCTGCAAAACTCTAAGGCCAGGGAATTTAAAAATGATTACATAAAATTAGATGTATTAATAATCGATGATGTTCAATTTTTAGCTAAAAAAGAGAAAACTCAGGAAGAATTTTTTCATGTATTCGAAACTCTTTACCAGCATGGAAAACAAATTATTATCAGTTCTGACCGGCCGCCTAAATCTATTCCCACACTGGAAGATCGCCTTAGATCAAGATTTGAGGGGGGAATGATAGCCGACATTACTAAGCCGGATCTGGAAACTAGAATGGCAATTATCCAAAAGAAGTTAAAGGAAAAAAATTTCAATTTAAGGGATGAGATTGTTCAATACTTAGCAGAAAGCATTTATCATAATGTGCGCGAATTAGAGGGCGCGCTTAATAAAATAATCGCTATCTACCAGTTAAGTAATAAAACACCCAAATTAGAAGATATAGCTGAGCAAATTCAAGACCACATTTCCCTAAATCAACAAAAAAAAATGAACCCGGTTAAGGTAATTAAAAGTGTGGCTGATTTTTTTGATATAAGCCAAAAGGACGTTCTAGAAAAATCCCGCAAAAAAAAGGTGGTGAAACCCAGGCAGTTGGCTATTTATTTAATTAGGGAGGATATGGGGCTTTCTTTTCCTGAGATCGGCCAGGTTATGGGAGGAAGAGACCACTCTACTATTATTTATGCTTATGAAAAAATTAAAAAAGAGTTGGTAGATAATGATATTTTAGAAAATAATTTAAAGTATATTAGGGAAAAATTTATTGACTACTAATATTATATTTCTATTAAATTGTATAATTTAAAAGCTATTTAGGGCTGTTAATAACCTGTTAGTTTATAAGATATCCTACTTATAAGTATGTTGATTAATTGTTGATAAAGTCTTACTTTTATTTAATTAAAATACTTATCAATAAAAAACCAACAACTATCAACAGCTTCTTATAATATTATTCAACAATTTATTATTATATTTTTCCTTTTTATAAAAGCTTTAAAATGATTTATCCACAATATTTTAACTATAATAATAAGTAATAATAAATTTAAATATAAATAATTATTAAATTAATACCTATGAATTTTTTAATTAAAACAGATAATTTTAAAAATGCTATCAATAAAGTGGAAAGGATTGTTACTAAACAAACCACTTTACCAATACTGGGAAATATTTTAATTAAAGCTGAAAAAGGAAGAGTAATAATAGCTTCTACAAATCTTGAGATTGCTGTAAAAACTATTATTGGAGCTAAAATAAATAAAGAAGGCTCAATAACAATTCCGGCTAGAATTATTAGCGGATTTTTAAATGGCATTAACGAGGAAGAGATAAAAATTTCCCTAAAAGATTTAAATTTAAAATTATCCACTCTTAAACATAATATCATTATTACAGGAATGGATCCTGAGGAATTTCCTATTATACCAGATAATCCCAAAGAGTATTTAATAAAAACTCCTAAAATCTCAAAATTAAACAAAGCCATAAGCGCCACCCTAACTTCAGCGGCAAAAAACGATAGCCGCCAGGAATTAAATGGGATTTATTTAGAATTTAAAAAAAATAAAATAATTCTGGCTTCCACTGACAGTTATCGTTTAACTGAAGTTATAATTAATCTAAATAAGGAAGAGATAAACAAAAAATATTACGAAGTTTTTATTCAGGAAAATCCCTCAATAATAATTCCCGCCTTAACCTTTATGGAACTACAAAGAATTTTAACAAAAGGGGAAATAGAAATAAACATAAAAGATAACCAATTATTTATTAAAAACAATGAAACCTATGTAATTTCTCGCCTAATAAGTGGAAATTATCCAGAATACAAGCAAATTATACCCGCTGAATATAAAACTTCCTTGAAAATTAAAAAACAAGAATTATTAAGCGCCTTGAAAGTTAATTCTTTATTTTTAAATAATTTAAACAATGAAATAAAAATAAAAAGCGAAAAAAATAAAATAATAATATCTTCTCAATCAGAAGGAGTGGGAAAAAATATTTCAAAAGTGGATATTCAAAAAGAAGGAGAAGATTTTGAAATTATTTTAAATTGCCGATATTTAATGGAGGGGTTAAATATTTTTAATGAAGATGAAGGCGGGATGATAGTTATCAAAGTGAATAATCAAAAAACCCCAGTTTTAATTCAAGAAATAAGAAAGGGAAAAATTATTAGAGAATTTTCTTATATTGTAATGCCAATTATTAAAGATTAAGAAAAGATGTGGAAAAATTTTCAAAAAGTTTTAGAGAATAGGGTAAAAAAAAAGAACAGCTATAAGCCAAAAAACATTCGGCCGGATAAATATACTGTTATTGCTTCAATTAAAAAAATCATAAAAGAAGATTATGGCAAAGAGGGATTAAAAAATATTAAAATTGAAATACCCGAAAACAGCCAGGCAGTAGTTTTTATGTGTAAAAATCCCGCTTGGAAAAACGAATTAAAACTCAAAAAAGATATTTATAAGGAAAAAATAAACCAGCAAATAAAAGGGGAGTGGGTAAGGGATATTAAATTTTGGTGATTTATATGAAGCTAAAAAAATAAACGGTGCTCATAATTAATAACACTTTTAATTAGTGCTTTTTATATAAATTACAATAAAAAACCATAAAGTAGTAAAACCATTAAAGCACAGGTTAAATATGAAAATCAGCGCTGCTAAAATAATTGAAAAATTAGAAAATAACCCGGGAAGTTTTAATAAATGGGTTATTTCATTTGGGGCCATAATTACTACTCGATTATACATTGAAGGATTAATTTTAAAGCTTCCTGTTAATAATTTTATTTATTTTATATTATTTTTTATCCACACTTTTCTTTTTTTTGGCTTACTCTTTTTGATTTTTTTGTGGATTTTAAAAAAAATTACCAAGGCTCCATATCGAAAAATTATAAACATTTTATTGTGGGGCTTTTGGTTTATTATTTTTCCTCCCATTATTGATAGAATTATTTTTGGGGATAAATTTATTTGGAGTTATTATCTCTTTGACGGCCTGGGCGGATTAATTCAGCGGTTTTTTACCTTTTTTGGCGATAATCCGGCCTCGGGGATTACTTATGGCACAAGAATAATAATTGTTTTTGTAATTTTATTTCTAGGCCTTTATGTTTTTTTAAAGACCAGGAGTTTTTTAAAGCTGTTCTTAGTGGTTATAAGCAGCTATTTTACATTTTTTATTTTTAGCTCCTTTCCCAGCTGGATAGCCCTGGGCATAGAATTTTTTTCCGGCCAAGCCCTTGGAGAAGTAAACAATTTAGATGTAGCCAGAATATTTTTAACGCCTTTTAGTTATTTTAATATAAAACTAGAGCTGGAACTTTTTTTAATTTATCGGCTGGCTTTATTTTATAATTTTTTATGCTTTCTTGCCTTTTTTGTTTTCTTGGCCGTCAATTATCAAAAAAAATTTATTGCTTTAATAAAAAATATCCGCTTTCCCCAGGTGGTATTTAATTTTGGCCTGCTTTTCATGGGAATGGGAGTGGGTTTTTATTATTTTCCCAAAAATGAATTC
>CAYMRZ010000040.1:0-9630 GCA_964393045.1 uncultured Bdellovibrionales bacterium | reverse complement strand
AATGATTTAACTCTCAATCTATCTTACCTCCTTTTTGGATGGAGATAACTTATATATAAGTTTTCAAAGTGCTTAGTCTCTTTTCTGATTAGATTCTGAATCAAGTTCAGAATGACAATTCATTTTTTATCTTGATAGGGCAGTATAGCATAGATAGTATAAAATATCAATAGTTTTCTTGATTTATTTTAAAAAATATGATAAAATATCAATAATTATGTAAAATTTAAAAAATAAAATTATTTAAAGATATCTTTTTATACTGAAATAGGGGTGTTAAAAAAGGCTAATTATTGTTTAAAAATTAATTAATTCACTGGATCCCGGATCAAGTCCGGGATGATAAAAAAATACTTACTATTCAATGAAAAACAATGAAAATAACACAATTAGACAAAAAAATACTATCTGAATTAGACAAAGATGGACGGGCTAGTTATTCAAAAATAGCCCGGAATACTGGGACTACTGCCCAAGTAATCAAATATAGATTCGAAAGGTTAGAAGAATTAGGGGTTATAAAAAATTTTTGGGCTTTTGCTGACTATGATAAAGCTGGCTATTCATTTTTTTGGGCTTATTGGATTAAATTTAGGGGATTAAGCAAGAAAGAAAAGAAAGATATATTTAGTTATTTTGAGAATAACCAAAATATGCCGATAGTCTTAAGGGTAGACGGTTATGCTGATATGATGATTTGCATCACCACCAAGAGTGTTTTCGAACATAATAAAATTTTACAAAATTTTTTTAAAGGGTTTGGCCAATTTATTATTATGAGTGATATGGTGGTCGGACTAGGATTTGAAAGCTTCCCGCGAAGCTATCTTTTAAAAAAGGATAATGAGAAAAAAAATATTTTTATTTCAGGAGGAACAGAAAAAGAAATTAAAATGTCGGGAATTGATAGAAAAGTCCTTTCTCTTTTACAAGAAGATGGCAGAATGGAATTTACAGAAATGGCAAAAATTCTTAAAGTTTCAGTAGGTTTAGTACATGCTAGTTACAAGAAGATGAAAGAAAAGGGAATTATAAATAAAATTTCTTTTAATCCAAATCATTCAGTCTTAGGATATAGCATGTACAGAATAATTTTTAAGATAGTTCAATTTGACCAGAAGAGAGTGGAAGAGTTTCACGATTTTTGTATCTTAAATAAAAACATAACCAGCTATATTCCAGTGATGGGAAATTGGCAGTTGATGATAGATATTGAAATTAAAAATAGAAAAAGTTTAAGAAATTTAATCAGAAAAATACGCTATCAATTTAAAGACATTATTTTTCAAACGGAAATTAGTGAAGTTTATAAAATCGATAAATTCACCCAAATGGTGATTGAGTATCCGGAGTTATTAAAAAAGTATAAAAATAGTTTAAAAAATAATAATTAAGATCTGAAAAATGAAGGAGATAAATGAAAATTTAGGCGAAAAATTAAAAACAGAAAAAATAACCAACCAAAGATTTAAAAAATTAACCGACCTGGCTACTATTCGAAAAGCCATGCCTCACCATGACAAAATGCAGTTATTGGTAGGAGATTCTTTGAGAGAAAAGATGAGAGAATCTGCTTTAGATAAAATTAAAGTAATAGAAGTAGGATGTGGCAGCGGTTTTACTACTGAAGAAATTCTAGATAGTGACGAAAGAATTGAAATAGAGGCAGTAGATAATGAAGAGAAAATGAGAAATCAGATAGAAGAAAAATTGCCAGAATTTATTAAAAATGGAAGGCTGAATGTTAACTTGAAAGATGCTAGGGAATTTTTATCTGAAGTTCCTGATAATTCAGTAGATGCGGTGGCAACGGCTTTTGTCTTGCACAATTTCGAAAAAAATTATAGAAGGGAAGTGTTGGAGCATATTTTCAGAATTTTAAAACCGGGTGGATGTTTTGTTAATTCAGATAAATATATTCCTAGTGATAAAGAAATATTTGAGAAGGAATATGAGTGGCAAATGGACCAATTTAAAAACGCTGAAGTGGATGAAGAAGTGAGAGGGGCTTGGTTGGATCATTATAATTTTGATAATAAAAAAGAGATAGTAATGAAGGAAGACAAAGCTATTGCCATGATGAAGGAGGTAGGTTTCAGAAATATCCGGGTATCAAACCGTAATCATCTGGAGGCGCACTTAACGGCAGAAAAATAAAAAGATAGCTATTATTTTAAAAAAACAACCTCACGGTTGTTTTTGGATACAAAAAAATCGGCCGGATGCCAATTTGGATTCCGGGGCGCTGAACGCCCGATTTTGATAATTAGTGGCGCAGCGCCACCGGATACCAGTCTTGAATCTTGAAATTCTTTCCATCCGAAGATGAAATAGAATTATATTTTAAGATCTGAGACTGGGAGGTATACGCTTATCGCGTATATAAATTCTTCTACCGTTCAAATGTTTTGTTTTTGTTTTGGGTATTTTTTATTTTTATTTTTTAACACAAAGAACTTTGTTTTTGTTTTTTTAGCGTTGATATAATAACCAACAACTAGAACAGCAGAAGAGTTCCAGTCGCGAATAGGGGGAAATCACGACTGGAACTCTTCTGCTGACATGCGGTAGAAGTATTTTAAGGTGCTTAATTTACTTGCATATACATTATAGCATTTTTAATAAATTCGGTCAACGAGCTTCGCCTTCTTGTGTCTTTTTTAACTTATAATAAAGCAAAAAATCAACTTGTTTATTCTTGAAATTATTGTAATTTGCTTTATTTTAATAAAATTACTCTTCAAACTGTTTACAGAACTTTTTTACTTTCAACAGTTTATCCACAATTATTTAACTTGAAGCTTAGTCAATAAATCACGGCTTACATTAAGAGATGTGGTGAAGATTAACGCATTGAAATTTTCTGAAAGCTGAATTACACCCCAATCCAAAGACAAGCTTGGGTCGCCTATGTTGAAATTGTAATAACGGAAATTTTCATTTACAGTACTTTTTGAAAATTCTAAAGGTTCTCTTAAGCTTGGCAGATCTCGATTAATATATACAGATTTCATTTTTTCAATAAGCTTTGGCTCTGCACTTTTTACTAAATCTGATACCATGGCTGGAAATTCATTGATTTGTATTATCAATCCCAAGTCTTTTTTTTGCCGGTTATTTTCTTTAATAAACAACCAGCCCTTGCCTAAGGAACCTCCGATTCCCTGAATGTCGATAGAAAATTTATCAAGCATTTGGTTGGCAGATAAAATTTTAGCGCCTTCTTCTAGTTGATAAATAGCGCCTTCGGCTATTTCAGGAGTATTTTCATTATTCAAGGAGGAAATAGTTGTTTTAATGCTGTCGTTTTCAATTGTCAGCAAGGGTAAAGCTCCTAGGCTTTCAGGCAAATTCTCATCTTCTGTTAATTCAGCTGGCTCTTCTTCTGCAATTATCTCGGAATTATCAGTAATGGCCGGTTGAGACTCTTCGCTAATTTCAATTGTTTCCTTTTCGGCATTTTTTTGTTCTTCAATGAAAGGAATTGAAAAGGATTCATTTTTCTTGAGGATAAAAAAATAATAATAAAACCCTGAACCCAAAGCTAACAAAAAGACGATAACGGCTATCCACAGCAGTTTCCAGTTTAAACCGTCTTCATTTTTTTTATCCTTCTCTCCGTCTTGCATATTTTTCTCCAAGTTTGATTTAAGCCCGGTTTTTTTGTTAGATTGATTGAGTTTGTTTCGATTTAAATTTAAGGAGTTGCCTCTTAGAGGTTGCCCTTTGTCACCTTGATTGTTTTTTGTTTCCTCTTTTTTGATAAAATTATCTAATTTGGGAGTATTTGAAGAAACGTTTGATTTTTTGTTTTTATCCTGGAAAAAGGGACTATTAATAAAAGGGCTATCAGATTTTATCTTCTCTCCATGTTTAGGTAAATATCTGGAAGAAAGTCCGCTTTCCGGTTTTTTAAACTTTAAAGGAGGATTTTCCTGTGTAGGCAATTTTTTTCCCGGAGGTTTTTCTGCTTTTCTTTCTTCTTTATCAGCTAGAGCCCTCTTTTTTCTTTTTTCTTCTTCAATTAAAATTTTTTCTTTAGAAGCAGGTTTTTCATTTAAATCGTTTTTCATGGTTTCCAGTTCCATAGAAATAGACTTAGTTCCATTTTCTTTCTTAGGTTGTTTTTTTTCTTTGTTTTTTTTAGATTGAAACATTTTTGTTTTTATTGATTATAATTGTTTATTATTATAGCATTACTTTTTAAAAATAAAAGTTTTATTTTAAAAAAGCCGCCAGCATATGACAGCCGGCGGCTTCTAGTTTCAATCAATTTTTATTTTTCAGCGTCTTTCATAGTCAGTTTTATTCTTCCCAGGGAATCAATTTCTTTAACTTTCACAGTAACAATCTGCCCGGTTTTTAAATAATCTTCCACTTTTTCTACCCGTTCATTGGCGATTTCCGAAATGTGCACCAAGCCGTCTTGGCCAGGAAGAATTTCCACAAAAGCGCCAAAGTCGGCAATTTTCACCACTTTACCTTTGAAAACTTCTCCCGCTTTCACCTCGTGAGTGAGATTTTCAATCCATTCCTTGGCTTTTTTCCCGCCTTCGGCATTTTCTGCTGTAACAAAAACGGTTCCGTCATCTTCAATGTCTATCTCGCTGTTTGTAGCATCGATTATTTCATTAATCATTTTTCCGCCCGGACCGATAACATCACGAATTTTGTCTGGGTTAATTTTAATGGTTTCAACCATGGGGGCATATTTAGAAAGCTCGGCTTTGGGTTCAGGAATAATTTCTAGCATTTTTTCCATGATTTCCATGCGTGCTTTGTAGGCCTGATCAAAAACTTCTTGAGTAAGTTCTGGATCAATGCCGTCGATTTTTACATCCATTTGAAGGGCAGTAATTCCATCTTTGGTTCCGGCCACCTTGAAATCCATATCTCCCCAATGGTCTTCCGGGCCCTGAATATCAGTAAGAATTTTGTATTCCTTGTTTTCTCCAGTAATAATGCCCATAGCAATGCCACTGACCGGTTTTTTAATTGGTACTCCGGCGTCCATTAAAGCCAGAGTAGAACCGCAAGTGGAAGCCATTGAGGAGGAGCCGTTGGAGGAGAGAATTTCACTTACTAAGCGAATAGTGTAGGGAAAATCCTCCTTGGAAGGGAGCATAGGCTCTAAAGCTCTTTCTGCCAAAGCGCCGTGGCCGATTTCTCGGCGTCCCGGTCCCCGCATAGGGCGCACTTCACCTACGGAAAAGGGCGGGAAATTATAATGGTGCATATATCTTTTCTTTTCCTCTACTTCCATAGTTTCTATAAGCTGTTCACAGCCTGGCGCTCCCAAAGTGGCCAATGTTAAAGCTTGGGTTTCTCCCCGATTAAACAAGCCGCTGCCGTGGGTGCGAGGGATCACGTTTACTTGGCAACTGATAGGCCGAACTTCATCCAATTTTCGCCCATCCGGCCGTTTGTTTTTTTCTAAAATCCTTTTATGAAGAATGTTGTTGAGATAATTTTCAAAAATTAAATCCGCTTCCGCTTGATGATTTTCCAATTCTTTTTCTGAATATTTTTCTTCCAGATATTTTTCCATTTTTTCTTTAATCTCTGCCATTTTTTCTTCCTTCTCTTTTTTATCTTTCAAGTAGAAAGCTTCTTCCAGTTGGTTTTTTTGGAAAAAATCTTGAATTTCCCTAGTAAATTCATCGTTTGGACTGGTTAACTCTATTTCTTTTTTTTCTTGTCCAATTTCCGAGATAATTTCTTTTTCAAAATCGCAAATTTTTTGGACTTCTTTAAAACCAAAAATTATTGCTTCTGACATGTCTTTTTCTGGAAACTCTTTAGCACCGGCTTCAATCATGTTGATTTTTTCCTGAGTTCCGGAGATTACTAGGTCAAGTGGAGAGTTTTCCAATTGGCCGTTAATAGGATTTAAGATAAAATCCTCGTTCTTACCTACTCGCAAGGCAGCTATTGGACCATTCCAAGGAATATCGGAGATTCCTAGCGCTAGCGAAGCGGCAATAATAGAAATAACATCCGGATCATTTTCCTGGTCAATAGAAAGAACTGTAACCACCACTTGCACTTCATTGCGCATTCTTTCGTCAAAAAGTGGCCGAATAGTGCGGTCGATTAAGCGGGCAGTTAAAATAGCCTCGTCAGAAGGGCGGCCTTCCCGCTTAATGAAACGAGAACCTTTAATTTTTCCGCCGGCATAATATTTTTCTTCATAATCTACCATTAAAGGAAAGAAATCGAGTCCTTCCCTTTTAGTTTTACTCATAGTGGCAGTAGCCAAAACAACCGTGTCGCCGTAGCGGACGGTAATTGATCCGTTGGCTTGGTTGGCCAACGCGCCATTTTCCACTTGAAGTTTTTTTCCAGCTACTTCAAGTTCGAATTTTTTTAGTTCCATAAAATTTTTTGCTTTGCGTTTTTGTCTGAAAAATTTTCTGGGAAGGTAAAAGATAAAAAGCAGAGCTTTTGCAAAACAGAAAGATATAATATTTTCTCGCATTCGTTCCCTGCCTGCCGGTAGGCAGGCAGTTGGTACGAGCTTCAAAACATTATATCTTTCTGTTTCTTAATTAAACTTATAAAAACAGCTCTATTTTTTAACTTTTACCGAAAAACCTTCAGCCAAACCGCAAAAATTAATTAATAATTTAAATCACTTATACATATTCTGCGCAATTCAGCGTCAAGTCCGCGTAAGCCTGTGACTGAGATAAAAAACATCAGTTCACAGAAAACCTAATTGAACAAAAACTGAAAAATGCAGAAAAACTTATAATTTCCGAGGTGTTAATTTGTTAAAAAGCTATGGTTAAGGTATCATAGAGGAAACTAAAAGTCAATTTCATATCTCAAAAATATTTATTAAAGCCGTGTTACGTAGCATGCTACGTAACAAACAGGTGATAATTATGAAAACTCTTTACATTTCCCAAAAGCTGTGCTAGTTTGTTTTCTATGCGAAGGAGATTTCCGACGCAAATACACATATCTGGCGGAGGGCTTATCCTGGTCCCGAGTATTCGGGAATAAAAAGTCCAAGAGAATTTATAAATAATTCTAGCTAAAAGCCAGATAGAGGATAATTAATCATATAGGAATTTTGAAATTCCTATATGCGCTGACAAGCGCAGACTTTTGCGGAAAGTGCTGATTAAATGTTTTTAATTAATAAAGGAAAAAATAACAATGACTGACAAAAAAACTGAAACAGCAGAAAAAGCTGTTGAACCAAAACAAGCTGTTAACGAAAAAAAAGAAGCGCAAGCTGACTTGTTCGGAGACAGCAAGAAATATGAATTAACATTGGAAAACCTGCTAAAGGCAGGTGTTCATTTTGGTCATAAAAAATCTCGCTGGAATCCCAAGATGCAGCCGTATATTTTCGGCATAAAAAGCGGCATTCATATCATTGACATTGAGAAGACATTAGAAATGTTCAAAGCAGCCCTGGATTTCATGAAAAGCGTGGTAGAAAATAATGAAGAGGTTTTAATTGTAGGAACAAAAAAGCAGGTAAAAGACTTGGTAAGAGAAGTAGCAGAAAAGGCTGAATTGCCTTATGTGAGCGAGAGATGGATTGGCGGGACATTTACTAATTTTGAAAATATTTCCCGCCGAATAAGATATTTAATAGATACTCAAAAAAATCTTGAAGCTGGCAGGCTTTCCCATTTGACTAAATTAGAAAAAAACAAATTACAGAAAGAGCTAGACAAAATTGAGGCTAAAATGGGCGGATTGAAAAGAATGAAGAGAATTCCTAAGGCCATTTTTGTGCTAGATATTCAAAAGGATGTCCTAGCGGTGAAAGAAGCCAAAGAAAAAGGTGTGACAGTAGTTGGCTTGATTGATACCAATTCCGATCCAGCGGCGGTTGATTTTCCTATTCCAGCAAATGACGATGCCTATTCTTCTTTAAATTATATTTTAGGCGTATTTTTAAATTCAGTAGCCAAAACTGAAGATAATCAAATAAAAGAAAAAGATGATAAAAAAACTAAAAAAGATTAGAGATAAAACTGGAGCCGGTGTAGCGGATATTAAAAAAGCTTTAAGCGAAGCCAACGGAAACGAAGAAAAGGCGATTGAAATTATTCGCAAAAAAGGGCTAGAGAAGGCTGGCAAAAAAGAAGGCCGAGAGACTAAGGAAGGCACAATTGGTTTCTATATGCATACTGACGGCAAAACCATGGCTTACGTAAAAATTTATTGCGAAACAGATTTTGTGGCCAAAAATGAAGAATTCCAGCAATTGGCTAAAGATTTGGCTATGCAGGTAGCAGCCCTAAACCCTTTAAGCGTGAGCATGGAAGATTTTTCTCAAAATGAAATTGAAAAGCAAAAAGAAATTTGGCAGCAACAAGCAGCGGAAGAAAAAAAACCTCCTGAAATAGCAGAAAAAATTTTAAAAGGCAAAGAAGAAAAATATAAAAAAGAGAATTCTTTATTAAGCCAAAATTTCATTAAAAACGAAGAAATAACAGTAGGAGACCATTTAAAGGAAAAAATAGCTAAAATCGGGGAGAATATTCAAGTGGGAGAGTTTGAAAAAATAACTTTATAAGAGAAGAACCAAATAAATTTCAAGCTCAGAAAGGAGAATCGAGTTAAGCTGATAGAATTTTACAAAATGCCAAATGCCAAAAAAATAAATGTCAAATCAATGACAAATTAGTTAAAAATTGGCATTTGGGCTTAAGAATTTGATATTAATTATTTATGATAGCCAAATTTTTTAATTGGGAGCAGCTGAGAAATATTAATTGCCAAAAATCCGAAATTAAAAATGGGGACGTTGTGGTAGTTGACCATAAATGGGGCGGTTTGTTTTTAGCGGAAGTGATGATAGTAGATAAAAACATTGAAAGGGAAGATCCTGTGGGAGAGGTGGTTCGAAAAGCTACTGCCCAGGATCGAGAAATTATCCTTAACAATAAAAATCAGGAAAAAGAGATATTACTAGAGATAAAGGAGGAAGTCAGAAAGGCAAATTTGCCAATGAAGATTATCCAAACGGAATTAAGCCTTGACGGGCGTTGCTTGATAGTAGTCTTTTCCGCTGACGGCAGAATTGATTTTCGAGAAATAGTAAAAAAACTTTCCGAAAACTATCAAAAAATTGTTCGTTTTCAGCAGGTAGGATCCAGAGATGAAGCTAGAAACATAGGGGGTTATGGAATTTGTGGCAGAGAAGTTTGTTGCAGAAAATTTCCGGGTATTTTAAAGAGTATTTCTACTGACATGGCAGATGAGCAGCTTATTTCTCATCGAGGATCGGAAAGGCTGTCCGGCTTGTGCGGTCGTTTAATGTGCTGTCTGGCGTTTGAAGTGGATCAATATCATAAATTGAAAGATAATCAGCAAAAATCAGTAAAAAACAGAGAAGAGAAGGGAAAGAATAAAAAGAAAAAGGGCAAAGAAGGAAACCGAAAGAAGATAGCGAAAAATAATAATTAAAATTATAATAGTGCTAAATTATATTTTACCCGTTTTGATTTTTCTTAGCTTAGGAATTATTATTTTTATAGTAGGCAAGCATTTGCCGGAATTTAAAAAATCCAAAAAAGATAATGATTTTGATAAAAAAAACAAAGCGGTAAAAGAAAAATTTATTGCCTTTGTTTTGAGCATTGCAAAAAAAACAAAAGAATT
>CAYMRZ010000039.1:0-9784 GCA_964393045.1 uncultured Bdellovibrionales bacterium | reverse complement strand
GGGCTCAAGTATAAGCCAGAGATGGAGTGCAACCTCGGGATAATGCGTAGGTCATGGATTTGGCTCCCATCTTCGACTCAAATTTAATTTTTAATTACTTGAATCTAATAAAAATTCTACTCATATTCCATGCTGAAAAAATTTATTATTAAAATAAAATACCCCAAACTTTTTTTGTTGTTATTCTCCATTGTTTTGGGATACATCATTTATAAAGATGAGACTAATCTCCATCTCCACGCTTTCTTGGAGAAAAGCGGCTATCTGGGCGATTTTCTAGCCGGAATGTTTTTTGTCTACGGTTTTACAGCTGGTCCGGCAGCAGCAGCGCTGCTAATTTCCGCTAAAATGCATAATTTGCTTTGGACCGCAACCGCTGCTACGCTTGGCTCTATCGTGGGAAACTTCATAGTCTTTAAGGCCTTGAAAATTTCCGTAGAAAACGAACTAAACGACTTGGGGCAAAGCCGTTTTTATCTTTGGCTTAAATCTAAAGTTCAAAACCGCGTTCCTAGTTTTGTCAGAAGTTACATTCTGCCCGCTTTAGCCGGCTTCATCAGCGTGCTTCCCTTGCCGGATGAATTTGTGGTGGCTTTAGTTTCTTGGTCAAGAAATATGTCTTTTGCCGTATTTTCCTTTTTTGCCTTGGTTTTTAACGTATTTGGAATTTTAATTCTGCTATTGATCGGAAAAATGTTATAAAAAAAATAACCATTTAAATGGGTATTTTAAAAGGCCGCGTTGCGGCCTTTTTTTAGATTCTTTATCCCCTTTTGAAAGAAAAGCTACCAATAATTTTCAGCCAAAATTTGCCAAGAATTATTTCCTCTAAAATCAGCTAATTCAAATTCTCGCCTACATTGGGGACAAAAGAAAATGAAACTGAAATTTATAGGATTAAATCCGAAAATTTTTAAATAAGTTTGACAAGAAGAACATTTTAGCCAAATTAAACTTTTCCCTCCTGACCTAATTTTGTTTCTGCCTTCTGCGTTAACTTTAAATTCTGCATTCATTGGCATTACAAAACCTCCTTTCTTTTTTGATTTTTATTATTATAATAATACTTTTTTAATTTATAACGCTTAATTTATAACCCTATGATCTTCTTCCAGGCTTTTTTGCAAATCCATTTTTTTTATCTCAGATAAATCACTTAAAGCATTCAGTTGCAAATAATTATTGGAAAAAGTATAAAGCACATTTTCGATATAAAGAATCCTTTGAATAGTGTTTGAATAATAATGGCGGCCATAATTGTTTTTCTGAAAAACTCCCTCCCCTTCGCTGTGATCAATCAGTCCTTTCAGCTCAAATCCTTTCTCGTTTACCTGAAAAATTGCCGCACCTCGGAAATAATTTGAAGCCGGCATCGGAGCGATTTCCATATCTTGCCGGACATTATTTATAAAAACTGGCTGGCTCACACTGATTGGAAAAGCCAATAAATTCTTTTCTTTAGAAAAAAGAAAAGCTTTGTGTTCATTTTGAGCAATGGAGCTGGTGCTTTTGTCTTGAAAAATATATTTGTCGATTTCTTTAGGCTGGCTAACATCGCTTACGTCAAAGAGGGAAAGCTTCAAGCCTTTAGTGACCACCCCGCCATGTTCATTTTCTTCAGTTTCCCTGCCCAAGCCTATAAGCAAATTTTCGTTATAGGGATGGAGATAGTTGGAAAAGCCAGGAATTTTCAGCTTGCCTAGCACCTTAGGATTCTCTGGATTTTTCAAGTCTATAACAAACAAAGGATCTATTTGCTTGAAGGTTACCATGTAGGCCCGATCCTGCATAAATCTAACCGAATAAATTTTTTCGTCTTGCGCCAAGCCTTCTAGAGAACCTGCAATTTTCAAGTCTTCATCTAAGACATAAAGGTTATTAAAAGATTCCTGCTGTTTCTCTTCTCTTCTTATTATGCCCCACATACCTAACCATTGCTGATTCCGAGTAGTAGCGATACGAAAGTAATCACCCTTTTCATCCATGGAAAATTGGTTTAAAACCGTTCCAGTCACCTCCCCCGAGCCTTTATAATTTAATTCTCCATTAGCAATATTGATTTTATGTACTACCGTTTTCTCGATCTCCCTGGAAATCCAATCCATTTTCTTGGCAATCTCATCTTGAATTTCTTTTTGCAAATTGCTAGCTCTCTCCTTTGACAAACCCAAACCGTATTTCTCAAAAATACGGGTAATTTTCTCTGCCTTTTCCTGTTGGTTTAAAATATCTTTATCAGCTGACATAATCTTGTCTGCTTTCTCTTTATCTTCAGGACTTAGCTTGGGATACATCACGTCAAACATCACCTCAAGCATAATTTCCGACTGATTAAGGCGTTTGGTGTAAGTAATATAAATATTATTTTGGGAAACATACATATTTTGAGTGCTGGGAAGCAAATAAACCTGGTTTTCTGGTTTTTTGTCTGTTTCGTCTAAATTAATGGCAGCAATATTAACAAAGCTATAATTATTGTATGGAATTTCTGCATAATAGACCGGCGGGCAATTCTGGCATTGTTTGCCGCTTAGATTGTAAACTTCTTTCCCATTCTCCAGAATTTTAGGTAAAAGGAAATTCGCATCATGGTAGCGAGCATACTTGGAAGTTAGAAAATAAACTTGGTCTCCAATCATCCGAGAATTGAAATAATTTCCTTCAAATTTCAAATCTCTTATTTGGGAAGGATTTTTTTTGTCAGAGATGTCAAACACTTTAAAAAAGACATAAGAAGAATCTGGATGGGGGTTAGGCATGGCCTCTTTCGCTGTTGCTTCGTTTTGGATAAAAACTTGTGTATCATTACCAAAAATGACTAGCTTATTATCATTTATATAGATATCTTGCGGCAAATCCTCAAACTCAATTTTGGAAAGCACTTTAGCCTCTTGGGCGGGAAAAGCTTCGGCAATATATAAATCTTTCTGGGAAACGGCATAGATATATTTTCCGTCAGTTTTAATGATATCCGCCTCATCCACTCCCTCCACTTGAATATTGGTTGCTGAATAATCCGCTCCCTCTTCCAAGCCTTCCGGAGCAGCCGTCTCTCTTTGGGTAGCTGAAAAACCGCTATCTCCCACATTTTTCAAGTCAGTCATTTGGGACATGCCAAGGAACCCCTGCATTTCCATTTCTGATAAAGAAGCTAAATAATTTTTCATATCTTCATAACTGGAAAATTTTTGCAGCTTGGATTGTTTGGACAACTTTTCCTGCAATGAATCGGATAAGACATTTTTTTCCTCTGTTTGAGAGCTGGGTTTTTTTCCAGGAGGACTAGACGGTTGTTTATAAAAAAGATAAATTCCAACGGTAACTATAAAAAGTAAGGCTGCTGCGCCAAGCAAAAAAATGATTTTTCGGTTTTTGGATTTATATTTCTCGGCCGGCAAAATTTCTTTGTCAGTGCCACTTTCTTTTTTTTCGCCTGAAAAATTATTATTGCCCTCGAATTCTGTTTCTTTTTTGTTTTTAAATTCTTTCATTTTTTAAAATTATAATCTTATACTTTTATTATAACATCTTCCAGAAAAGAAAAAAGGGCTCTAAATTCTTGATTTATAAAACATCCCGATTTCTCGGGATATTTTTTGTTTTTGAAAATTTCATTTTTTCAAAATATTTTTTATTTGTATATTTGTGAAAAAATTAGCCTGCCTAGACTCGACGTCTAGCCGAGGCTGGTTGATTTGAGGAACTTGCAGTTAAATACTTCAGGAGATCATTTTTTCTTATCTTAAATTAAAACTATAAAGCGCATAACAACTGTCAAAATATTTTCCAGAAAAAATAGACGGCAGTCACCACGGAAAAGACAGTTTGTAAAAATATTGTCAGAAAACTGCCCAGCAAAACTCCAATACCAGCTTTAATGGCTTGGTCAAATTTTTTGCCGCTTGCCATCTCGCCCAACACCGCCCCTAAAAGAGCACCCAGAAAAATTCCAAAAGGCGGGAAGAAAATAATCCCCAAAAAAGCGCCGATAACTGCTCCCCAAATTCCTTTCTTGGTAGAACCGGAGAATTTAGCTCCCAAGATCGGCCCTAAATAATCCATTAAAGCCAGCAAAACCATGGCAATACCAAAAATTACCAAAGTCAGGATAGAAATAGTTTCTGTGCCTTTAGCAAAATAAAGCAGCAACAAACTGATAAAGCTCAGCAACGGACCGGGCATAGCCGGCAAAATGCTACCGATGATAGCCAAAACTGCTAAAATAGAACCAACAATAATTAAGGTATTCATATTTTTAATTTAATTATTTAGATTATAACACGAAAACTATTAGTAAGCAGGCTTTTCTATGCTATAATTATTTTTATGAAAACTTTTATTATTTCTCTAATTATTGCCGTTGCGACCACCGCTTTATTTATTACAAGAAAAGAAAAATTTTCTTGGAACAACCAGCAAGTCAAAAACAAGCAAGCTATGAAATATTGCACGGAAGTGAAAGTGAAAGGCCAGTCTATGGTGCCTCTTTTAAAAGAAGGCGAAAGGGTTTGCGCCTATCAAGAGAAGCCGGCTATCGGAGATTTAGCAGTTTTTAAATGCAAGGATTGCCCGATTGAAAATGAAGCAGTAAAAAAAGTGGAAAAAATAAAAAATGGCTGTTTCTGGATATTGGGCAATAATCCGGAACACAGCCTTGATTCCCGCCAATTCGGATTTCTTTGCCCGGAAAATTTAAAATATATCTGGAAGGCAAAAAAAATAGAAAAGTAGGTATGATTGTAGGCGCAGAAGAATTGCTTTTTATTTTTCCTGTTTCTTCGACAAATAAACCTTGGAGGAATATAAATTTCCACAGATTTATTTGCCTTGCCGGCAGGCAAGCAACTAGAATCTTCCGCAAAAGACGAATAAAAAACGGGCTGAAATTTTATCCAGTCCGCTTTTTTGTTTTTTTGAGTTTATTTATTGTTATTTCTCTTTCTTGGCATGGCAACCGCTGCATTTGCGATACGGTGCCGCAGATTTTTCATTCTCTTTTTTCAGCTCTTTATGGCAGTTCTTGCAATTGCGGTGGAAAGCGGTTTTAATTTTGACCACTTCATCCTCTGTCTCCTGCAAATGGCATTCGGAGCATTTTGTATAATCGCCGGCATGATGACATTCAATACAAGCTACCGCTTGATGCCCCTGATGACTGAACGGCACTGGCCCTTTCAGTTTACGGGCATAGCCTTCATTTTCTATCTTTTCTACTGCTAAAATCTGCTCCAGCGTCATCGGCTTTTCTGTTTTTTCTGGTTGTTTTTCTTCTGGAAAAGCATCTCTACATAAAGAAAAAAGGATGGCTAGTACTGCTAATGCATAAACCGCAACATCTAACTTAGTCACTTTCTTATGTCCTAAATCCATAATAAACCCCTCTTTTAAAAATGTTTTAAGGTACAAATTCAATTTTCAAAACCTCCTGATTTTATACAATAAAATAATTAAAAAATCAAATTATATCTTTCGGCTATCGTAAGCCCAATGTAACACTGCTTGGCGCTGCTTGCGCCGGCAGTCCAAGTCGCCTTTCCGACAATTCTTTTTTATTTGGCTAATGTGCCTCTTGATAGCCCGCCATCTCTTTATCTGGCGCAAATCGTCTTCTGATCGGCGTCCCATGTAGTAGCGGCAATACCACTGGAACCAACCACGCGGGTCATCTTTGCGGATCCAGCCCTTTTGCCGCCAGACACTAAGCGGCTGGGAAGCATTGAGGCCAAAATAGTTGAGTTTGGGATCGTGTTTTTCTGAGCAAAGTTTAGCTTTTTCAAACCAGTCATGGGGAAACTCTTTCCGGCAATCCGTCATATATTTGCCACCAAAAACTCCCAGCCGCAGCATCTGCTTAGGAGCCAGTCCCGGCTTGAAATCGGGATGAAAATTTTTTCCTATCGGCTCAATAAGCTTATAAGAGTAGCCTCGCTGCATCTTGTCATTAACTTTTATGGTTTTTGTTTTTCTTCGCATCATTTTTATTTATAATACATTCGGAAAACAGAAAAAGTGGAGAATTAGTTTTCAATAATTTCCATTTCACATTCTGGAATTAAAATAGTCCTTAGCTTATTTCGAGGATCTATTTTCTTGAATTTATTTTCTACTCTCTTTCTGAATTTTTCCTGAAAATGGCAGGAAATTTTTATCGGCAAAATGCCCAGCATAGCAGCAGCCTCTTTGTTCCAATTAGAGTCGCTAACATAATATTTTGCCAAAACATAAGCTCCGGCAGAACTGCCGACCACTAATTTTTTCTTTTTTACTTCCGCCAGAAATTCCGGATATTTTTTCAAGGTTTCAAAAAGCTTCTCTGTTTCTCCGCCGTGGATATAAATAGCATCAGCTTCTTTCAACTGTTGGATAAAATTCTTTCTTTTGGCTAAAACATATTTTATTTTTTTGTTTTTAATATAACTTTCAAATTTCTCTAAACCCATTTCAAATTTTTCCTCTTCCGTGTAATTACTTTGCACAGATGGAGCAAAATAGCACAATAGCAAAACATCACCATCTTCCAGGCTGCTGCCGATTTCAGCAAAAAATTTTCTGTTGGCTTCATTTTTAATCTTTGTCCCCCCTCCATGAAGGATGTATTTGGTCATTTTCTTATATTAAATTTCTAAGCAGTTTTAGAGCTGGAGCAATGAGCAGATGATTTTCCTAGTTAGAAAAGGCTTCCTCTTTATCTTCTTCTCCAGTCTTTGACTTCCAAAACTCCCCTTTCTTTATCTTCGATAGTTATTTTTTGTTTTTCCCGCCAGCCGTATTTTTCAATTATCTCCTTGGGAATTACTACGGAGTAACTGTGGCTGGAGGCTTTGGTTAGTTTTCTTTGGTATTTTTTCATAGTTTTTAGTTATCCCGTTAAATAGTGTGAATATTTAACTGGGAATTAATTTTTTATAAGATAATTTCCTCCTGTTTGCCTACAAATTTGTAGTTTTCTTCCTCTATTAAAATCCCCTGCCCGTCCTGAAGAATTCTGATTGGATATTTTAGATTTGCAATTTTCTCTTTCAAAATATTTCTTATTTCTGGAGTATAATGAGCCATTACTAAAAATGGCACAAGTTTAAGAGCACTAAAATCAGTTATTCCAAATCTGTCTTTTTGGTCCGGCTTCCAAGTAGACATTTCAATTGTTGGGCAAGCAACATAACTTCCAGCACTTGAGCCAAAATAAACCATTCCCTTTTCAACCAATTCTTTTATAATTTCTTTAAATCCGCTCTCTCTGATTGCTTTCAGAAGATAAAAAGTATTTCCACCCTCAATATAAACTGCATTTTTATTTTTCAGAATTTTATAAAGTCCATCTTCATTCTTTCCGTCAATATCAATTTCTTCATAATCAATTCCTAACCTGTCCATTTCCTGTTTGTGCCAACGAAGATAACGCAAATCATCAACTCCTTTTGAGGCGGTTGTGATGTAAGCTAATTTTATTTTTGAAATGTCATCAAATAGCATCTTCATTCCCTTAATTGCAAATCCACCATTTGACGCAAGTAATATTTTTTTCATAAAATCCATCCCAGCTAAAAAGGAAAACTGTTGTTAAATAATTTATAGAGTAAGTACGAACGTACGTACGTTTATTATACACCTTACAAGGAAAAAGAAAAAATATCGGAAGATGTTTTTTGTGGTTTTTGAATCAAATAACCAAATACCAACATTCCAACATTCTTACGAATGTTGGAATGTCATATTGTTTTGTTATGATCTTGTTACTAAAGTTTCTTGCCCTGTTGTGCTTGCAGGATTACTGAACACTTTTTACAGGGAAATTCAAGAACTTTATGATGTTTTCTTGATGCCCCAATAATAACTATATCCCCCACCATTACCACTATCTGTATAAAATATCTCATCTTGCCCCTCTCTTGTTTTGTTTATAAAGTTTCTTTTTGTAATCTTCATTCCATTTGACTTTTCAGCTTTTTTCCCTTGTTATTATAACTTGAATTTAGAAAACAAGAAGGAAGAGCGCTCTTTGTGTATTTTTGGAAAATAGCAGGCATAATAAATCAATAGCATATCTTTGAAAAAGAAAACTCCAGTTTGGGGATGGTTGGCATTAATGGCAGGATTTTTGGTATTCTTTAACCGTAATATTCAAAAGCAAAGGAGGTAAAAATGTATTTTCCGGAAGATTTTAAGGAGAGGTTGAAGGTAGTACTTTCTGAAAAGTGGCATTCCTACATAGAAACAGGAGATCTCTCAGTTGTGGGCGGCCAGCTTGGGAAAGAAGAAGTTTTTTCCTTAAGCGCTGCTGAAGATATCATCCAAGCCTTTAAGGAAGGCCGGGAAAAAGAAGATGTTCTTGGGGCAGCTAAGAAAGTGCTGGAAAAAGAAAATCTCCGTTTGGAGCTTCGGAGACTCTGGAATGAACAATTTCCGGAAATGGAGAAACACCGGGGAAAGTAAAAATTTTTGAAAAATAAAAAACGTTGCAGAAAACCTGGCAAGTAAAAAACTAGCCAGGTTTTTAAAACCTAATAATTACTAGTAATTATTTTTATGAAATCAGCTTGTTGAACCAGCCAAAAAAGCTAAAACCTTCTTGGGCATTTTTCAAAAAACTATTGAGCTCTGAATTATTTTCTTCCAGGATCTTAATCTCCTTGGCCAGCTGCTTTTGTTCGCTTTCGTCAAGAGACTGGCCTAAAGTTTGGCTGAGTTCTTGAATTTGCCGATCATTCTGCTCTAATATTTCCTGGGCTTTATTTATTGCCTTATAATTCGGACCAATAAAAAGCTTGGCAAGTTTGCTTCTTGCTTGAATTTTTTCAACTTTTTGCTCCAATTTAATTTGATTTTGCTTTTGATTCTGGGCAATTGTTCTTATTCGTTCTCCCAAATTATCCGGTTTCCCTTCTGCTAATTGAAGCATCTCCTGCACCGCTCCTGCTACTTCGCTCTGTTTTTGTTTTGACAAAACATTGCTGCCAGAAAACTTTTCTTCATTGCCCTGGTTGCTGCTAGCTTTTTCGTTATTGGATTTGCCATTGGCATTATTTTGGGGTTGGACGGTGTTTTGCTCCTGCGTCTGAATTTGGCTGTTTCCGCCCTGATTCATAACCTTGTTTTGTTCTTGGGTCTGAATTTCATTTCCGATTGAACTTTCTTGGGTCACCGGTTCAGTCTTCCCCGCTTTGGCGCCCTGGCTGGAATTTTCACTCGCCGCTTGAGATTGATGAATCAGCCCCAACATTCCCAAAAACGCCACTAATACTAATACTTTATTCATTTTTTTATTTTAATTATTATTAGATATTATTTCTGTTCGATATAAAAATATTTTTTGTCATTCTAATAAGCCATTCCAATGAAGTAATTGTTTATCGCTGCATTGTTTTAATGTTTTTATTATAGCATAAAATGAAAATATTTTTCCAGCACATTTTCAGTTTTTAAAAAATTCTGCGGCAAAAATGAATCTCCGCGGGTTTACCTGCCTTGTCGGCAGACAAGCCTGCCCGAAATGCTAACGCATAGCGTTGCAGGCGGGCGCCCAGGGTCTTCTGCAAAAGACAGATAAAAAAGTGCTGGGTTATTTTCAGTTTTTTTGGATATTTTTAGAAAAATGTTTTATAATAAAGTCATAAAAAAAATAGAAATCTTTTGGCATTATTTCCATCTTAATGTTATTATATTAATATATAGGTATAACCATTAGTAAAATAAAAAATGAATAAAGAAAAAGTATTAATTATTGAAGATGAGCCCATCCTTTTGGATGTGCTTGCTAAAAAAATCGAAAATGGAGGTTATCAAA